>CALVYT010000001.1 GCA_944372345.1 uncultured Clostridia bacterium
GCGTGCAGGCGGGATAGCAAGTCAGTCGTGAAATGCCGAGGCTTAACCTCGGAGCTGCGATTGAAACTGTTATTCTTGAGTATCGGAGAGGAAAGCGGAATTCCCAGTGTAGCGGTGAAATGCGTAGATATTGGGAGGAACACCAGTGGCGAATGCGGCTTTCTGGACGACAACTGACGCTGAGACGCGAAAGTGTGGGGAGCAAACAGGATTAGATACCCTGGTAGTCCACACCGTAAACGATGGATACTAGGTGTTGGAGGTATCGACTCCTTCAGTGCCGCAGTAAACACAATAAGTATCCCACCTGGGGAGTACGACCGCAAGGTTGAAACTCAAAGGAATTGACGGGGGCCCGCACAAGCAGTGGAGTATGTGGATTAATTCGAAGCAACGCGAAGAACCTTACCCGGTCTTGACATCCCGATGACAGCTGTAGAGATACGGTTTTTCTTCGGAACATTGGAGACAGGTGGTGCATGGTTGTCGTCAGCTCGTGTCGTGAGATGTTGGGTTAAGTCCCGCAACGAGCGCAACCCCTATTGTCAGTTGCCATCATTAAGTTGGGCACTCTGGCGAGACTGCCGGTGACAAATCGGAGGAAGGTGGGGACGACGTCAAATCATCATGCCCCTTATGTCTTGGGCTACACACGTGCTACAATGGTCGGTACAAAGGGAAGCGAGACGGCAACGTGGAGCAAATCTCAAGAAAACCGATCCCAGTTCGGATTGTGGGCTGCAACCCGCCCACATGAAGTTGGAGTTGCTAGTAATCGCGAATCAGAATGTCGCGGTGAATGCGTTCCCGGGTCTTGTACACACCGCCCGTCAAGCCATGAGAGTTGGGGGGACCCGAAGTCAGTGTGCTAACCGCAAGGAGGCAGCTGCCTAAGGTAAAACCAATGATTGGGGTTAAGTCGTAACAAGGTAGCCGTATCGGAAGGTGCGGCTGGATCACCTCCTTTTAAGAGAGCGACAACAAGAGTCGCTGTTACTAAAAGAATTTTCGGCGGGGTGAAGGAAAACACTACCGAAAAGTTCTTCTCGAATAATTCTTGTTTATGTATATAAATGCGATGCAGCGATGCGTCGCATTTTATTTTTGTACGAGCCTTCCGCGCCGTGCGCGGGAGAGTAAATATCCGTCGGCGCGCGATTGGCGCGCGGACGTTGCCGCGGCAGGCTCGCGGCGGGGAGCGACAATGAAATTTTCACGGCTGACAAACGGTCTGGGCACGGGGGTGTTCGCACGGCTTGCGGAGAAGAAGCGGGAAGCGGAAAGGCGGGGGATGAAGATCTACGACTTTTTCGTGGGCACTCCCGATTTTCCGTGCGATGAGCACATCAGGGAAGCGGCGGCGCGCGCTATGCGCGATCCCGAAAACGTCAAGTATTCGCTGCTTGATTCGGACGAGATGATAAACGCCGTCACAGGCTATTATCGCAGGCGTTACGGCGTAACGCTCACGGCGGATATGATCGCCTCGTGCAACGGCACGCAGGACGGTATGGGGCATATAGGTATGCTGCTCGCCGACCGCGGGGACTACGCTCTGCTGCCCGACCCCGGGTATATCGCGTTTGAAACGAGCGCGCGCTTTGCCGGCGCGCAGCCGTACTACTATCCGCTTAAAGAGGAGAACGGCTTTTTGCCCGACTTTTCCGCGATCCCCGCAGAAGTGCTCTCGCGAACGGCGTACCTCGTGCTGTCATACCCGTCCAACCCCGTGGGCGCAGTCGCGCCTCAGCGGGTGTATCTCGAAGCGATCGCGCTCGCGGAAAAGTACGGGTTCGCCGTGATAAACGACAACGCTTACAGCGACATCGTGTTCGAGGGCGAGTGCGGTTCGTTCCTGTCGCTGCCGGGCGCGGCGGAAGTCGGCGCGGAATTCTTCTCGCTCTCCAAGTCGTTCAATACCACGGGCGCGCGCATATCATTCCTGATCGGCTCGCCGGAAATGGTCGGCGCGTTCCGCCGCTTGCGCAGCCAGTACGATTTCGGAATGTTCAAACCCGTTCAGGCGATGGCTGTCGCCGCGCTGACAGGGGATACGTCGGGCGTGAAGCAACGGTGTGACGAATACCGCCGTCGACGGGACGCTTTGTGCTGCGGACTGCGCTCGATCGGTTGGAACGTGCGCGATTCGCAGGGAACTATGTTCGTATGGGCGCGCATTCCCGACGGCTTCGGCGGCAGCGCGGAATTCGCCGAACGCCTGCTCGAACGCTCGGGCGTTATGTGCACGCCCGGCTCGGAGTTCGGTCCGTCGGGCGAGGGGTATGTGCGTTTCGCGCTTGTCAGACCCGTAGAAACGATAAACGCTGCCGTAAAAGCTATTGATGACAGCGGTATACTTAATAAATGAAAATGATTCATTTCATCATCGCGCGCGGCTTACCGCGCGCAGTTTTTTTGCGCCGAACTTGATCGTCGCTTGACGGAATATCGCAGGGAAAATGCGGATATTCTTGCGTAGAATGCCGCCGACGCGCGATAACCGCAGTGTCCGTGCGACCTCATCGGATAAAGATGCACGGCAAACGCACGTGTGTCCGTATCGGGATCATGAGAATTTTTCTTGTTCGGAAATTATGTTTTATTAAGAAGAAATAGAGTTTATCCGGTCGCACGGTTTTCGGATAAGAGACTGTCGCATAAAAAAATGCGGCAGTCTTTTTGTTTATGCCGGGTGTACGTCGCGGAGTCAAAATAATGATTTATGCCGTTTGTTGCGCCGCGGGATTAGCCGAATGTATTTTGATTTTTCGGGAAAGGGGATTTACGACGGCAAAAACCGTTTTATCAAGAAATGACTTCGTTTTCCGAAAGGGAAGTTAAGCATAAAAAACCCCGCCCTGCGCGCATATCGCTCGCAGAGCGGGGAAATATAAAAGGGGAAAATGATGATGGCAAATCAATGGAAGGGCTTTGCCTTCCTCGGGAAGGAGTTTATCCTTCCGGGCGGGACTTTGCTGCGTCCCTTGTCGATCCCGCTTTCATCCGGATCAACCGAAGTAATAGTGATGATGGATCTGGTTATAGAAAGCGGCGGCTACATACTTGATCAACGTGATCATATTTACCTCCCGATCCTCAAAGGATCTGTCTTTCTTTCCCTATCGACACCCTTATTATATAAAACCCAAGGAAATAAGTCTTATACTGTTTTCGCTATTTTCTTGCACTATCGTGTCAAGTTTCGCATATTGTTTTAATCGTGCTTTAATGCGGAGCGCGGGGGAGCCGATGGGCTGCGCGCCTGCTGTCGCCGCCGCGTATGTTCCGCCGCCGTACGCGGCTTTGCGGCGCCGACTGTGTCGGGCGCTGTCTGCCCGCTGTTTGCGGAAAGCGCTGACGCGTTAATTTCCGCTTATCGGGCGTTACTTCCGAAGTAATGTTTGTTAAACTGGTTGCGAAACATGGTTTTAATACATTTGACAAGTTGTACCATAAACTCGTGCCTCCTGTGATGTTTCTTCACCATTCCGTTCCCTTATCGCACTTGTATTGTATTCTGCCGCGGTAATTTCTTCTATATATGGACTGTGAAAAACTAATACTATAATATCATCTTTTATATTCATTGACCTTTTGTGACGGTTTATTACACAATTTCCACACCGAATTATCATATAACGCCGTTTTCAGCTCGTTTTCAAGGTGTTTTTCCCCGAAAAATCCCGTTCAAAAGCTCAAAAGCGAATATTATTAGAAATTCACTCGCGTTTGAGCTTTGCGAAAGTCAAAACGCCGTAAAATAGTCGGCGCGCAAAATAATCCGCATTGACTTTTTCGGGGGGATATTGTAAAATACGAAAGTAAGCGAAAGAGAGGTAAAGGGTTTGAAAATTCTTATCATAAACGGAAGCCCCCGCGGCGAAAAGAGCAATACGATGCAGATGACGAAGGCGTTCGTCGAGGGCATTACTTCCGCGACGGAAGCGGAAGTCGAAACGGTGACTCTCAAAAGTATGAGGATCGAGCCCTGCCTCGGGTGCTTTAACTGCTGGAGCAAGACGCCGGGAAGATGCGTTATCAAAGACGACGTGAGGAGCATAACGCTGAAAATGTTCGCGTCGGACGTGGTGATATACAGCTTCCCGCTTTTTTACTATTCGGTGCCGAGCAAACTCAAAGCGATGATAGAGCGTCAGCTGCCGTCCGTCGCGCCCTTTATGGAGGGGCAGAAGGATTATCTCGTCAACGGCGGACATCCGCCCCGTTTCGACGCGCATTACAAGACGATCCTGATCTCTACCTGCGGGTTTTATCCGACGGACAAAAGTTACGACGCGATCCGCGCGCAGTTCGATATGATCTGCGGACCGCGCAACTATATAGAGTTGTTCCTCGGCGAGGGTGAACTGTTCTCGCGCGAGGTGGCGCAGCGCCGCTGCCGCGCGAAGCTGGAAGTTGTGCGCCGCGCGGGCGAAGAGTACGGCAGGACGGGGACGCTTTCGGAAGAAACGAAGCGCGAAGTCGGCTCGCACATATTCCCGCCGTCTATGTACGCGCATATGGCGGACGCGGGCTGGGGAGTGGAACTCGAAGATTTCCGCGCGCCGGACGAAGAAACGGTGAAAGAGGTCGCCGCGCTCGGCAAGACTATAAAGCTGACGTACTGACCATTATATAATATACTAATACACTATTGCGCGAAACACGCGGCGGGGTTTTACCGCGCCGCACGGATCGGAATAAAGGGCGCGCCGTGCGCGCGTGAAAACGCCGCGTCGGGCGGCGCAAAAAATCAATTCTGGAGGAAAGAAAAAATGGACGCAAAGCAGAGAGAAATCGCAGACAAGATCAAGAAGATACTTGTCGAGAACCTCAGACTTCCCGAAGAGGACCTTACGGACGACGCCAAACTGTTCGGTGACGATATCGGATTGGACAGTGTGGATTCGCTGGAGATTATCGCGGGTATCGACCAGGAGTTCGGAGTGTCGATGATGGGCGTGGACAGAGAACATTTTCAGACCATCGAAACGCTCAGCAAGTATGTGATGGATAATCTGGATAAATGAACGCAAAGCAACAGGCGGTCGCAGACAGGATAGCCGACTATCTGTCGGAGAATCTCAGACTGCCGAGAGAAACGATAACGTACGACATCCCGCTGTTCGGTGACGGTATAGGACTGGACAGCGTGGATTCTCTCGAAATAATAGCAGGCATGGACCTGCTTTTCGGCGTATCGCTGATAGGCGCGCACGATTCGATTTTCGGCAGTATCCGCACGCTCAGCGAATATATCGTCAATCACCCGGATTTCAAGGGGATCAAAAAATGAACGACAGAGTAGTAATAACGGGATTGGGACTGATCTGCGCGATAGGCTCGGACGTTGACGAATGTTTCGATAACGCGCTTGCGGGCAAGGTCGGTATCAAAGAGGTAAAGAGCGTCGAGCACTCGGGGTGCTACGCTCACATCGGAGGCGAAAATAACGGATTCGTCACTCCCGACGGCGAGGACAGGGCGAGCGCGCTCTGCATAAAGGCGGCTGAAGAAGCCGTGGCCGATTCGGGCGAGGGCGTGTTCGACGACCCTTCGCGCGTCGGCGTCGTGATAGGCAGCTGCGTGGGCGGAGCGGTCAGCATAGAGAAATTCTACCGCGATTACGTCGCGGATCCGGATAAGGCAAGCGGAGAGGACGTTCTCAAAATGCCGATATCCGCCATAGCGAACAACGTCGCGCTGCGCTTCGGCGCGCAGGGCGCGGTGGATAACGTCGCAAACGCGTGCGCGGCGGGTACGATGAGCATAGCCATTGCCGCCGACCTGATACGCAGCGGCAAAGCGGACGCGGTCATCGCGGGCGGAAGCGATCCGATGAGCAGTCTTGCGTTCTCGGGCTTCCATGCGCTCCATGCGCTGGACGACGAGCCCTGCCGTCCGTTCAACAAGTCCAAGGGCATAGCTCTCGGCGAAGGCGCCGGAGTGCTTATAGTCGAGTCCTACGAACACGCGAAAAAGCGCGGTGCGAAAGTATACTGCGAAGTGCTGGGCAGCGGCGTATCGAGCGACGCCCACCACATAACCGCACCCGCTCCCGACGGAGAGGGGATGCAGGCGGCGATGGAACGCTCTCTCGGCAATTCGGGCATAAAAGCCTCCGACGTCGATTACATCAACGCGCACGGAACGGGAACTCCGCTCAACGATTCGTCGGAGCTCGGTGCGATGCTACGCGTGTTCGGCGACGAAGGCAATGTCAGCTGTTCGACGACGAAGTCAATGGTGGGACATTGCCTGGGCGCTGCCGGCAGCGTGGAAGCGGTTATGTGCGTTAAGGCGATAGAGCGCGGCATAGTTCCGCCGACCGCCGGTTACGCCGACGGGGATATTTCGCTGATGCGGGAGAAAGCCGGCAATTTCGATTTTGTGCCGAATAAAGGCAAGCAGAGAAAGGTCGAATATGTCCAGTCCAACAACTATGCGTTCGGCGGCAATAACGCGAGCATAATCTACGCGAAAGAGGACGCGCCGAGAAAGTTGGCGGAGCCAAACGACGAGCGTGTTTTCGTTACGGGTTTCGGCATCGTCGGTCCGCTCGGCAATACCGCGGAGGAATATGCGGCGAACGTCAATGCGGGTGCGGAAGCGAAAAAATGCGAGGAGTGCGGCGATTTTGTTTCGTCCGTAGGCAGAGAGGATTTCGACGCCGTCGGGATCAAACTGGGTTTCTACCGCAAGCTGGATAAGCTCAGTCAGATGACCTGCGTGTCCGGCAAACGCGCTCTCGCAAACGCAGGTATCGAAGTGACGGACGACAATGCCCGCAGGATCGGTATAGTCGCGGGAACGTCGGACGGTCCGCAGACGGAGATAGCGAATTTCCAGAAAGGGATAATAGAGAACGGAACGGAGAAAGGCAGCGCCTTTATGTTCCCCAACACGGTCTACAACGCGGCTCCCGGTTATCTTTCGATAGCCGCTGGCATAAAAGGATATAACGTCACGCTTTCCAACGGCGCGGCGAGCGGCATAGCCGCGGTCGCGTTCGCGAAGAGGGCGCTGCTCACCACGCAGAACGACGTCATACTCGCAGTCGGCGCGGACGAGGATTCGGAGACCGTGCATATGCTGTACGGCAAGATCGGCGCTCTCGGCAAGGGTATGATCCTCGGCGACGGAGCGACGACGGTCGTGCTCGAACGCGGAAGCAGCGCTGACGCGCGCGGAGCGAAGAAGTACGCCGAAGTGCTGGGCAGCGGTTTCGCGCATTGCCCGACGGAGTTCGGCAAATACGGCTGCGCGGACAAGCTCAAAGAGGCGATAGCGCTTGCTCTCGCCGAATCGGGCATAACGGAAAAGGACGTTTCGACGGTCGTGACCTGCTCCAACGGCACGGAGAGCCTCGGAAAAGCGGAGGAAGCCGCGCTCGCGGGTCTTGCGGGAGCGAAGAGAGTAAACGTCAAGGCGCTGTGCGGAGAAAGCAGAGCTGCTTCGAGCGCGCTGTCCGTCGCGCACGCGGCGATGATGCTCGGCGGTATGATAGACGGCGACGCGGGCAAGTACGTTCTCGCGCTCGGCGCGTCGGCGGGCGGCAGCTACAACGCCGTGGTGCTCGCAAAGGCGTAAGCGGAGGCGGATATGGAAGAAGAATGCAAAGTCGCGCTCGTTACGGGCGCGTCGAGAGGGATCGGCAGAGCGATCGCATTGCGTCTTGCAGAAAGCGGATACGACGTCGCGGTCAACTATAACTCCAACGCGGCGGAGGCGGATAAAGTCGTCGGTGCGGTGACGGCTATGGGCCGCAAGGCGATCGCTGTCAGGGCGAACGCCGGTGACCGTGCGGAAGTCAACGCGATGTTCAGGACGGTCGTAAAAGAGCTGGGGCGTATAGACGTGCTCGTCAACAACGCGGGCGTGGTGGACGATGCGTTTCTGCTGACAGTTTCACCCGACTCGCTGGACAGGAGTTTGGACATCAACGTAAAGGGATATTTCTATTGCGCGCAGGCGGCAACGCTCAAAATGTTCAAGGCGAAGAAGGGCGTGATAATAAACGTATCTTCCGTCAGCAGTATGATGGCTCTGCCCGGTCAGTCGGTATACGCAGCGACGAAAGGAGCGGTCAATTCGATGACGGCGACGCTCGCGCGCGAACTCGCGCCTTACGGCATACGCGTCAACGCGATAGCGCCGGGATTTATCGCGACGGATATGGTCGCGCACCTTCCCGAAGAGAAGATAAACGAATATCTGACGCAGATCCCGCTCGGTCGGCTGGGTAAAGTGGAAGAGGTCGCGGAGCTTGCGGCATTCCTCGCTTCCGACGAAGCGGCGTACATTACGGGGCAGACCCTCGTTATCGACGGCGGATTGTCGCTCTGACATCCGCCGTTCGGCAATAACGGCTTATGAAGATGAACATACTTGACATAAACAAAAGGATAAAACAGCGCCCGCCGTTCCAGATGGTGGAGCGCGTGGACGAGCTCGAACCGGGCGTTTACGCCAAGGGGATAAAGAACGTCTCCGTCAACGAGCCGTATTTCGCGGGACATTTTCCCGATATGCCGGTAATGCCCGGCGTGCTTATCATAGAGTCGCTCGCGCAGCTCTGCTCTCTCGTCATAGAGGGCGGCGCGGACGATCCCGATACGGTATACGTCCTGCTCAAAGCGGACGCATTCAAGTTCGTCAAAGCCGTCGTGCCCGGCGATACTCTGACTCTCGAAGCCAAGGTGACCATGGCTGCGGCGGGGCTTTACAAGTTTGCGGTCAAAGCGTCGGTGGACGGCGCTCTCCGCGCCAAAGGCGAGCTGTCGTTCACGGCGGCGAGCCGCGATAAACTGTACTCTAAGGACTGATATAATGAAAAGAAGAGCGTTTGTATTTCCCGGACAGGGCGCGCAGTACGTCGGTATGGCGAAGGATTTTTACGATTCCGACGCCGATTGCAAAGCCGTCATAGACTGCGCGGCGGACGCGGTGGATTTCGATCTCCGCGCCGTGCTGTTCGAACCCAACGAACTGATAAACAAAACGGAATATACGCAGGCGGCTATGTTAGCCGCCGAAGTGTGCGCGCTGCGCGCCGTAGAAAAGACGGGTGCAAAGTGCGTGATAACGGCGGGGCTGTCGCTCGGCGAGTATGCCGCTCTCGTGGCGTGCGGAGCGATGGATTTCTCCGACGCGATGAAAGTGGTCAGAAAGCGCGGCATCTATATGGAGAACGCCGTGCCCGCGGGAAAAGGCGGTATGAGCGCGGTCATCGGGCTTAGCGAGGACGTCGTGCTCGAAGCGTGCGCCGCCGCCGAAAAAGAAACGGGGTTGTGCGTCGTTCCGGCCAACTACAATTGCCCGGGACAGATCGTCATCAGCGGCGACAAAGCCGCGGTCGACAGAGCGGGACAACTGCTCGGCGAAGCGGGCGCGCGTATGGTCGCTCCGCTCAACGTCAGCGGACCCTTCCATTCGCCGCTGCTCGGCGTAGCGGGCGAAAAGCTCGGCGAAGCGCTCGCGGGAGTTAAGTTCTCGCAGCCGGAAGTGCCGTATGTATGCAACGTAACGGCGGAAAAGATAACGGACGCGTCGGCGGTCGCCGACCTTCTCGTGCGGCAGGTATCGTCGCCCGTCAGGTGGGAGCAGTCCGTGCGGCTGATGATGAACGAGGCGGATGAGTTCGTAGAGATAGGACCGGGCAAAACGCTCGCGGGATTTATGAAACGCATAGACAGGGGATTCCCGATCGTCACGATAAACGGCGCGGCGGATCTCGAAAAACTTGCGGACTGACGGAGAGAGAACTATGTGGGACGAAAAGAGCATAAAGACGCTTATAGACAAACGCGCGGCGCACGCCGCGGGCGGCGGCGAGGCGAGAATCGCCAAGCAGCACGCCGCGGGCAAAATGACCGCGCGTGAAAGAATGGATTATCTGTTCGACCGCGGCACGTTCACCGAGGTGAACACGCTCGTGGAATCGCGCATAAGCGATTTCGGAATGGACAAGAAAAAGGTTCTCGGCGACGGAGTCGTGACGGGCTACGGCAGAGTGAACGGCAAACTCGTGTTCGCGAGCTCGCAGGACTTCACGGTGGGCGGAGGCAGTCTCGGCGAGGCGCAGGCGCAGAAGATATGCCGCATTATGGATATGGCGTACGACAATCGCGCGCCTTTCGTATCCGTAAATGACAGCGGCGGAGCGCGGATAGAAGAAGGTATCGATTCACTGTCCGGCTACGGCGGGATATTTTACCGTCATTCGCGTTACAGCGGCGTGATCCCGCAGATAGCGGTCATAATGGGGCCGTGCGCCGGCGGAGCGTGCTACGCTCCCGCGCTGTGCGACTTCATCTTTATGACGGAAGAAACGAGCCAGATGTATATCACCGGTCCCGCCGTCATCAAGGCGGTGACGGGCGAAACGGTCACGACGGCGGAGCTCGGCGGCGCGGCGGTGCATACGCAGAAGAGCGGGGTCGCGCATTTCTCGTACCCCGACGACAAGAGCTGCCTGAACGGCGTGCGCCAGCTGCTCGGCTATCTGCCGTCCAGCTGCGAGGACAAGGGGCGCGCGTTCGACACGGACGCGATAACCAAAGCGACGAATTTCCGGGCGATAGTGCCGGACAATAAAAAGACGGCTTACGACGTGCGTCGCGTCATCGAGGAGATAGCCGACAGGGGCACCTTCCTCGAAGTGCAGGCGGAGTGGTCGAAGAACATCGTCATAGGCTTTATCCGTATGGGGCATAAGACGGTGGGCGTCGTCGCCAATCAGCCCAACGTGCTCGCGGGCTCGCTCGACTTCAACGCGGGCGACAAGGCGGCGAGGTTCATCCGTTTCTGCGACTGCTTCGGCATACCCATACTGACGCTCGTGGACGTGCCCGCGTTCCTGCCCGGCAAACAGCAGGAGTACAGCGGCATCATCCGCCACGGCGCGAAAATGCTCTACGCGTATTCGGAAGCGACCGTACCGAAGGTCAGCCTGATAATGCGCAAGGCGTACGGCGGCGCGTATATAGCGATGAACTCCAAAGGTATGGGCGCGGATATGGTGTTCGCGTGGCCGATAGCGGAGATCGCGGTAATGGGCGCGGACGGCGCGGCGAACATCATCGGCAGAAAGAAGATAGACGCCGCGGAGGATAAGGCGGCTGCGCGCGCGGAGATAATCGCCGAGTACGAGGACAAGTTTATGAATCCTTACGTCGCGGCGGCGCGCGGATTTGTCGACGAGGTTATTCTGCCGGAGGAAACGAAGGCGCGCATAGTCGATGCGTTCGTGATGCTGGAAAACAAAAAGCAGAGCCTGCCTGCCAAAAAACACGGCAACCTTCCGCTTTGACGCTGCTGACGGCAGTCGAGGTCCGCGGCGGCAGGCTTGCGGAAACGGAAGAGGCGTTCCCGCTTTCGGCGGACTATATTCGCGCGGCGGCGGGGAAAACGAATGAAAAAAGTGCGGAGCAGAGCGTGTGCGGACTTTACGCTCTGCTTCTGCTTCTTCGCCGCGTCGGAGCGGATACGCGCGGGCTTAGGTTATCGCGCACCGAAAAAGGCAAGCCGTATTTCGTCGGGAGCGGATATAAGTTCTCGATAGCGCATTCTTCGTCCGTCGCGGTTGCGTCGCTGTCCGACGTGGAAACGGGAGTCGACGTCGAATTGCTGCGCCCGAAACCGGACGCCGCCGCGCTTGCCGCGAGGTTCTTCACCCGGGAGGAAGCGGAGTACGTTGCCGCTTCGCCCGATAAATCCCGCGCGTTTTTCCGCGTGTGGACGAGGAAAGAGGCGCTGATAAAACGCGACGGTACGGGAACGGATATGCGGCTCGACCTTACGGATACGACGAAAGAGCGGTTCACCGAACCGTCCGTGGTATGCGGAGGGGAATACCTCGTCTGCGCGACGGGCGAGGCGGAATATATCGCGACCGAACTGACGGTCGCAGGGAGATCGTTATGACGGCAAGACCTTTTCTGCACAAAGTATTATATCGCGACTGCGATATGATGGGCGTGGTCAACAACGCCAATTATGTGCATTTTATGGAGGACGCGCGCGTGGACGCGCTTTCGCAGATAGGATGCGAATACAAGGGAATGGAGGAGCGCGGCTTCGCGGGACCGGTGCTGCGCCTGTCCGTCGAATATAAAAGCTCCGCGCGTTTCGGCGACGAACTCGAAGTCGTAGTCACGTTCGAGCGGTATACGGGAGTGAGGCTGTGCCTGTCCTACGTTATGCGCGACCGCGCGAGCGGCAGGGTATTTGCGACGGCGACGAGCGAGCATTGCTTCATATCGTTGTCCGACGGTGCGCCCGTACTCATAAAACGGCAGTTTCCCGACTGGGATGCGGCGCTTGCCGAAGCGTGCAGATAAAGCGCGGCGAGCGCGAACGCCTTATCCGAAGACCCGATGCTTTCGGAAGGAACGGGGAAAAGACGGCGGCAATGTGACGGCAGAATAAAAACGCACCCTGCCGGGGTGCGTTTTTATTATATTTTGTTTATTCGTTTTTCAATGTGCCGCCGGCAGGTTCGGTTTCGGTGTTGACCGTGACCGTCTTGCCCTGCGCCGCAAGCAGATCGCGTATCTGGGCAAGTAATTCTTCCGTCGTCGGCTTTGCTTCCTCGGGAGCGGGTTCCGCCGCAGGCTCTTCGGGAGGGAGCTTGCCTTCCGCGCGCAGCTTGTCCTCGCGCGCCTTTTTGAGCGCTTCGCGCGCTTTCTCCTGCTTTTCGCGGATCGTCATTACCGCCTTGACGATAAGGAACAGTATGATCGCCGTAAGCAGGAAAGAGATGATCGCGCCGATGACTTCTCCGAAGTCGAGGATAACGGCGTCCGTCAGCACGTTGCCGTTAGCGTCGAGCTGCGCTTCGCGCAGAACGATCTGCAATGCGCCGAGGTTGTCCGATCCGGGTATGAACGCAATCAGCGGTTTAAGTATGTAATTGACGAGGGCGTTGACTATCGCAGTGAACGCCGCGCCGATTATCATACCTACGGCAAGGTCGATGACGTTGCCTTTGGAAATGAACTTCTTGAAGTCCGCAAAAAATTTCTTCATAAAGTATGTACTCCTTGATTTGTTTTCGTCTTCGGTTTATATCGTCGTCTCCGCGGAGAGCGGAAATTCGTATTCCGTTTTCTGCGGACGGAACCCCGCTTTTTCGTAGAACTTCGCCGCGCGGGTATTGAACGCCCAGCAGTTGAGTTCCACCGCGCCGCACCCCTCGTTTTCCGCTATGCGCTTGGTCTGTTCGACGAGCGCGAGCGCCGCGCCGCCGCCGCGCGAGTTTTCGTCCACGCACAGGTCGTCGATATACAGCCACTTGCGGGGGAGAAACACTCCGTCGCCTTCCCGCGACATTATGCGGAATATAGTTTCGCCGACGACCGTGCCGCCGCATTCGGCGACGTATACTCCCGCGCTTTCGTCCGCGATAAGATCTTCCGCCGCTTTCTCGTCGTATTTGGTCAGCGGTGAGCGGTAAATGTCCGGGCGGCCGTCCGAATGCACTTTTCCGACTTGCCGAAGCAGCCCCGCCAGTGCCGCTGCATCCGCTTTTACGGCTTTCCTGACCGTAATTTCGTTATCCATAATATTTGCCTCGTTTACGTTATGTTATATAATGATTATATCATATTTTTTGGCGATTATCAAGTCAAAAAACTCGTACAACGGCGTAATCTTAAGTGTGATTTCGTCAGGGGCGGCTTCGGGGTCAAAACGTATGCTTGCGGCGGAAAGTCTGTTACGTCATATGATGCGGCAGAGATTGCAGCCTATGATATTGCCGACGAACGATGCGGCGAGCGCGAGCGGAATGGCGTAGCGCAACCGCTTTATCTCCGACTTGGAAAAGTATATCGCTGAGACATAGAACACGGTTTCGCTTGAACCGTATACGACGGAAGCGCAGCGCCCTATGAAGCTGTCTGTGCCGTAAACGTCGTAAATGTTTTCGAGAACGGACAGACTGCCCGCGCCCGACAACGGACGGAGCAGCAACAGTTCGGCGAGCTCTCCGGGAATGCCGGTCGGGGCGAGCGCCGGCGAAACGAAGCGTGAAAATGCGGCAGCGGCTCCCGAAACGCGGAACAGTTCGCACGCGATCATGACAGCCATAAGATAGGGCAATACTCCCGCCATAAGTTCGAGCGCCGCGCCCGCGCCTTTTACGAACGCCGCATAGGCGTCTTTTTTGCGCACGAGCGACAGTACGAGCACGCCGAGGAATATCGCGGGGACAATATAAAGTGTCATGCGGCGCTCCCTGTTTTTTTGCGTTTCGCCCGTCTTTTCGCGATCGCCGTCATCGCCTTGGACAGCAGTTTGACTCCGGCTATACCGACGATCGTGCTGCTTACCGTGGCGACTATGCAGGGCAGCAGGAAGTCTGCGGGGTTTGCCGAGCCGTGGGCGGCGCGCAGAGATACGACGGTGGACGGGAATATTTGCAGACTCGTCGCGGAAATGACTACGAGCATTATCATATTCGTCGTTGCGACGGCGGAGCGGACGGGGTCGCGCTTCATCGTTCGGACGGCGTTTATCGCCATCGGAGTCGCGGCGTTGCCCAGTCCGAGCAGATTGGCGCTGATGTTCATCGAAACGTATTTTTCCGTTTCCGCGTTTTCTCCCGGAAAAAGACGGCGCACGGCAGGGCGGAGCAGTCGCGCGAGCCTGTCCGCTACGCCCGTGCTTTCGAGCGCTTCGAACAGCCCCAGCCATATGCCGTAGAGCGCGACGAGCGTCAGGGCGAGCGACACCGCGCCGTTCGCGCCCGTTATCATCGCTTCGAGCGCCGCCGAAGGGTCGGAAAGCAGCAGCGCGGCGACGGACAGGAGCATTATTATCAGCCAGACGATACTCATAATAATAAAATATGTTTGCGTTTTGCCGAATATTATTGTATAATTTATTGTAATGCGCGTTATGCGCAGCCGCCGCGGCGGAAGCGTAGCGGCGGGGAAGGAGGCGGAAATGTCCGAAAGACCTAAATTTTACATCACCACTCCGATATATTACGCGAGCGGAAATCTTCACATCGGTCATACTTACAGCACGGTCGTATGCGACGCGATCGCGCGCTATAAGCGTATGTGCGGCTGCGACGTATTCTATCTGACGGGCACGGACGAGCACGGTCAGAAAGTGCAGGACAAGGCGGCGGAGCAGGGCAAGACCCCGCGCGAATTCGTCGACGGGCTTGTGGACGGGATCAAAAAGCTGTGGAAGCTGATGGACGTGTCATACGACAAGTTCATCCGCACGACGGACGACTATCACGTGAGAGCCGTGCAGGAGATATTCCGCAGGCTGTACGAAAAGGGCGACATATACAAGTCGGTATACAAAGGCAAGTACTGCAAGCCCTGTGAATCGTTCTGGACGGAGAGCCAGCTCGTGAACGGCTGCTGCCCCGACTGCGGACGCCCCGTCGAGTACGCCGAAGAGGAGAGTTATTTCTTCCGTCTGTCCAAGTATGCGCCTCGTTTGCGCAAACTTCTGACGGAAACGGATTTTTTGCAGCCTGACAGCCGCGTCAACGAAATGGTGAACAACTTTATCGACAAGGGATTGCAGGACCTTGCCGTTTCGCGCTCGACGTTCGACTGGGGCATTCCCGTACCGTTCGATAAAAAGCACGTCATATACGTCTGGATAGACGCTCTGACCAACTATATCACCGCGCTCGGCTACGGTTCGGACGACGATACGCTCTTCCGTAAATACTGGCCGGCGGACGTGCACGTCGTCGGAAAGGAGATCGTGCGTTTCCACTCGATCATATGGCCTGCGCTGCTGATGGCGCTTGACCTGCCGCTGCCGAAAAAGGTGTTCGGGCACGGCTGGATCAAGTTCGGCGGGCAGAAGATGGGCAAGAGCACGGGCAACGTCGTCGATCCGTATATACTTGCGGAGCGTTACGGCGTGGACGCGCTGCGCTATTTCCTGCTCGGCGAAATGCCGTTCGGATCGGACTGCGACTATTCCAACGAGTTGCTCGTGCGCAAGATCAATACCGACCTTGCCAATGACTACGGCAATCTCGTGCGCCGCACTCTTGCGATGAGCCGGCAGTATTTCGGCGGAAAGGTGACGGAAAACGGTGAAGCGGCCGATATAGACGATGAGCTTATCGGTATGATAAACTCTCTGCGAGAAGCTACGGACGCGGATATGGACGCGCTCAGAGTTTCCGATGCGCTTGAACACGTTTTTGCCGTCATACGCCGCGCGAACAAATATATCGACGAGACTGCGCCGTGGAAACTCGCGGCAGACGAAAAGGCGAAGCCGAGGCTGGAGCGGGTGATGTATAATCTGCTCGAATGTATTCGCGTCGTAAGCACTGTGCTGCTGCCGTTTTTCCGCGTGGGTCCCTCTAAGGCTCTGGCGGCTCTCGGTGCGGAAGTCCCGTCCGAGTTCGGAGATAAGCTGCGCTGCGGCGTCGTGCGCGCATACGAAACGACGGAGATAAGTGCGATATACCCCCGTCTCGACGTCAATAAGGAACTTAAAGAACTTGCGGCGATAGCCGAAAAACAGAACAAGTCCGTCTCGCCGTCGGCGAAGAAAGAAGATAAAAAAGAGGATAAAATGGAAGAGAAAGGATATATAACGATAGACGATTTTGCTAAACTCGATCTGCGCGTCGCGGAGGTCGTGGCATGCGAGCGCGTCAAGGGCAGCGAGAAATTGCTCAAAGAGACGCTGCGCGTCGGCGACGAGGAACGCATCGTCTGCTCGGGGATCGCGAAATACTACACGCCCGAAGAAATGGTGGGCAAAAAGGTCATACTCGTCGCCAATCTTCCGCCCCGCAAAATGTGCGGAGTGGAGAGCTGCGGTATGCTGCTGTGCGCGGAAAAGGACGGCAAGGTCGTGTTGCTGACGCCCGAAGGCGATATCGGCAGCGGCGCGGAGGTAGGCTGATATGCGCGTGAGGACGAGATTTGCTCCGTCGCCCACGGGGTATCTGCACATAGGCGGCATGCGCACCGCGCTGTACGCGTATCTTTACGCCAAACAGCACGGCGGCGATTTCATCCTCCGCCTGGAAGATACGGACAGGGAACGGCTCGTCGGCGACGCGGCGCAGATAATATACGACTCTATGAAGGAAGCGGGGCTGACTTACGACGAGGGTCCGGACATAGGCGGTCCCTGCGGTCCGTATATCCAGTCCGAGCGCAGGGACATATATCTCTCCTACGCCGAAAAATTGCTGGAAACGGGCGACGCGTATTACTGCTTCTGCACGAAAGAACGTCTGGAAGAAATGCACGCGGCGGGCGCGACCAAATACGACAAACGCTGCCTGCGTATCCCTCTCGACGAAGCGCGGGCGCGCGCGGCGGCGGGCGAGCCTTACGTCATACGCCAGAACGTCCCCGAGAGCGGGGAATATACGTTCCGCGATCTCGTGTTCGGCGAGGTGACCGTGCCGTATGCCGACCTCGAAGACAACGTGCTGATCAAGAGCGACGGCTTGCCGACGTATAACTTCGCCAACGTCATAGACGACCACCTGATGGGCATAACGCACGTCATACGCGGCGTCGAATATCTGTCGAGCACGCCGAAGTACGATCTGCTCTATCGCGCTCTCGGCTGGGAGCCGCCCGCATATATGCACTTGCAGCCCATAATGCGCGACGCGCGCCATAAGCTCAGCAAGCGTTACGGCGCGGCGAGCTATAAGGATTTCATAAATAAAGGGTATCTGAAAGACGCGGTGATGAACTATATCGCGCTGCTCGGCTGGAGCCCCAAGGATAATACGGAAAAGTTCGGTATGGACTATATGATAGAGAACTTCTCTGTCGACGGGCTGTCCAAGTCCCCGTCCATCTTCGACGAAGCCAAACTGCGCTGGCTCAACGGCGAGTATATCCGCGAGATGTCCGACGACGAATTTTTCGACGCCGCGCGCCCCTTCCTCGAACGGGTGGACTATCTGCAAGGGCTGGACCTGCGCTATCTCGCGTCGCTGCTGCACTCGCGCTGTCTGTCGCTCGCAGACGTAGGCCCGAGCGAATGCTTTGCGGATATGCGCAAAGAGGACGATCTGTCCGTCAACCTGACGGAATTCGTCACGGCGTTCGACAAACTTTCGCCGGATATGTTCGTCCATGCGAAGAACAAGACGGACGCCGCCGTCGCGCGCGAAATGCTGCCCGACCTGATCAGGCTTACCGAAGAGCATTGGGACGACCTCTATCCTGCGCTCGAAGCCTACGCCTCGGAAAAGGGTGTGAAAAAGGGCGCGGTGCTGTGGGTCTACCGCATAGCGATCACCGCTTCGCCCGTGACCCCCGGCGGCGCGACCGAGATGGCGACGCTGTTCGGGCGGGAGGAGACCTTGCGGCGTTTAGCCCGTTCTTTGACTTTATTATCCGAATGATGCGGAAAGCCGTCCGAGCAGCTGCTCGGGCGGCTTTACGCATTAAGGGGAAGGCATATAACGGGGTTTGCGGACTGCGCGCTCGGTCGGGATGCCTTCCCCTTTGAGGGGGAAGGCATATAACGGGGTTGATACGGACTACGTGCTCGGTCACATACTCCGCCTCGTGCTGACGCACATCGGCGACAGAAGTATGC
>CALVYT010000002.1 GCA_944372345.1 uncultured Clostridia bacterium
ATCAGGAGGAAAAGCATATGAAAAAAACAAGGCGTTTGATCGCTGGCATAGTTACGTTTATACTTGCCGCGGTCATGGCGTTCGCGTTTGCCGCATGCGGCGAAGATGAAGATCCGATCGCTCCCGACAGGAAGCTCGAATCCCTGACCGTCGACGCGAGCGGCGCAAAGACCACGTTCGACTACGGCTCGGAGTTCAGTTACGACGGGATCAAAATCACGGCGGTCTACGACGACGGCTCCACCGAGCTGGTCGACATCGCCGAAGTCCGCGTTACGGGTTACGATACTCTTCGTCCCGGCACGCAGAGCGTCCGCGTGATCTGGGGCGGACAGACGGGGAGGTACACGATAACCGTTCTCGAACGTCAGCTGCCCGAGCTCGATCCCCAGCCGCTCGTCGAGATCAAGGGAGAGAATCCCGAAGCGCCTTACCGCGTGGAAGCGGAGAATATCAATATGGCAAAGACGGGTGCGGAAAAGGCGGACGCGGAAGCGGAATTCACGGCGGATCCGCCCGCTGACAGCTCGCACACCACGAGCGGCAAGTATCTGACGAACTACGGCGTGGTGGGCAACTACTTCGGATTCAAGTTCACGTCGGACGCGGAATACGGTCCGTCGCGCGACGTATCGATCGCGCTGCGCGTATCCAATCCCAACGACGAAACTCTGTCGCTCGTCGATTCGTTCAAAATGTATCTGAACTACGAGACAGTCGCCAATTCCGGCGAGATCTCGATGGAGGGCAAGAGCGTATCCAACTCGCCCGTGATGAAGACGGTGCCCGTTTACGAGCAGCAGGTGGACGACGACGGTCTGCCCGTCTATGACGAGGACGGCAATCCCGTATACGTTCAGGAAACGGACGATGAGGGCAACCCCGTATTTGACGATGACGGCAACCCCGTATACGTCCAGGCTACGGACGAGGAAGGCAAACCGCTGACCGAACAGGTCGTCGACTACTACGAGCAGGACGACTGGATCACGGTGCTGTTCCGCGGCGAAGTCGCGATAAAGAAAGGCGAGAACACTCTCGCGTTCGAGGTGTTCGGAGAGGAAGTTCCCAATATCGACTATATCGACATATTCGTCGGCAACCTCGCCAGCAACTCGCTCGTAAGAGTGGAGAAGGCGGAAACGATAGTCAAGGAGTTCGAGGACTTCGACCTCGAAAAAGTCGTCGTCAGAGAGGACTTCAAGAACGCTTACGGACTCAAAGACGGAGAGATCTATCTCGAAGCGACGCCCACCAATCCGAATACGAGCAAGGGCACGTCCGCGGCGGCGATAGTCACGGGAACGGAGATCACGACGCAGCTTCTCGTCGTTGAGGACGCTACGGTGCGCATCAGCATAGACTGCGCGTCGATAGGCGACTACCGCGTCAAAGACCACTGGCAGTTCTTCCTTGACGATACGCAGCTGACCGACGTCGAGGACAAGAACATCAAAGCCGGAAGCGCGGAAGGCAGTATGTATTGGGAGTGGGGCACGACCCGCATAGCGCAGCTCGACATCGAAGCCGGGCAGTATCTGTTCACGGCGAAGATAACCGGAGCGGGCTGCAATATCGACTGCTTCAGATTTGAAGTGCTCTCCTACGGCGAATTCCTGCCCGAGATCTCCTCGCTGACTGTCACGAAAGCTCCGGACAAGACGGAATATTACCAGTGCGAAAACTTCGATCCGACGGGGCTCGTCGTGACCGCGAATTATGCGAACGGCAGCAACGCGGACGTTACGGGCGAAGTGGTGTACAATAAAACGACCAACCTTGCCGCGGGCGACGTTATAACGGCGACTTACGGCGGACAAAGCGTCAATATCCCCGTTACGGTCAAAGCGCTGACGGAGATCGAACTGACGGAGAACAAGACGTATACCGCCGAAGCCGAACAGCTCGACAGGAGCGGCGTCATCACGCGTTCGGACTTCGTTCAGCAGCGCGGGCTTCAATACGGCGAAGTCATGGTAGCGGAGCATCCCGCCGTCAGCGGCGGCAAGATCATAGAAGGTTTTGCCGGTTCCGGGGCGGACGATGCCGATCTGCGCCGGGCGGAGGATAAGGACAAGGGCACGGTGTTCACGCTGAACATAAAGACGAACGGAGCGGCTACGATAAACTTCGGTATCAGAATGTCGAGCGACCGTCCGGAAAATCCTGCGGGCACGTTTATCGACTGCACCTTTAACGGCGAAAAGCTGACTCCTGTTCCCGGTACGGACGATATTCCCGCAGGAACGTCGGAAAATCCCTTTTATAACTGCGCCGATGTTGATCTCGGTACTGTGACCGTGGACGAAGCGGGAACGTATACGCTGACGATCAACGTGCTTATGCGCTTCAACTTCGACTGCCTGACCTTCGACGTCAGCGGCATAGCGTAAGGAGGGCGTATGGGAGTATTCACTTTCAGAAAGAAGTTCAGTAAAGCGCGGCTTATCGTGCTGATAGCCGTGTGCGTACTTGCCGCCGTTCTTATAGCGGGACTCATCGTCGGAGATTACTTCTGCGCTAAGTATTTCCCCGAGATAACGACGTATATGAACGGACAGGGAACGCACGACGAGGACGGCGACACCGTGGCTGCGCGCAGCGCGGGCAACAAACTCGCCGCACGCGTCGAGGAAGAGGGCGCGGTACTGCTGAAAAACAACGGCGCGCTGCCTCTGAAAAACACGAAAGTCAACGTATTCGGCTGGACGAGCAGCGACAACGGTTATCTCGTCCAGGGCACTGGCTCGGGAACGGGCGCGCGCAACGATACGGTGACGTTTATGCAGTCGCTCAAATACGCGGGCTGCGACGAGGACACCGTGCTCGAATATGCGGGCAAGGCGGATTACGAGCCGGGCGGCAGGCTCGCGGGGCAGAACCCGTTCGCCAACGGCGAAACCGGCATTGAATATAACGAAGAACTTGCCGAAGCGTATGCGGATCTGCCGTACAGGCGCATAGAGGGCGGCTCTTACGTCATCGAGGCGGGCAACGACAAGTACGGCGTTTACTACGGCGTGCAGGAAGCGCCCGGGTCGTTCTATACGTCCGAACTGATGACGAACGCGAGGGAATTCTCGGACACCGCGATAGTAGTTCTCGGCAGACTGATGGGTGAGGGCAACGACTACTCGAAATATCAGTATTACCCCGACAACTCCTACGACGAGGACAGACAGCTGCTCGAACTTTCGCCCGACGAGGAAGCGATGCTCGAACAGGCTTCGACGTTCGACAACGTCATCGTGATACTGAACACGACCAACCCGATGGAAACGGGCTTTATCGAGGAGTCCAAGTATAACATAGACGCCTGCCTGTATATCGGCACTCCGGGCACGCGCGGCGCGCTCGGCGTGGCGGACATACTTATCGGCGACGTCAGCCCGTCGGGGCACCTGTCCGACACGATGGCATACGAACTTTCCACCGCCGCGTCCTACGCGACGAGCGGCAGAGAGGGACAGGGCGCGTATACCGACATAAGCAACGGACAGTTCGACCCCCGGAATGGCGCCAACAGATACCGCGACTATATCGAGGACATTTACGTCGGATATAAGTGGTATGAAACTGCGGACGAAATGGGCTTCTGGGACAGCGCGGACGCGCGCGAACGCTGGGGGATAGAGAACGGCTATGATGACGTCGTTCAGTTCCCGTTCGGCTTCGGGCTCAGCTATTCCGAGTTCGAGTGGAGCGTGGATTCGATCTCGCCCGACGACGGCGCGACGCTGACGGCGGACGGCAAGATAACCCTTAACGTGGTCGTCAAGAACGTCGGCGACGTCGCCGCGAAAGACGTCGTTCAGGTCTATTACTCCGCGCCGTACTACACGGGCGGCATAGAGAAGTCGTCGATAAACCTCGTCGCGTTCGCCAAGAGCAAGCTGCTCGAACCCGACGAATCGGAGATAATCCCCATATCGTTTGACGTCGAGGATATGAAGTCGTATGACTGCTACGACCGCAACGACAACGGCTTTATGGGCTACGAGCTGGAAGCGGGCGAATATGAGATAACTCTGCGCACCGACGTTCACACGCTCAAAGAGATAGAGCGCGGACGCGGGCAGAACACCTACACGTTCACCGTGCCTTCGGCGGACGGCGAAAAGACGGGATTCAAGTACGAAACGGATTCGGCGACGGGGAACAAGGTGGAGAACCGCTTCACGACGTTCACGAACGAGTCCACGGGCGCGAGCAGCGAGATATACGAACCCGCGGTGCTTGCCGCGCATTCGATAGACGGCAGCGAAGAGCCGACGAAGCTGACTTACGTCACCCGCGCGGATTTCGCAGGCACGTTCCCGTATGAAAAAGAGCCGAACAGAGCGGCGGGCAAAGAGTTGTACGACACGACGTACCGCATCAAGATAATGCCCGTCAATAAGGTGTACGGCGACGACGCGAGCGTGACCGTGCCCGCATGCGACTCCAAAGAGACCAACTATCTGATCACCGACCTTTACGGCGTTGAATACGACGATCCGATGTGGGACGATCTCGTCAGTCAGCTGTCGTTCGAGGAAAAAATGCAGCTCGTAGTTAATGCGGGAGACAAGAATCCGAGCGGATTCAGGAGCATGGCTATCCCTCGCCTCGGCAAGCAGGAAACGCTCGACTCCGACGGACCGTCCGGCTTCAACAACAACGTCCTCGGCAAGAACGATATGAAAGCGGTCAACTATCCCTGCTCGACGATACTTGCGCAGACGTGGGACTGGTATACGGCTTATCAGGTCGGGCTTGCGATAGGCGAAGAGGGCAACGCGCTCGGTATCACGGGCTGGTACGGACCGGGCGGAGAACTCCACCGCAGTCCGCTCGGCGGCAGAAACTTCGAGTATTACAGCGAAGATCCCGTGCTTTCGGGAACTATCTGCGCATATCACGTTCTCGGAGCGAAAGAGCGCGGCGTCACGGCGTATATCAAGCACTTCGTCGGTAACAATATGGAATCCGGCCGCTGCGGAGCATACGAGTGGATGACCGAGCAGAACCTGCGCGAGAACTATCTGCGCGCGTTCGAGATAGCCGTCAAGGAGGGCGAAGCCAACGGGCTTATGAGCTCCGTCGACAGGATAGGCACGACTCGCGTTGGCGGCAGCTATGCGCTGCTGACCTCCGTCCTGCGCGACGAGTGGGGATTCCGCGGTACCGTCATCACCGACTACTATCAGGTTCAGAACGGCGACTCCGGCGATAATCCCGATTCGAGCGACTCTACGGGAACGTGGAGCAGCGGCTATA
>CALVYT010000003.1 GCA_944372345.1 uncultured Clostridia bacterium
GGTTAGCAGCTCCAAAATAAGCACGATCGATAACGGTCGTGCTTTTACTTTATACCATAAAAGATGCTGCTATACTCGCTTACGCTCGTGGCGTTCGCCGCTGTCGCGGCTCGGCTGAGGGCTCAGAGGCATGAGCACGTCCTTGGTAAGGACGAGGTCACCGGTTCGAATCCGGTTAGCAGCTCCAAAAAGCACGGACAGCACGTCCGTGCTTTTACATATCGAATATGCTTTGTGGCTCGGTAGGTCGAACGCCCCTTGGTAAGGCGGAGATCACGGGTTCAAATCTCGCTATCGGCTCCACATAAAAATGCACAAATCGTTATGATTTGTGCATTTTTCTATTGTTTTATGATAGTAAAAATTTGCAAAATATTCTGCTGCGCTCCGTGGCGTTCGGACTATGCCCTCAGCGTGTGTGATAAATTCGCAAACGAATTTTTCGTCTCTTTCGTGAAAAAATTTTCTTTCCGAAAAACTGTCCCAATCGCCCGAAAACTGCCTGTTTTTGCCCCGATGGTAGTAAAATGGCAGTAAAAAGTTTTTCCGGAATTACTATGCTAAATTAAAGTTTCTAATTTTTTTAACTCTTGCGAATCAAACCATATTGAAGTTATATTATCCGGTTCAAATACCGCGTTGCCGTCTTTGTGCCCATATGAATCCACTTCATCGACTATTAAAAGGTCGTTATATACGTCATTAATATAACCGCATGTATGATTCTCACTATCATTAAATAACTCGGCACTAAACAATACATGGCTTTCTTTAAGTTTAAGTAAGATATCATATATGGTTTTAATACATACACCGCCTACAATAATTTCTTGTTTTGAATCATCGCCGATATGAATAGAAGATAAATATTGTGAATTCTCTCCGCATTGAAATTATACAACAAAATGATCGATTGTTTCGTTATCACATAAAAACCTATAATCTTCGCTGTACAGCGGATCATCTGAAGTTGTTATTTGAGTAAACAGTTCTAAACGGATATTGTTTTCTAAATTCAAAGCAACATCCTTTTTTTCGTTAATTTCCGCAAAAATTATTTTGCTTGAACACATTTTTTCTTTATTTTCGGATACCGTATCGTCAAATAATGTTTTTCCTGTTTTAGCCCAATTAAAGCGCTGCCATTTTTTCAATTTTACGCTTCTTCTTAACATGTCCTGCGAACAAATTATCAAATTATCATGATCATATATCCTTATAAAGCATTGCGCATGCAAATAAAACTTCTCTCCTTTTTCGGAAATAAAATCAAAATATACCATATCACATGTTCTGTTTATATCAATGATTTTAGCACCGTTTAATAATTCTTTATAAAACGAAAAATCCATCATAATTAAATACCTCCCATAACCTTATATTGAATGATTTCAATATTTGTTTTATAGTATTTAAAAGATCTTTTAACGTATTAGAATATGGATATTTTTTAATTTATGATGTATCCTTGTCTGTAGATCCATATCCGTAATATTTAATCTCCTCATTGCTTCATTCCACCGTACCGGATATTTCAAGAGGTATAAAATTTTTTACGACTATATCGTTAATCTCTTCGGTTTTCCAATCATATTTCTGCGCAAAATCGGTAAAACAATCGCTGCAAATCCATGTCATCCCATCTTCCGTGCAATAGCAGTCAATGTTCGTATCGGCAGAAATAGGATTCATACAAAAATTGCAATTACGATGAAAAAACTTCACGCAACGATCATCCGAAAGATATTCCTCGTATTTCCCGAATAATTTAACATGACGAGCCGCCTCATTAAAAATATAATAATAAAAATTATTCTTTGAATTATATGACTTTTGCCAAAAATCCGGAAATTTTATATGCAAAACTTTCAAATTTTTAATAGATTCTTCAGTTATACAACCTAAACGCCAATCTTTCATTTAATATACTCCTTGCGGACCCTTATATGAACCTTCCGACCTCGTGGTCATAGTACCTGCTATTAAGATAATATAAATCCGTCTTTTTGTCAAGATGGAATTTACAATTATTTTTGCAACGAATCGATACCGCGCGTTAAACGCGCGGTATCCGCCTGCTTGCGGTATATCAGTTCGCGCACGACCTTTTTGACGGTATTCAGCCCGTAAAATCTGCCGTCGCTCTTCTCCTCGGACATACGTTCGTCGGACGCCCGCCACGCGCTCTTTGCGACGCGGAAGCCGTATTTGGCGAATTCGCGTCCGGCGCACATACGAAACTACCCGCCCGTCGGCAGAGGGAAGGATACGGAGCGCACGCACAGCACGTTGTCCGAAGACAGCCCCGGACGGCGCATGATTTCTGCGCCTGACCGCAACATTCTCCGCGGCGGTGCGGCTATCGCTTGCATTTCGCGGCGAGATGATATATAATTGTGAAAAAGACAAAAGGCGGAAAAGCCAATGAAGATTTCGGAAATGTTCGGCGTCAAAAAGGCGGTGTGGTCGTTCGAGGTGTTCCCTCCCAAACCGACCGCGGAGCTCGGCGGCATACGCAAGACGCTGGAAGAGCTGGCGGAGCTGCGCCCCGACTACGTTTCGGTGACGTGCGGAGCGGGCGGCAACGGCAACAGGCGCACGGCGGAAATAGCGGGAATGATAGGCGGCGAGTTCGGTATAGAACCGCTCGCGCATCTGACGTGCATAAATTCGTCCGCAGAGGACGTGGAACGCTCGCTCGCAGAGCTGAAAGCGGCGGGGATAACCAACATACTGACGCTGCGCGGCGACAGAGTGCCGGGCGCGGAAGAGTCCGGGGACTTCGCGCACGCGAGCGATCTCGCGGCGTTCGTTATGGCGCGCGGGGATTTCGATCTCGGCGGCGCGTGCTACCCCGAATGCCACCCCGAGAGCGCCTCGCCCGAAGAGGACGTGGAGAACCTGAAAAAGAAGATAGACGCGGGCGTGACGCACCTGAACTCGCAGCTGTTTTTCGATAACGACGATTTTTACCGTTTTCTCGACCGCCTCGCCGCGGCGGGCATAACCGTGCCCGTGCAGGCGGGTATAATGCCGCTCGTCAAAAAGAGCCACGTCGACAAGACCGTGGGGCTGTCGGGAGCGAAGCTGCCCGGAAAGATCTCGCGTATGATCGCGCGGTTCTACGACGACCCCGACTCGCTGATGGCGGCGGGCATCGCGTACGCGACCGATCAGATAACCGATCTGCTGAGCGCGGGAGTGCGCGGCGTGCACCTGTACGTTATGAACAACTCGTACGTCGCGCGCACGATAACCTCAAACGTCGCCCCCTTGCTCGAGAACATAAACGGATGAACGTCGACCGCAAAGAACTGCTGCGCTACGTCGGCGGCGGCGAGCCCGACGAGGCGATGAACGCACGCATAGACGAAGCGATCGCCGCGGCGACGGCGGCTGCGCAGCCGCGGTCGTGCTTCCGCCGTTTTTCTTACGACGGCAGAACGCTCGGCGGCGTTTACGACCCCGAAAGCCGCGACGTAGCCGAGCTGCTGCGCGGCTGCAAGGAGGCGTTCCTGTTCGCGGCGACTCTGGGCGGCGGCATAGAGCGCGAAACGGAAAAGGCGTTCGCGCGCGGCTCGCTCGGCGCGCTGCTGACGGACGCCGCGGCGAGCTGTCTGATAGAAAGCTACTGCGACGACGAGTGCGAGCGGATAGCGAAAGAGGAGAACGTGACACTGACTCTGCGTTTTTCCTGCGGCTACGGGGACTATCCTCTGACACACCAGCGCGAGGTCTGCCGCCTGCTCGACACGCAGCGGCGCATAGGGCTTTACGTCGGAGAGAACAGTCTGCTGATGCCGCGCAAGTCCGTGACCGCGATAGCGGGCGTGATCGCGCACAGCTACTCGCCGACCGACAGGCGCGGGCACACGGCGGACAAGTGTGCCAAGTGCGCCGCTCTTTCCTGCCCCTACCGCCGCTCGCCCGCGTCCTACCCCGAGGAGAAGAAATGAAAAAGGATTTCCGCAAATATCTTTCGCAGAACACAGTCGTATTCGACGGCGCGTTCGGCACTATGCTGCAACGCGAAGTCGGCGACCCGGGAATGCTGCCCGAACGGTTCAATACCGAACGTCCGGACGTCGTTTCCGCCATACACCGCGCATACGCCGAAGCCGGCGCGGACGTAATATCCGCGAACACGTTCGGAGCGAACCGCGCCAAAGCGGGAGAACGCTCGGACGAACTTATCCGCGCGGGAGTAGCGCTCGCACGCGCCGCCGCGCCCGACAGATTCGTAGCGCTCGATCTCGGACCGACGGGGCGGCTCGCGGAGCCCGCGGGAGATATGACGTTCGGCGAGGCTTACGACATATTCGCCGCCGCCGTGCGCGCGGGGTCGGACGCGGACGTGATACTCGTCGAAACGATGAGCGATATGACCGAACTGCGCGCCGCGCTTCTCGCCGCGCGCGAAAACTCGGACAAACCCGTCATCGCCTCGATGACGTTTGCGGAGAATATGCGGACGTTCACGGGGGTGAGCGCGGAATGCTTCGCTCTTACCGCCTCCCCGCTCGCCGACGCGATCGGAGTGAACTGCTCGCTCGGCCCCGCGGAACTGCTGCCAGTCGTCGAAAAACTCGCGGAGCTGTCGCCCAGACCGGTCATCGTTCAGCCGAACGCCGGCTTGCCCGACTCGCGCGGCAATTATTCCGTCGGCGCGGAGGAGTTCGCGGCGTATGCGGAAAAGTTCCTCGGCGCGGGCGCGCGGCTGATCGGCGGCTGCTGCGGCACGACTCCCGAACATATACGCCTTATAGCTCGGCTCGCAAAAGGGCGCGCTCCCGCGCCGTCCCGCTACGTCCCCCGCGCAGCCGTTTGTTCGGCGACGAAAGCGGTATTTATCGACGGCGTGCGCGTCATCGGCGAGCGCATAAACCCCACGGGCAAGAAAGCGATGAAGGCGGCTCTGCTCGCGGGCGATTACAACTACGCGGCAAAGCAGGCGGTCGAGCAGACGGAAGCGGGCGCGGACATACTCGACGTCAACGCGGGGCTGCCCGGCATAGACGAAAAAGAAGTTCTGACCGAACTCGTCAGGCGCGTTTCCTCCGTGACCGACCTGCCTTTGCAGATAGACACGTCCGACCCCGCGGCTGCGGAGAGCGCGCTCCGCGCGTATAACGGCAAGGCGGTGATCAATTCGGTATCGGGCGAAGAAAAGTCGCTGTCCGCCGTACTGCCGCTCGCGGCGAAGTACGGCGCGGCTGTCGTCGGACTGACGGTGGACGAGCGCGGCGTGCCCAAGACGACGGAAGAACGGCTGGAAATAGCGGAGAAGATCATTGCGCGCGCCGCGGCTCACGGCATACCCGAAACGGATATTTATATCGACTGTCTGACGCTGACGGTGGGCGCGGAGCAGGAACAGGCGGTGCGCACGCTGGACGCGATCCGCGAGATCAAGCGGCGGCATAACGTGCGGACGGTGCTCGGCGTGAGCAACGTGTCGTTCGGACTGCCCGCGCGGCGCATAATCAATTCGGCGTTCCTGACCGCCGCGCTGTGGGCGGGACTGGATCTGCCCATACTCAATCCCAATCTGCCCGAGAATATGCAGGCGGTCGCGGCGTTCAACGTGCTGACCTGCCGCGACAAGGGCTGCGCGAAGTATGCGGAAAAGTATGCGGATACGACCGCGGGATTCACCGAGGTGCGCTCGGGCGCGCCCGCCTCCCCTGCCGCCGACGGCTGCGATCTGCGCGCGCTCGTTAAAAAAGGGCTGCCCGCGGCGGAAGAAACCGCGCGGTTGCTCGACGGCGGCGCGGAGCCGCTGGATATAGTGAACGGTATGCTTATCCCCGCGCTGACCGATATAGGCGACGCTTACGAGGCGGGCAGGGCGTTCCTGCCGCAGCTGCTCGCCGCCGCCGACAGCGCAAAGGAGAGTTTTTCGGTCATACGCGAACGCATGCCCGCCGCTGCGGAAAGCAGGGGCGTGATCGTGCTCGCGACCGTTAAGGGCGACGTTCACGACATAGGCAAGAACATAGCGGGCACCGTGCTGGAAAATTACGGCTACCGCGTCGTCGATCTCGGCAAGAACGTACCGCCCGAGGACGTCGCCGCCGCCGTCAAAAAGCACGGCGCGAAGCTGTGCGGACTCTCCGCGCTGATGACCACGACCGTGCCGCATATGGCGGAAACGATAACTCTGCTCCGTCGCGAATGCCCCGACTGCCGCGTGATGGTCGGCGGCGCGGTGCTGACCGAGGACTACGCAAAGCGTATCGGCGCGGACTTCTATTGCAAGGACGCTCTTGCCGACGTCCGCTTCGCCGCCGAAGTCTATCGGCATTTATAATTTTTTCGAGAAAGTGTTTGGCGGGGAGAACCCTCTTTGCAAAGAGGGGTTTCCCCTTGACCCTTTCCCGAGAAACTTAAAATTCCTTTTCATATAATATAGAGGCACGCTTGCAAAGCAAGGCAGACGTGCTTTGTTTTATATTGTGCGCGCCCCCGACGGCGACAAGCGCGGCGGAACTTGCGGAGAAAAACGGAATATAACGCAAAACAAAAACAGGAAAAAACAAAACGCAAAAGCGGAGGCTTTCCGCGTTTCGGAAAGCCTCCGCTTGGGTTTCGTTTATTTCGTTCGCTCGGGGCAAAGCATTGTGATCTCCGCCCGGGGCGCTCCGCTGAAAGCCTTGCGCCGCCAAAGCGATACACCCGTTCAACGCCTTGCCGCGTTTGGGCGCGCGGTTCGCTCGGGATCAGATCCTTGCGACGCCGGTGCGGCGGGCGGCTTCTTTGACCGCGTTCGCCACGGCGTCCTTGACGTGGGGATTGAACGAATCGGGAATGATGTACTCGGGGCAGAGCTCCTCGGGCTTGACGATGCCCGCAATGGCTTCCGCCGCGGCGATCTTCATCTCGTCGTTGATGTCGCTTGCGCGGACGTCGAGCGCGCCGCGGAAGATACCGGGGAACGCGAGGACGTTGTTGATCTGGTTCGCGAAGTCGCTGCGACCCGTACCGACGACCTTTGCGCCCGCGGCTTTCGCCTCGTCGGGCATAATCTCGGGAACGGGGTTCGCCATAGCGAATATGATGGGATCGCGGTTCATCGACCTGACCATATCCTGCGTCAGGCTGCCGGGAGCGGAAACGCCGACGAACACGTCCGCGCCGACGATGACGTCTTTAAGGCTGCCCGCTTTCTTTTCGAGGTTGGAGATCTTCGCCATTTCCTCTTTGATGGGGTTGAGCCCCTCCCTGCCTTCGTATATCGCGCCCTTGCGGTCGCAGAGAATGACTTTTTTAAGTCCGCGGCTCATCAGCAGGCGCGTTATCGCGATACCCGCCGCGCCCGAACCGTTGACTACGACGCTGACGTCCTCGATCTTCTTGCCGACTATTTTCAGCGCGTTGATCATAGCTGCCATCGTAACGACGGCGGTGCCGTGCTGGTCGTCGTGGAACACGGGGATGTCGCACACCTCTTTAAGGCGCTTCTCTATCTCGAAGCAGCGGGGCGCGGAAATATCCTCGAGGTTGATGCCGCCGAAACTGCCCGCGAGCAGCTGAACGGTCTTGACTATGTCGTCCACTTCCTTGGAACGCACGCAGAGCGGGAACGCGTCCACGTCGCCGAACGTCTTGAACAGCGCGCACTTGCCTTCCATAACGGGCATGCCCGCTTCGGGACCGATGTCGCCCAGTCCGAGAACGGCGGTGCCGTCCGTCACGACCGCGACGAGATTCGCGCGGCGCGTGTAGACGTAGGAAAGGTCGACGTCCTTGGAGATCGCGAGGCAGGGCTCGGCGACGCCGGGGGTATAGGCGACGGAAAGCTCCTCGCGGTTGGTTATCGGAGCGCGGGTCACGACTTCGATCTTGCCCGCCCATTCCTTGTGCTTATCGAGAGCATACTGTTTCTTATCCATAATTATCATACCTGCCTTATATCAGACTTTCAAACTGTCGAGGAATTCGCGGAGCTTCTGTGCGGACGCAAGCAGCTTCGCCGTTTCTTCTTCCGTATAATCATACGGAATATGCTGCACCGCGCCTTCGATGCCGAGCACCGTGGGAACGCTTATGCAGACGTTCTTTATGCCGAACTCGCCGTCAAGGAGCGTGCTGACGTTGTAAACGCTGTGCATATCTTTCATCATCACGTTGCAAAGCTCGGAAACGACGGACGCTATCGCATAGAACGTTGCGCCTTTGAGCTTGATGACCTCGCCGCCCGCCGTGCGCACCGCGCTTTCGATCGCGGGCTTGTCGAGCGTTATGCCGCACTTTGCGCAGTACGGGTCGATCGGCATTCCCGAAACGTGAACGCTGCTCCACACCGCGAACTGGCTGTCGCCGTGTTCGCCGGACATAAAGCCGTGGATGTTCTTCGCGTCCACGCCGAGCTTCGTGCCGAGGAGATATCTGAAACGCGCGCTGTCCAGCGACGTGCCCGTGCCTACCACGCTGTGAGCGGGCAGCCCGGAATACTTCTGTATCACATAGGTAAACACGTCGAGCGGGTTCGCGACGACGAGCACTACGCCGCCGTTATAATACTTCGCGATATTGGCGGCGATGTCCTTGGCGATGACGATGTTCTTCGCCGCAAGGTCGAGCCTGCTTTCGCCGGGTTTGCGCCCGAGCCCGGCGGTAACGACGATAATGTCGCTGTCGACGATGTCCGAATACTCTCCGCAATGGATGTTCATCGCATCCATCGTCACGATGCCGTGGCTGATGTCCATAGCCTCGCCCTTCGCCTTGTCCTTGTTGACGTCGATGATGACGAGCTCGGAAACGAGCTTGCGCGTCGCTATCGAGAAAGCGGAGGTTGCGCCGACCAGACCTGCGCCGATAATGCTGATCTTCGAATGTTTCTTTGCCATAGTCTTTTATCCGTTCCGTTTGAAAATTTTTGTCGATCTTAATATCGCGGCGAAAGCCGCGCCGCGCCCGCGCACATAAAAAACGGGAGCGCAACATCGCCGATCCCGCAAGCCTTATGACAGGCGAAACCGCCTTCCCCCATTATCATCGTTTTCTATTATACCACACTTCGCGAAAAATGCAAACGAATTTACGCGGTGTTTTCAATTTATTTTCACGTCCGCCCGCCGCCGCCGGTTTCGCGGAGAAAAAAGAAAAGCCCTCCCGTAAAAGAGAGAGCTTTCTCGCCGCACGGCGCGTTTAAGCTGCCGCAGTCACCGAAAGGGCGGGCATTCCGTACTGTTCGGTAAGCGTGTAGGTCTTGCCGCCGAGCGTCACGGACTTGCCTTCCGTAAACTCAATATAGTTATTGACGATATTATTGTTCTCATCGACTTCGCCGTATACCAGATCGCCGTTCCCGTTCACGCCGTTGACGTAGTTCTCTCCTTCAATACGGAGGTGCGGATATATCATGCCGACCGCAACATCCGTCACGTCGATGCGGAACGTTGCCGTCATATCGTCAAACTCGGAGGACTCGACGGGATAAACGACCGACTCGTCGCCGAAGAATTCGTAATCCTCTTCGGTATAGCCGACGCTGTCGAAGCCGAACACATAATACGCCCTGCCGTTTTCAACGATCACGTCGGCGGAACGCACGCGGCAATACTCGATATACGCCGTATATCCCGCCGTCTTAGTATCGTCCGCTTTAAGCGTGAACGTCAGCGTATAAACGCCGTAATCGAAAGTTTCGCCGATCTCTTCGCCGGAAACGAGTCTGCCGCTTACGGCGACGTCGTATGCGGACGGATCGAGGACATATGTGCCGTTATCGTACTCCGCAAGGACTGTACCCGTCGCCGCCGCTATGCTGTCGCCGTAGGAAACGGAATAGTTTTCGTCGACGGAGATCGAAGAAACGTCGCCGCTCGGCTCGTCCGCGCCCGTCATTGCGACGCGCATCCAGTCTATGTTCATCGTGGACGGAGATTCATCCCAGTAATTGGGAAGCAGTTCGTTGTTCCATCTGAACGAAAGTTTGATCAGATTGAGCCCCGCCCTGAGCGGCACCCCGCCGAACGTAAATTCGGAATAAACGTTATAAAGCCCCTGCCAGTCATTCTCACCCGTGCCGACATAGGAAGTCGCGGAAAGGCGCACGTCGTTGCCGATCTCCACGGGAGCGCCGTTCACCGTCAGATCCGCGACCTGATTGATCTGCAGCGCCGCCATATAGTAGCCGTTCGTTTCGTCGAACATCAGATAACTGTTGCCGCAGCGCATCGTAAGATCCGCCGTGCCCGCGGCGGCAGACGCCGCAATAAAAGTTATGGACGCCTCGTCTCCGTTCTGCGCGCTCTTCGCAAATCCACCGGCAAACGTGATCTCCTCGCCTGTGTTTACGGCTTCCCCGTTCTCTATGCGATATTCGTCTTCCGTGGTGATCGCTCCGCCGACTATCGTCGCATTTTCGCCCTCGTACTGTGCGGTAACGGGAATATCGGCGCTGTCCGTCAGCGAGCCGTCCGCAGAAACGGAGACCGTATATTTAAGACCGAGCCGCGCAGCGCTTTCGGGAAGCGTCACCGTATAGCCGTCCGTCAGTCTTTCGCTGTTGCCGTTGTCGTAAACGCCGTATACGGCTATGTCCGACTCTCGGAGCGAGGTTCCTTCCGCAACGGTCAGCCCTTCGGCGCGGATCTCCACTCTTTCGAGCACGGGAACGACCGGCGCGGCGAAAACGGTTATCGTCAGTTCGACGGTAACGCCTTCGCAGGCAACGGTCACTTTCGTATCGGCTTCCGTGAGCGCAGCGTTTTTGTCGTGCGTGAAGCCCGAGAAAACATCCCTGACCGAACCGTCGTTATACGTCACCGTAACGACAAGCCCCGCAAGATCGAGCATATCGCCCGCGGTGTACGCCATTTTATCCGGCTGCGTCTTAACTGCGGCGGAAACGGCTTTGACGGGCGTAAGCGTGACGGTGACCTGCGCCGTCATTCCGTCGTACGTCACGGTTACCGTGCCGCCGTTGGACGCAAAGTCCGCAGGAACGGAAACGGAGAACTCGTCCGCCGTCAGCGTTTTTTCCTCGTTGCCGTAGTGCGCCGTGACCGTAAGATCGCTCTTATCGAAAACGGCTTTACCATTGGCATAATAGACCACCCCGTCGTTGAGGGTCGCGGTGACTGCTGTCAGCGCGTTCCCGACCGTCACCGTAAACGTGTCCGTCTTGCCGCCGTAGGAAACGGTGACGACGATCTGCCCCGCTTCGGTAAAGCTGTCCGGGAACACGGTGTAGTCAGTCACCGTCTCTGCCGATCCGTCGTCGTATTTAGCCGTAACGACCATTCCCGCCGTATCGAGAGTATCGCCGACGGTGTAAGTTTTGAGCGTCGGTTCGGTCGTGATCTCCACGCTTTCGAGCGTCTTTTCAGGCTCGGGCGGAGCCTGCACGACGATCTTAACGGCGGCGGTTTTCGTAACGCCGCCCTCGGAATACGTCACAGTCACGGTCTTTTCTCCCGCCGTGCTCATATCCGGTTCGGAAAGAGTATAGCCCGTAACGGTCTTTGACGAGCCGTCGGAATATTCCGCCGTAACGACTATGCCCGACGGATCGAATTCATCCCCGACGGCATATTCCGTTTTGGTCGGAGCCGTAACTGCGATCGCGGTCAGTTCCGCGTCAGACGGCTCGGGATCCGGCGTCGGTTCGTCCTCCCCGCACGCGGCAAAAAACGCGGCGGCAAGAACGAGTGCGAGAACGACGGCGAGGACCGCCGCAATGCGTTTCATCTTTTCGATCTTCATTTTCATTGCTCCTTGATATTGTTTCGACCCGGACGAGCAGCCGCTCCCGTTATGACGCGGGAGCGGCTGCGCCGACCGTAAGCGACGTTTTTCAGACGTCCGTTTCCGGATCTTCCGTCACTACCGTGACGTATTCCACATTGACTACTGGCGACTCGTTGGGAAGATCGTCGCCTTCGTCGCCGTCCGCATTGCTGTTCCCCCAGCAAGTCTGCAAGCCGCTCTCCGAACGGTGTAATGAGAGCACGAGCGTGTTCTCGCCCGCGTCGAGCCGAACGCCTTTGAGCGTTACCTCGACGAAATTGCCGTACAGCTCGACCGAATTGCTGCTCTCGCCCGTTTCAGGCAGAGAGATGCCGGAAAGATCTATGTCCGTATCGCCGTTCAGCGTAGCGTCCATAATATCGGCAAGCGGAAGTTCCGACATCTGATACATACCGTCAGGCGTCTGCGTCAGATAGCCGTTGGACATAGAGATCACGAGATCGACCGTCGCTGCCTCAGGCATATCCAGCATAAATTCGATGGAGTTTTCCGGCCTATTGTTGGTATTGAAAGTGCCGGCGAACGTCCTGCCGTTTTCCGTCACCAATCCGCCTCCCGTTATCTCAACGGCATATGCGTTGTCCGCAGTCACGGTATTGCCCGCAGTCACGTGCACGCCCGCGGAAGCGTCCGTCCCCGTCAGCGTCGCGGTGACCGTGTAGTCTCCGCCTATCTGCGCACGTTCGGCTTGAGGCGAAGACGAGATCGTCAGATCCGATTCCGAAACGTACCTCAGCGTGCCGTCGGAATAAACCGCGGCAATGTTCGCTCCTTCCGCGAAGAATACATCGGAAAGCGACATTCCGATGCCTGCTTCGATCTCATCTTCAATGCCGAATAAAGCAAGCCGTTCGGGCGTCCGATCTTCTATGACACCTCGAGGCATTACGTCGAAATAATCGATATTGATCGGAGCAGGTTCGTTCCACGCGTTGATATATTCCTCCTTGCCCGAATCGACGAGCGCCAGTCTGATCGTATTCGCGCCGGCTGCAAGTTCAAAGTCCTCTATCGTCAATTCGTGAAATATCGCGTACAGCGACGCCCACTGGCTGCCCGCAACGGGACCGCAGCCGGGGATCACCGCCGTCGACGGTATCGTCCTCTGCTCTCCGTTGACGGTCAGTCTGCCGATCTCCGCCAGAGGAAGCGGATCCATCCACGCATTCCCCGAGCCGCTCGTCGCTCCTTTGAGATTTCCGCTTGCCACGCGCATGGTAAGATCGACGGACATTGCTTCGGAAACGTACACGTCAAATTCGACGTAATTGTCCTCAGCGTTCTCCGTAATAACATTGAACCCACCTGCCATGGCGACGCCGTTTTCCGTCAGCGCCAAGCCGCCGACTATCGTTTCGTCCTCCGCTTCTATGCGCGTCGCGCCGGGAAGCTCGAGCGTCCCGACTGCTTCGTATGTGACGTCGAGTTTGACCTGTATGCGGTTGAGCCTGTCGATCGCCGTCGGACCGTAGGGCAGAGTTATATCATAGCTGCTGCCGTCGACAAGCAGCTCTCTCCCCGAACCGTATACCGCCGTAACGGTCAGGTCGTCTTTAATATCCTTTTCGTCCAGACCGGACGGGATCGCGTTCATTTCGCCGAATTCCACGCGCACGGTTTTCACCCTGTCGACGGGCGGCAGGTTGGCGTTATACGAAAGGTACATACACAGAGGTATGAGAATGAGCGCGACGAGCACCGCCGCAGAGATCGATATGAGAACTATCCTTTCTATCTTCTTTGCAGTCATCTTCGTTTACCTCCTCAGTTCCGATCGCCGTCGGTCGCTGCCGAAGGCCCGTCTGCCTGCGCGGGCTGTTTCCCCTTTTTGATGAGGAAATAAGTCCCGAGTCCCAGTCCGAAGAACACCAGTATGTTGGCGTCTATGACCACCGCGATGAGCCATTTGAACGACGGCGTCGCGTCCACTACCGTAGCAGCTTCGCCCGCAACGGGATTTTGCGCCTGATATGCGGAAGCGAGGAACGTATACGCGTAGTTCTTCACCGCGTTCACCAGCCTCGCCTCAAAGCGCGGCGCGGTCGAGCCGAGATCGCCCGAGTCGGTGCTGCACATAAACCTGTCGCCGCCCGCGCGGAGCGCCTGCCCCATATGCATATACGAAGGGTTGTCCGAATAGTCCGTTATGATCGCGCCGTGGTAGCCCCATTCGTTACGGAGCACTCCGGTGATCAGCGACTCGCTGCCGCCCGTCCACACCGCGCCGATCCTGCCGTACGCGCTCATCAGTCCGGACATACTGCCTTCCTCTTCCTTGAGCGCGATCTCAAACGGACGGAGATATATCTCGCGCAGAGACTGCTCGGAAAGCCAGGTGAACAGCGCCTCTCTGTTGGACTCCTGCTCGTAAAGCGCGAGGTGTTTCAGATAGCAGAACATACCCGCGTTCTTTGCGCCGCGCATTGCCGCCGCGCACATCGTCCCCGAAAGATACGAATCCTCGCTGTAATATTCGTAATTCCTGCCGCCGAACGGGCTGCGGTGCATATTCACCGCGGGGCCGTACCACCCCTGCACGCCGCGCGTCAGTCCTTCTTTTCCGAGCGCCGTGCCGAAATTCATAATAAGCTCGATATTCCACGTCTGCGCCATTACCGTCGCATTGGGATAGCCCGTCGTGCGGTAACCCGCGCTCGTGAATCCGCCTATCTGCGAAGGACCGTCGAACGCCGTCAAAGACGGCAGACCTATGCTGTTTATCGCGGGAGCCGCTCCCGTGGGTCCGTGCCCTGCCAGATCGGCGGCTTCGCTTCTCGTCATCTGCGAAAGGAGAGCATCCCAACGCTCGTCGTCGTAAGAGGCTCCGAGCGCAAGACCGAGTTCCGTCGCGTCGCTCGGCATGCGTCCCGTCGCGATCTCCTCGCTGCCGCCCTGACCGAACTGCGGCGCGGACACATTCACGGGATCGCCGAATATATCCGTCGTCGCATTATCCCACCTTTCCGCCATTTCGTCCGTATAACGGTGCAGAGCGCGCGCTTCGGCGGAGATCTTGCGGTCGGGCGCTCTGCCTATCGCAGTCGCCATAGAAGTATCCATATCCGCGCGGGAAACGAAGTCTATGCCGCCGTCCACTTCGTCGGAAGCGTCTATCGGCGTGCCGTCATACGCTTGATCGCCCGTGAACTTGTTGGTATTCATCGGCTCGGAAACAACGTTGCGCGAAGCGTCGTAGAGTATCCCGCTCTCGGGAACGTCGAACGTCGCTTCGAGCAGCGTTCCTTCGGCGTCCGTCTTGGGCGTGTGCGCATCCGTCATCAGACGAAGCCTGTACGGCGTTTCTCCCTTTTCCAGTTCGTATCCGTAATGCCCGTTGCCGTTGACGTCATAGCCGTCGTAGGACGCGAGCGCCGACAGCGAAGTTTTGAGCGTGACTTCCACGGACTCGTCCTGACCGAGAGTTATCGTTTTTGTGTATGCCGCAAGCGAAACGTGCGATTTCTCTATCGGTGCGGACTCGTCGTACGGCGCGGTCAGATAGAGCTGAACGACATCCTTCGCCGGGAACTCCGACGTATTCGTCACGCGAACGTTCACGGCGATCTCGTCGTCCGTTTCGCTGCCGGTGAACGTATGCCCGTCGGTCAGAGTTTCTCCGCCCGCCGTCACGGAAACGATCTCCCAGTCAAAAGCATCCTCGCCCGCATACGTCAGGCCGTAACCGAACGGATACTGCACGACCGCATCGTAACCCGTGACGGTCTCCGGCGTCGTTCCGTCCGCTCCGTACACCGTTCTTTCGCTGTCCGCCCACACGCCTTCCGCGTACGCGGTCTCAAACCATTTATAACCGACGTAAATGCCTTCGATATAGTCGACGTAGCTGTTGCCGTGGTCGTCCGCGTTGCCCGCATTCTGACCTACGCCGACGAGGAGCAGATCGTCGCCGTTCGTATAGTGTCCTTCGCCCCACAGTCCGACATGGTTATAATTGACGTTGGACTCGAACTCGTATGCGTAAGTGTCGGCGAGATGTCCGGACGGAGAAACTTCGCCGTAAAGCAGCGCGGGCAGCGCCGCCGCCGCGTTCGGTCCCGTTCCGCCCACGATGAGGCAGGCGTCTATACCGGGTATAGTGTTAAGAAAACCCAGTTCCATCACGTTCGTCGAGTTGATGATGACGATCGTCTTTTCGTGCGTGGCTGCGACCCCGCGCAACATCTCTTCCTCTTCCGTCGAGATCTCGAGATAATGGCGCGACGTGTCCGTTGCGCGCGCGTGCTTATACTGCACGTTCGGCGCGTCGTCAGATTCCCCTGCCGTGCGGCTGATGACCACGAACGCCGTGTCCGAAGCCGCCGCAGGCAGCGACGAATAGTCGGGTTCTACGAGGACGTAGAATCCGTCGGGACTCGTACCCAGCGTGCCGGACGAAATACCGTAACGACTGCCATAATACGAATTATAATAATTCGTCAACGCGGTGTTGACGGATACGCCGTAGTCCGTCAGCGCGCCGACCAGCGTCGTTCCCGCATAAAAACTGTCCGGCTCCGTCTGCTTGACCTGTCCCGAGCCGGAACCGCCGATCACCCAGCCGGCATCCGACGATCCCCACCCGTACACGTCTACCGAGTCGTCCGCTTCGGGATCGAGCGGCAACACGCCGTTATCGTTTTTCACGAGCACGGCCCCCTCGGTCATCACCTCTTCCGCAAGTGCTTCGCCTTCGCTCGCCGCCGCCCCCGCCGCCAGCGAATCCACTATGGGCGGATGCACGAACGGATCGAGCAGGTCAAACAGCACGACAAAGACCACGTCGACCGCTATCATGACAGCTGCGAGCAATGCGATCACCGGAAAGAGGATGATCCGCAATGTTTTTTTCTTCATGTTCTTTCTCCTTTTATTTATTTTTGTCCGCGCGTGCGCGCGCGACTGACGTTATATTTCCGCTTCCACGGACGCTTCCCGCCTGTCCGCGTCCGTCGCCGCGGAGATCCGGGGAGATATATGTTTACGCTATATCCGCAGTGAACGACGCGTTCGTTCCGCCGCAGGAAACGGCGACGGCGTTCCCGCCTGCCGCAAGCCGCGTTCCCTCGACGGCGCAGCCCTCGCCGCCGTCGTCAGCCGCGAGCCCGCCCGTATTGACGGTATCGCCCGCCTGCGCGTTGCGGCTCACGCCCGTTCCGGCACACGCAGTTCTCTGACCGACGCGACAACGGCTTTTGCGGAAAGAAGCGGGAAAGACCCGCAGGGCGGACCGCCGCCGTGCAGATACGACTCAGACCCGTTGCCAAGGTCGTTCGGATTCCCCATATACATTATATCATACCCCCCCCCTGTCAATAGGTTTTGAAAAATTTAATATGTAAATTTCTTCGCAAACACTGCCGCCGGGATCGCGTCGTCTTATGCCGTTTTTACGCCGCGTGGCGTTTTCCGATCCGATTTACGCGTCCCGGCATATTCTTATCGTTGCCGCGCCGCTTACGGCATATGCCGCTTCCGCCCGGTACGGTTTTCCGTATATATTATGATAACACAGACCGTCCGTGCGCCTGCGGCGCGTTTATTTCATATCCCCGCATATTTATTTCACAACTTATCCCCCGCGGACGAAAGGAGTCCGAACGGCGCGGCACACGCAGCGCGGGCAGGCGGATCGCAGCCGCGCTTCGGACGGCGACACGGATAACGCCCGACGGTTCGACCGCGGCGTAAATGCCGCCCGACAGATCGGGACGGCGCCGCGCGGACGTTCCCTTTCTTCCCGAAAACGCGCGCCTCCCGGCTTTGCGACAGATCGGCGCGCTTTTCCCGCACGACGCTGCGGACGCGATCGCTTGACATACGCGCGCGGTTTTCGTATAATAGAAAAAAACAAAAGGCTGCGAGACCGCGGGGCGCAAGCCCCCGAAAGCAGGGGAAGCGCGGTGAGAATCCGCCGCAACGGTCATTACCGTATCCGCGCCTATGGGCGCGCAAGTCGGGTTACCTGTCCGCAACAAGCCTTGAAAGCCGCCGCTGTCGGACATCGGACAAGCGCGCTTTTGCGGGGGTTTGTCCCCTGTTTTTGCGCGCGTCCTCGATTTTCGGGGACGTTTTCCCTGACCGCATCGACGAAAAAGGAGAAAAAATGCGCAAAAATTTCATCAGATCGGCGGTCACCGCCGTACTCGTCACGCTCGCTGCCGCGCTCGTATTCGCTGCTGCGGTATGCCTTACCTCCTGCGACGGATCGGACGTCGATACGCCGCCCGCAGCCGACGGCAACGCCTATCTCGTCATAGAGAGCGGCGCGGACGATATGTATTCCGTATATTCGCTCGACGCGAGCGGGCTCGGCAATGTTTTCGATATGCTGGACGCCGCGGACGTGAAATATGCGACCGCGGGAAGCGGCGATATGCGTATGATCGTTTCGGTCGGGGGGCTGACTCCCGTCGGCAGCGAGTACATATGCCTTTACACGAGCGTGGAAAAGGATTTCGACGTTTCGCAGTACGCGACGACGCTCGACTGGTGCGGCATGACGCTCGTCAGCAGCGGGTTCGGCGCGGCGTCGATGACGGTGGAAGCCGGCTGCACGGTGTATATCGGGCTGGCGGTCTATAATGGATAACGGCGGACCGTCGGTATCGCCCGACGAGGCGCGCAAAAGAGCGGAGAACCGCGCCAGACGCCGCTTCCCGCTCAGAAAACTCGCGCTTGCGGGGGTATACGCCGCGCTCCTGATCGGCGGCAAGGAAGCGCTCGCCGCTCTGCCGAACATCGAGGTGGTGACGCTGCTGTGCGCGCTCGGCGGATTCGCGTTCGGCTCGGTCGCGTTCGTATCCGTCTGCGCGTTCGTCACCGTCGAAGGCGCGATATACGGGTTCGGGAGCTGGATAGTTTCCTATTACATACACTGGCCGCTCGTGTGCCTGACGTTTATGCTGCTGGCGCGCGTGCTGCGCACTGATATGCGCGCGCGAATGATTCTGATCCCGACGGCGGCGGCGTTTTTGCTGACTTCGCTGTTTTCCGTGCTGACCGCGCTCGTCGACGTCGGACTGCTGACGGGCTTTTTCGAGAACTTCCCGGTGCGGTTCGCGATCTACTATATGCGCGGCGTTCCGTTCTATATCGCGCAGACTGCGACTAACCTTATCGTATTTCCTTTACTTTTTCCTCTGCTCGCAAAAACGCTGATCTTTCTCAAAAAACGATATTATTTGTGACGTTTTCGCCGCAAAACCGCGCGAAAAATCTCAATTTCTGATATTTTTCGGAACATTCGGCTCAAAAGCGAAATTTTTTACTGAAATTTTTGCGTATGCAATTCACTTGACAATAAGTTTGCGGGCAGTTATAATAATATAAAATATGTGAATATTTTAAGGGGGTTCACATACGCGGCGGCAGGAACGTCCTTTGCCGTTGCACGCGACAAAAGCAGACAGACGCAGACGAAACGTATCGGATCCGCGCGACGTATGCGCTTTTAAGAGGCGCGCGAACGGCGGACGAAACGGGGCAGGTGGTATAAATGAAAAGAAAATTATCCGATCTCAACAAAGAGGAATTTTATCGGTTCCACGAGAACAAAGTCCACGGGACCGCACTTCGGCCTTTCGCTAAATACCGCACGGTGATATGCGAAAAAATGCCGAGCATGCCGGCGCACTGGCATGAGGAAATGGAGATAATCAAGGTGCAGGAAGGCACCGGGTCGGTCTGTATCGACGACAAGTGGTTCTCCGTTCACAAGGGCGACATCGTGTTTGTCAATCCGCGCAAGATACACTCGATCGCGCGGTATAAGTCGGAGGATATGGTCATTGATTCGATCATATTCAATCTCCGCATTCTCGAAAGCACGAACGCCGACGCATGCAGTATCAAGTATCTCGCGCCCATCATCAACGGCACGAACCTTGTGACGCGCGTCATCCGCACCAAGTCGGCGGACTACCACGTTTTCGATCAGAATATGACGACGATCATGCAGGCGTACAACGACGCGATACCAGGCTGGGAAATGGCCGTCAAAGCCAACCTGTTCTGGCTGTTCTATCACCTCTATCGGCTCGACCTCGTTCACCGCGCCGAGCGCATAGACGAGAGCCGCGAGAGCGAGTCCGTTCAGCCCGCGATCGATTATATCCGCGAGAACTATGCGGAGGAGATCTCGATCAAGACGCTCTCTTCCCTCTGCGGCTTCTCCGAAACGTATTTTATGAAGCTGTTCAAGAAAGCAACCGGCATGACCTGCGTGGACTACATAAACGGCGTGCGTCTCTCGCAGGCGGCGAACCATCTGCTCGTCACGAGTTCGAGCATAATAGACGTCGCACTCGGAGTCGGCTACAACAACGTATCCTACTTCAACCGCCAGTTCAAGTCCGTCTATAACGTCACGCCCAAGGAGTACCGCCGTATCGGCCGCGAACAGAGCAAGGCGCTCGGCAACCCCGAGCCCGACCGCTCCGCCGACTCCGACACCGATTCCGACACCGGCGCGCAGTAATTATTCCGCAATGTTTTTGAGCGAGAAGCCCCTCCTTCGAGGAAGGGCTTCTTCCCTATTAACGGCGATGAACTTTCAAGCGGGAGATCGAAAACATCGGGTATAAAATATTTATCTACGGAATTTCGTCCTCATACGAGAAAACTTTTCTTCCTTTAACTCCTGCCGACTTACTGCCGCCGTCCGGAACGTTCTCTGCCGTTTACGGACATTTACTTGCTTCCCGCAAAAACGAAAATACCATGCGCGAAACGCATGGCATTTTCGTTTTTGCGGATATCGTTCCGATCGGTCCCGCCGTCTTTGCTTCGGACGGCAGCAGATCTCATCATGCAGGCACGCTGCCGCGTGTGCGGCAGCGGCAGACGCTTCCTTTACGCGTTTTTCCACACGACCGTTATATTTACGTCGCCGTTATAGGAATACGACCAGTTTTCGTCCCAGTTTTCGGGCCGCTCCGACACTTCGCAGCGGATCGTCAGATCGACCGAGTTATGATTGAATACTAATTCGCCCACGGAAACGACGCTTTTCGGGATAGTTATTTCCGAGATCGCCGCCTCCTTGAACACCCCGCCGCCGATGCTCTTCAGCTCGGAACAATCGCCGAGATTCACCGTTTTCAGCAGAGAACAGCTCGCAAACGCACTGTCTCCCAACGCGAGCAGACCGGACGGCAAATGCAGTTCCGTAATTTGCAGACGGGCGAAACTCCTGAGTCCGATATATTTCAGCGATGCAGGCAGCGTTAATTTTTCAACGCTTTTTTGAGCATTTCTCGGGAAGAGAGACGTATCCGACTTCCCGTCGGCAACGCCGATCGTGCCGTCGCGCACCGTGAACGAAGTCATGACGACGTCGGCGACGTCTTCGACCGCAACCAGCCAGTTGTCGACATACAATCCTCCGTCCGTATAGTTGCTCTCAATATCATACCCGGTCGACGCAAACGCCCCGTAACCGATAACATGCACCGTATCCGGAATGTTGATCTCAGTCAGCTTGCCCAACTTAGAAAACGCCGATCTGCCGATGCGATACAAGCCGTCGGGCAAAGTCATCTTTGTCAGTTTAGACGAATAACCGACGCGGGAAAACGCGTTGTCCGCAATGACGACGGTGCCTTCTTTTACCGTATATTCCGTCAGCGAAGAAAATTCTTTGTTTGCCGTAATGAGATAGCCGTCCGCATACAGCACGTTGTTGTCCCAATTGGACGAATCGTTGTAATACGCCGTTCCGTACAATAAGGTAAAAGGAACGGATATCGGATCGTCATTGTCCGGCATATCGATTTCCGCAAGCGACGTGCATCCGTCGAATATATACCCGGACAGTTCGGTCACGTTGTCGGGCAAAACGATAGACTGCAATGCCGTGCAGTTCTGAAACGCACCCTCGCCGAGTTTGCGCACGTTATTCAGTTCGACCGTCGCCAAAGCGGCGCAATCCTTGAAAGCGTAGCCGAATATATTCGTCAGCGAATCGGGCGCGATAAACTCCGTCAGCGCAGTGCCGCAGAATGCGTCAGAACTGATCTGTCTCAAAGTATCCGGAAAGTTTATCGTTTGCAGCGAAGAACATCCGTCGAAAGCCTCGGCGGGGATCACCGTCAGTCCGGAAGGAAGCTGCACTTCCCGCAAAGCCGTACATCCCGAACACATCCGAAAGCCGAGCGCGGTTACGGAATCGGGAATAACGAGACCGACGATATTCTTATTGTCTTTGAAAACGTCCTTTCCTATCTCCTTTACGGCGATACCGTTGACATCCGACGGAATCTCAACGGTAATATCGTTCCCCGTCAGTCCGCTCACGCCCGTCAGCACGCCGCCGTCGTCGACGGTAAACACTATTCCCTCGGGTTCGTTCTGCGTCCACTTTGCATAAAGCGTCTGCGCTTTCGTCACTTCATACGGGAAAGTCACTTTGTTCAGGAACGCTTCGTCGGTATACCAGCCGTCAAACGTATATCCGTCTCTCGTCGTCTGCGGTTCCTTATCGATCCGCGACGTCGTCATCGGCGCGACCGGCTTTCCGCCACCGGCGTCAAACGTCACCGTATATTCCAGAGGAGGTTCCGGTTCGGGATCTTCGGTCTTTCTGTAATAAGCATATACGTTCACGTTTTCGGTCAGCGGCGCGTCCGCATACGTATACGCCGTCAGCTCTTTCTGCCATGTTCCGTTATCGAAAAACCAGCCTTCGAACGCGTAACCGTCTTTCAGCTGAGCTTCGGGCAATACCAGAATTTCGTTTCCCGACGTTTTTATAATGCCGGCAACGTCTTCGCCGATATAAAAAGTGACCGTATATTCCGTAGGAACGGGCGTTTCGTTCTGAATGTAATAAGCGTATACAACGATGTTTTCGGTCAATGCCCGTGCGGCAAAGGTATCCTTTGTCAGTTTATCGCGCCATGTATCTTTGTCGAAATACCACCCGCCGAACGTAAAACCCTCTTTTTGCGGCGCTTCGGGCAGAGCGATTTCTTCATTGCCCGCGGTTTCCGTCGTGCCGACAAGCGTTTCGCCGGCATAAAACGAAATCGTGTATTTCTGCGGATCCGTCGTTCCGCAGCTGCAGGCGGTAAAAGCCCCGACGGACAGAACCAAACAAATCGCTGCGCACAAAACGACGATAAAGTGCTTTTTCATAAATATAAAACCTCCCGTGCGGTTAAAAACCGAACCCCGTACCGCGGCAAAAGCGCATCAAACGCAACGATGTCAAACGCGCTTCGCAACCGTCCGCTTTTTGTCAGACTTATATTATAACACATATTTCTCCGCCGTTCAACCGTTTTGCCGTATTCCGACGTTTTTAAGATCCGCGCGGCGGCAGAACGGGGTTCAGAGCGACAGCTGGTGAGGGAGCATACTTTTTTAGCCTTTTCCCCGTTGCTGCGGAAGGCGCAGAGTGCCGCTCAGGCGGGCAACAGGCGAAGGAGCATACTATTGTCGCCGAAGTGCGGTAGCACGAGGCGGAGTATGTGACTGAGCTCGTAGCCCGCATCAGCGGTGCTATGCGCCTTCCCACAGAAGCAAAAGCAAAGCCCTTTGCGAAACGCAAAGGGCTACTGAAATGCGGCGACGACCTACTCTCCCATACAGTGTCCCGTACAGTACCATCGGCTCTATGTGGCTTAACTTCCGTGTTCGGAATGAGAACGGGTGGGTCCCACATGATATAAT
>CALVYT010000004.1 GCA_944372345.1 uncultured Clostridia bacterium
TCGACGGTATGAGCGTATATAAAGCCCGCCTCGAAATGGGCAGAGAGCTTGCGCGGCAGTGCCCGACGGAAGCGGATATCGTGTGCGGCGTACCCGAGAGCGGATTCGACGCGGCATACGGTTACAGTATGGAATCGGGCGTGCCTTACGGCATGGCGTTCGTGCGCAACAGATACGTCGGACGCAGTTTCATACTGCCGACGCAGACGGGCAGATCGCGTGCCGTCGGGCTTAAACTCAATCCTTTGCGCGCGTCCATAGAGGGCAAGCGGGTGATCCTTGTCGACGATTCTATCGTGCGCGGCACCACGAGCGCGCGTATAATAAGATCGTTGCGCGAAGCGGGCGCAAAAGAGATCCATATGCGCATAAGCGCGCCGCCGTTCATCGCTCCGTGCTATTTCGGCACGGACATAGACAGCAAGGACAATCTCATCGCCAACAAGTATTCCGTCGACGAGATATGCGAAAAGATAGGCGCGGACAGCCTCGTATACCTCGACGTGGACAGACTGACGGCGATCAAACAGGGTACTGACGTGACTTACTGCACGGGCTGCTTTACGGACAAATATCCCGTAGATGTTTCCGGCGCGGGAAGAAAGGATAAATTCGACTGAGAAAAATCATATCGGAGAACATAAACTGACTATGAAAAAAGCGTATTTGATTTTGGCTAACGGCGACGTCTACGAAGGGCGGAGCATAGGCGCGGAGGGCGAGAGCCTCGGCGAGGTCGTTTTCACGACGGGCATGGGCTCGTATATGGAAACGCTGACCGACCCGTCGTATTACGGGCAGATAATCACGCAGACGTTTCCGCTCATCGGCAACTACGGCGCGATCCCCGAGGACAGGGAGTCGGCTCGCGCGTACTGCCGCGGCTATATCGTCCGCGAGCTCTGCCGCTACGGCAGCAACTTCCGCAAGCAGGGCGAACTCGGCGACTGGCTGACGGATCACGGCGTGGTGGGGCTGGAAGGGATAGACACCCGCAGGCTCACCCGCACGATAAGGGAGTCGGGCGTTATGAACGGGATGATCACTCCGTCGACGGACGATATGGAAGACAAGCTCGCCCGCATAAAGGCGTTCAGGGTCAAGGACGCGACGCGCAGTACGACGACGAAGGAAACGTATACGGTAGGCGACGGCAAGCGTAAGATCGTGCTCGTCGATTACGGCGCGAAATACAACATAGACCGCGAGCTCGCGAAGCGCGGCAGCACGGTATACGTCGTGCCCTGCACGATGACGGCGGAGGAAATGCTCGCGCTCTCGCCGGACGGCATAATGCTCTCCAACGGCGGCGGCGACCCCGCGGAAGCGAAGTTCGAGATAGAGCAGATCAAAAAGCTCAACGAGCGGCGCGTCCCTATGTTCGGCATATGCCTCGGTCATCAGCTTATGGCGATAGCGTCGGGCGCAAAGACGCACAAACTCAAATACGGTCACCGCGGAGCCAACCAGCCCGTCAAGGACCTCGTTACGGGCAGGGTGTATATCACGAGCCAGAACCACGGCTATGCGGTCAAGAACAGGTCGCTGCCAGCGGGCGTCGGCAAAGTGAGATATATAAACGCAAACGACAAGACGTGCGAGGGCATAGATTATATCGATCGTCCGTGCTTCACGGTGCAGTTCCACCCGGAAGCCCACGGCGGACCGCTCGACACGGAATTTCTGTTCGACAGATTCATTGCAATGACGGAGGAGCACCATGCCTAAGAACAAGGATATAAAGAAAGTGCTCGTGATCGGCTCCGGTCCGATCACCATAGGTCAGGCTGCGGAGTTCGACTACGCGGGCACGCAGGCGTGCCACACGCTCAAAAACGAAAAGGTGGAGGTCGTTCTCGTAAACTCCAACCCCGCGACGATAATGACGGATAAGGCGATGGCGGATCAGATATATATCGAACCGCTGACGCTTCCCGTGCTTAAACGCATTATACTCGAAGAAAAGCCGGACGGTATCCTGCCCAGTCTCGGCGGGCAGACGGGTCTGACGCTTTCCATGCAGCTGGATAAGTGCGGATTTCTGAAAGAGAACAACGTCCGTCTGCTCGGGATGAATCCCGAAACGATAGACAAGGCGGAGGACAGGCAGATGTTCAAGGATACGATGGAAGCCATCGGCGAACCTGTCATCCCCTCCAAGGTCGTCAACGACGTGCAGTCCGCGGTGGACTTCGCGCAGACGATAGGCTATCCCGTCATCGTGCGCCCTGCGTTCACGCTCGGCGGCGCGGGCGGCGGCATAGCGGACAACGAGGAACAGCTGCGCGAGATAGCGGCGGGCGGACTGTATCTGTCCCCGATCACGCAGGTACTCATCGAAAAGTGCATTTCCGGCTGGAAGGAGATCGAGTTCGAGGTCATACGCGACCACGCGGGCAACGTCATAGCGGTCTGCTCTATGGAGAACCTCGATCCCGTCGGCGTGCATACGGGCGACAGCATAGTCGTCGCTCCCTGCGTAACGCTCGCGGACAGAGAATTCCAGATGCTGCGCAGCGCGGCCCTCAACATAATCACGGCGCTCGGCGTGGAAGGCGGCTGCAACTGCCAGTTCGCTCTCCGTCCCGACAGTATGGAATACGCGGTCATAGAGGTCAACCCGAGAGTTTCGCGTTCGTCCGCGCTCGCGTCAAAGGCGACGGGTTATCCGATAGCCAAGGTCGCGACGCTGATCGCGCTCGGCTATAACCTCGACGAGATACCCAACGCCGTCACGGGCAAGACCAAAGCCTGCTTCGAGCCGACGATAGACTACATCGTCGTCAAGCTGCCCCGCTGGCCGTTCGACAAGTTCGTATACGCCAAGCGCAATCTCGGCACGCAGATGAAGGCGACGGGCGAGGTGATGGCGATCGCGCCGACGTTCGAGAACGCTCTGATGAAAGCGGTGCGCGGCAGCGAGGGACTCAGTCTCGACAATTCCAAATATAATTGTTACAGCGATGAGAAAGTCGTGAATTCACTTATGCCGGCGACGGACTATCGTCTGTTTATGATCTACGAAGCCTTGAAGCGCGGACTGCGCACGGTGGACGAGATCTGCGACGAAACGAAGATAGACAAGTGGTTCATAATGAAGATAGACAATCTCGTCCGCTTCGAAGCGTCGATAAAGGATAAGGCGCTCACCGCGGAGGAGTACAAGCGCGGCAAGGAACTCGGCTATCCCGACAAGGTGCTCCGCTCGATAAGCGGACACGAACTGCCCGCCCACCGCAGAGCCGTCTATAAAATGGTCGATACCTGCGGCGCGGAGTTCAAAGCGGAAACACCGTACTTCTACTCGACTTACGACGACGAGAACGAGGCGGAGGAGTTCATCGCGGAGCGCGGCGATCCGAGAAAGCGCAGAGTGATAGTGTTCGGCGCGGGTGCGATCAGGATAGGGCAGGGCGTAGAGGTGGACTACGCTTCCGTCCACTGCGTGGGGGCGCTTAAAGAGGCGGGCTGCGAAGTCGCGATAGTCAACAACAACCCCGAAACGGTATCCACCGACTTCGACACGGCGGACAGACTGTATTTCGAGCCGCTGACGCCCGAGGACGTGGATAACGTCATCGCCACAGAAAAGCCTTACGGAGCGGTCGTGGCGTTCGGCGGACAGACGGCTATCAAGCTGACCAAACATCTTGCCGAGTCAGGCGTGCGCATACTCGGCACGTCCGCGGATATGATAGACGCGGCGGAGGACAGGGAGCGCTTCGACGAACTGCTCGAAAAACTGCACATACGCCGCCCCGCGGGTCATACGGTGACCAACACCGAAGACGCGCTCAAAGTGGGCGAGAGCCTCGGTTATCCCGTGCTCATGCGTCCCAGCTACGTCCTCGGCGGTCAGAATATGATCATCGCGTGGGGAGAGAACGACATCCGCGAATATATGGACGTCATCCTCACCGAGAACCCGAACAACATAATCCTCATAGACAAATACGTCATAGGCACGGAAGTGGAAGTCGACGCGATCTGCGACGGAAAGGACATACTGATCCCCGGCATAATGGAGCACGTCGAAAGAACGGGCATACACAGCGGCGACTCGATAGCGATATATCCCGCGCAACACCTCAGCGACGAGATAATAGAGCAGCTCATAGAAAACACCCGTCAGCTCGCGCTCGGGCTGGAAACCAAGGGTCTGATCAATATCCAGTATATCGTCAAGAACAATCAGATCTACGTCATAGAGGTCAACCCCCGTTCCAGCCGCACCGTCCCGTATATCAGCAAAGTCACGGGAGTGCCGATGATCCAGCTCGCGACGGAGTGCATGCTCGGCAAAAAGCTCGCCGATCTCGGCTACGGCACGGGGCTTTACAAGCGCAGCCCCTACGTAGCCGTCAAAGTGCCCATATTCAGCTTTGAAAAGCTCGCCGATCTCGACACCCATCTCGGACCGGAGATGAAATCGACGGGCGAGGTGCTCGGCATAGGCAAGAGCCTGGACGAAGCGCTGTATAAGGGCTTGTGCGCTGCGGGGTACGATATGGACCGAAAGAACCGCAGCGGGGTGCTCATCACCGTGCGCGACGTCGACAAGCCGGAGATCGCCGCGATAGCGAAGGCGTACAGCGAGCTCGGCTATAAACTGTATGCGACTGCCGGCACGGGCGAAGTCATCAGAAAGGCGGGAATGAAAGTGACCGTCGTCAACAAGATAAGCGACGGCGGCAGTACGACGACGTTCGACCTGCTGACGGGCGGTAAGGTCAGCCTGCTGATATGCACCTCGTCCAAGGGGCGCATACCGTCAGAGGACGACGTGCGTCTGCGCCGCGAAGCGGTCACTCTCGCGATACCCTGCCTGACGAGCGTGGACACCGCGAACGCGCTTGCGGGCGCGCTCCGCTCCAAGTACAGCCAGGGCAACATAGAGCTCGTCGACATCAACCGCATGCGCACCGAGAAGCAGAAGATCTCCTTCATCAAGATGCAGGGCTGCGGCAACGACTATATCTACATTGACTGCCGCAAACACAAGATAAGCAATATGGAGTCCATCGCCGTCAACCTTTCGGACAGGCATTTCGGCGTGGGCGGCGACGGCGTGGTGTTTATCGAACCCTCAGAAGTCGCGGACATAAAGATGCGCGAGTTCAACGCGGACGGCAGCGAGGGAATGATGTGCGGCAACGCCGTGCGCTGCGTCGGCAAGTATATCTACGACACCGGTCACGTGAACAGAAAAGACATCACGGTGGAAACGCGCAGCGGCATAAAGAAGCTGTGGCTGTTCGTGCGCAACAACGAGGTCACGGGAGCTAAAGTGGATATGGGCGCGCCTTCGTTCGACGCAGCGTCCGTACCCGTGCGGCTGGACGGCGAAGTCATCGACCGCGAGGTCGTGGTCGGCGGGGAAAACCGCCGTATCACCTGTGTATCTATGGGTAACCCGCACTGCGTGATACCCGTCGACGACGTGGACGCGATAGACATCGAAAAAGTCGGTCCTATGATAGAGACCGATCCGCTGTTCCCCGACCGCGTGAACGTGGAGTTCGCGCAGGTGCTCGACGAGACCACCGTCAAAGTACGCGTATGGGAGCGCGGAACGGGCGAGACGTTCGCCTGCGGTACGGGAACGTGCGCCGCGGTAGTCGCTCTGACGCGGCTGGGCAAGTTCAGGCGCGGCGACGCCGTGACCGTCAGACTCAAAGGCGGCGAGCTCACCGTGCAGTACACCGACGATACGGTATATCTGACGGGCGACGCGGTGGAAGTATATAAGGGAGTCGCGAGGTTATGACGAAATACATTTTCGTGACGGGCGGCGTCGTTTCCGGGCTCGGCAAGGGCATAACCGCCGCAAGCCTCGGTATGCTGCTCAAAGCCAAAGGGCTGAAAGTCGTATCGCAGAAGCTCGACCCGTATATCAACATAGACCCGGGCACGATGAGCCCGTATCAGCACGGCGAAGTGTTCGTGACGGAGGACGGGGCGGAGACCGACCTCGACCTCGGGCATTACGAGCGTTTCATCGACGAGAATCTCAACAAGTTCTCCAATCTGACGACGGGCAAGGTCTACTGGAACGTGCTCAATAACGAGCGCAGCGGCGTGTATAACGGCGAGACCGTGCAGGTCATTCCGCATGTTACGAACGAGATAAAGCGTTTCGTATATTCCGTTGCGAAAAAGGACGGCGCGGACGTCGTCATAACGGAAATAGGCGGAACGATAGGCGACATAGAAAGCCTGCCTTTCCTCGAAGCCATCCGTCAGGTGGGCAACGAAGTGGGCAGGGAGAACTGCATCTACATTCACGTCACCCTCGTGCCGCTGATAAAGTCCAGCGGAGAGGTCAAGTCCAAGCCGACGCAGCATTCAGTCAAGGAACTGCAAAGTCTCGGCATACAGCCCGACCTCATAGTCTGCCGCTGCGACGGGCGGCTGGACGACGCGATCAAGCGTAAGATAGCTCTGACGTGCAACGTGTTTCCCGAATGCGTCATAGAGAACCGCAACGTATCTCTGCTTTACGAAGCTCCGCTGATGCTCGAAGAGAGTCGTATCTGCGAAGTGGTCAGCCGCCGTCTCGGTCTGCCCGACAACGAGCCGGACCTGACGGACTGGATGAACATGCTGGAAAAGGCGCGCTCGCGTAAAACCGAAGTGACGATCGCGATATGCGGCAAGTATACGCATATGTTCGACACATATCTGTCCATCATCGAGGCGCTGACGCACGGCGGTATATGGAGCGGCGCGCGCATAAACATCGACTGGGTGGACAGCGAGAAGCTGACGGAGGAGAATTGCGCGGAGCGTCTTGCGAACGCCGACGGCATCCTCGTTCCCGGCGGTTTCGGCGACCGCGGCATAGAGGGTATGATCGTCGCCGCCGAATACGCGAGGAAGAACGGCGTGCCGTACTTCGGCATATGCCTCGGTATGCAGATAGCGGTCATCGAGTTCGCCCGTCACGTCGCGGGACTGAAAGACGCGAACAGCCGCGAGTTCGACCATTACTCTCCCGACAAAGTCATCGACTTTATGGAAGGTCAGCACGGAATGGAGAATACGGGCGGCACTATGCGCCTCGGCGCTTACGAGTGCGAGATCGCTCCGGGAACGCTGCTTTCGCGCATATACGACGGCGCAAAGACGGTGTACGAACGTCACCGCCACCGCTTCGAATTCAACAACGCATACCGCAGCGAGTTCACTCGGCTGGGGCTGGTCATCGGCGGGCGCAACCCGCAGAACGACCTCGTCGAATCGGTGGAACTGCCCAATCATCCGTTCTATATCGGCGTGCAGTACCATCCCGAATTCAAGAGCAGACCGCACCGTCCGCAGCCCATATTCAAGGCGTTCGTGGCGGCGGCGCTCGCCCGCAAGCGGGATAAAAAGGCAGGAAAGAAATGAAACTCAATCATAACTACGACAACGTAAAGGACAGCTATCTGTTCGTCGAAATCGCGAAACGCGTTTCCGCATTCACGGCGGCGCACCCGGACGCCCCCGTCATACGAATGGGCATAGGCGACGTGACGCGTCCGCTCGCGCCCTGCGTCGTGGAAGCGGGACTGAAAGCTATGAAGGAAATGGGGAAAGCGGAGACTTTCCGCGGTTACAGCCCCGATTCGCAGGGCTATCCCTTTCTGCGCGAGCGTATAAGCGAATATTACGCCCGTTTCGGCGTTAAGGTCGACCCGCGCGAGATCCACGTTTCGGACGGCGCGAAGAGCGATTGCGGCAATATCGTCGATATGTTCGACGCGGGCAATACCGTGCTCGTTCCCGATCCGGTCTATCCCGTCTACGTCGACAGCAACATAATGAGCGGCAGGAAGATCGTCTACTGCGACGCTACGGAAGAGAACGGATTCGCTCCGCTCCCGGACGCCTCCGTCAAATGCGACATCATATATCTTTGCTCTCCGAACAACCCTACGGGCTCGGCGTTCACTTATTCGGGGCTGAAAGCGTGGGTGGACTATGCGCGGAGCATAGGCGCGGTCATCGTCTACGACGCGGCGTACGAAGCGTTCGTGACCGATCCCGACGTGCCGAGGAGCATATTCGCGATAGACGGAGCGCGCGAGTGCGCGGTGGAACTCTGCTCGTTCTCCAAGACGGCGGGATTCACGGGCGTCCGCTGCGGTTATACCGTCGTTCCGGACGAGCTTTGCGGCGGGAAGTTCGCGAAGATGTGGGCGCGCAGACAGTCGACGAAATTCAACGGCACGAGCTACATACAGCAGCGCATGGCGGAAGCGGCGTATTCGGACGAGGGCATAAAGCAGAACACTGCGAATATCGAAGCGTACCGCAAAAACGCCGCGCACATATCCTCGGTGCTGACGGAGACGGGCATATACCACACGGGCGGGAAGAACTCCCCGTATATATGGCTCAAATGCGGCACGGACAGCTGGACGTTCTTCGACAGACTGCTCGAAGGCGCAAACGTCGTGGGCACGCCCGGCTCGGGCTTCGGCAAAAACGGAGAGGGCTACTTCCGCCTGACCGCTTTCAATACTTACGAGAATACCGTCGAAGCTATGCGGCGGATAAAGAAACTGCTCGGGTGACTTTCCGGCAGCGGATCGGAGCAAGTTCATCACGCAGCGCTTAACGGTATAAATTGTCCGGTAAGAAACGAACGCCGCAGCGGCATTGCCGCTGCGGCGTACTTTTACAAAAAATAACCCGCGAGGACCGTCGTATTGCCTATACTAACCCGCCGATGGCAGGTGGGCAGGCAGTCTATGCCGTCTGTCTTCCACTGCGAGGCAAGTCGTAGTCTTGCGGTCGGTTACCGAGGCCTGACATAATGCATACGAACGTGCCATGAGCCCTTTTGATAGTTGAGGTTACATATGTGCAACCGACGCGAGCCGCAGGCATTTTCTCTTTCCGATATAAGTATATACCAAAACTGCGGGATAATCAATACCTTTTGCATAAATATTTATAAAAAAATTTTCCAAAAAGGTATTGACAAATCCGCCGTTTTGTGGTAGCGTAGCCGTAAGGGGCTTTTGTGACCGACACAATTTACGGGAGGAAACAATGGAAATATTGCCTGTGGGAATTTACGGGGCTTATCCCGCTCCCGGCTGCGCTTCGGCGTGTTATCTCGTCAGGGGGAGCGACGCGACGGTCGTGCTCGATATGGGCAGCGGCTCGCTTTCGGCATTGAGAAAATATATCGAGCCGAAGGACGTCGACGCGTTCGTGCTTTCTCATCTGCATTACGATCATTTCTGCGACGCGCTGCCGCTGGCGTATTATCCCGGGCGGCACGTCATCTATTGTCCGGCAACGCCGAGCGAGTGCTTCACTCTGCTTAAAAAATCGCCGTCGCACGACGTCCGCGTGATCAACGAGGGCGCGCATATCAAAGTCGGCTCGATGACGTTCGATTTTATGCGCACCGTTCATCCCGTAGAAACGTATGCGGTACGCGTTTCCGAGGGCGGCAGGTCGTTCGTCTATACGGCGGATACGCAGTGGACGGACAGGCTCATAGACTTTTGCCGCGGCAGCGAACTCGTGCTGACCGATTGCAGCTTTCCCGCGGGCACTCCGCATATGACGGCGGAAGAGGGCGCGCGGCTGGGCAGGGAATCGGGCACGCGGGTGATCGCGATCCATTTCAGCCCCGTTTACGACGCGTCGCCGTCGCTCTCCGCTCTCGGCATACCCGAAGCGGAAGCGGGCAGAACGATAAAGGCATGGTAGGCGAATATTTTCTCTCGCTGCTGTTCCAGCTGCTGTTCACGATAGGCGCGGCGGCGCTTTTCGGGTTTGCGTCGTATTTCGTGAACAGGACTTTCTACCGCATAGTCGGCGGAGGTAGGGCGGTCTGCTACGCGACGGGCGTGATAGGCACTCCCGTGCACGAAGCGTCGCATGCGCTGATGTGCCTCGTGTTCAGGCACAAGATATTGGAGATCAAGTTCTTTCAGATAGATCCCGACAGCGGAGTGCTCGGCTACGTAAGGCATTCCTACGACTACCGCAATTTCTATCAGCGGCTGGGAAACTTCTTCATCGGGGTCGCGCCCGTACTCGTCGGCAACGCCGTTATACTGCTTATGATGTTCTTCCTCGCGCGGGACGCGTGGAACGGCGTCACGGAAGCCATAGGCGCGGTCGCGCAGGCGGAGGGAGCGGCGGCTGCGGCGGGAGCGGCGTTCGCGGCTGCGGGCAAGTCGTTCATCGCCGTCTTTATGCCTTCCAATTTCGCCGACGGGCTGTGGTATTTGTTCATCGTCATAGCTCTGTGCATCGCGCTGCACGTCAATCTCTCTCCGGCGGACGTTTCAGGGAGCGTTTCGGGCGCAGTCATGCTCGTACTGCTGTTTGCCGTCGTCGACGCCGTGCTCGCGATAATAACCTCGCTGACGAACGCCGACGCCCTCGGCGGATTTACGGGCGGCGTTGTCACGGGCGGCGCGGTGATGATGTGCGTTATGGCGCTGTCGCTCGCTCTGTCGCTCGCTCTGCTTGCCGTCGCGGGGCTGATAAGGCTGATCGTGTACGCCGTGCGGCGCAGATAGGGCGGAATAAACGCAGCGTACCGCGGCATATGATAGCGTATGCGCGGGATAGGAAAAGCTGCATTTGCGCTCGGCGCGGCGGTCACCGTCATATGCGCGGTCACCGCTCTTGCGTGCGGAGCGCTGATCGCCCTGCGGGGCTACGAGTTCGGCGGTCTCACGGACGGTGGGAGCGCCGCGTTCTACGCCGTCGGCGAGCGGACGGACGATCTTTCAACGCTTATCGGCGAAGTGCGGAAGGCTGGCGGAGCGGGAGTCGCGGCGGACGGGGATCTCGTCATAACCGCAGTTTATGCGGACGTAGGCGACGCGGAGACCGTCGCAGAAAGGACGGGAAAGGAAGTTTTTGAACTGACGTACAGCCCCGCGTCGGAAACGGAGGACGTTGCCGAAGCGGTGAGGGAAACGGAAGAGCTTTGGAGGGAAACTGAAGCGGGGAACGTCAGCGAAAGCTATGCTCTCACCCGTATGACCGCGATCGCGGAAGCGCTTTCGGACGGAGCGTGCGCGGAGGCGGGAGCGGCTGTGCTCTCGGCGGCGGACGGCACGCCCGCGGCGTGCGCGCTGCGCCGCGCTTCGGCGCAGCTTGCAGTAATGCTGCACGAGGGGCGTTTTTCCGTCTAACCGTTGACAAATCGCCGCCGGATATATTATAATCTATCCGTAAACTATATATGTTGCCTGCCGCGCGGCGCGGACGGCAATGCCTGAACGCAGACTACCGCGGAGCGAATCTCCGCACGCGAGGAGAATATGTATAAGATACTCGAAAAGAAAGAACTCAATCCCACGGTGACGTTTATGTCGATAGACGCGCCGCTGGTCGCGCGCAAGGCGCTGCCCGGACAGTTCGTCATACTGCGCGTGGACGAGGACGGGGAGCGTATCCCGCTGACCGTTGCGGGGTACGACCGCGAAAAGGGCAGCGTGGACATCATCTTCCAGATCGTCGGCGCGACGACGATGAAGCTGAACGCTAAAAAGCAGGGCGAGAGCATATGCGATTTCGTCGGACCGCTCGGCAAGCCGACGGAAACGGAAGGCTTGAAAAAGGCGTGCATAGTAGGCGGCGGCGTGGGCTGCGCGATCGCGTACCCGGTGGCGAAGGAACTGCACGAACTCGGCTGCGAAGTGACGACGATAGCGGGATTCAGAAGCAAGGATCTCGTCATTCTCGAAGACGAATTCGCGCGCGCGTCGGACAGGTTTTACCGTATGAGCGACGACGGCAGCTGGGGCGAAAAGGGAGTCGTCACTTCGCCGCTGCACGAACTGCTCGAAAGCGGCGAGCGTTTCGACGTCGTGATCGCGATCGGTCCCGTCGTGATGATGAAGTTCGTCACTCTCGAAACGAAGAAATACGGGCAGAAGACGATCATCTCGATGAACCCGATAATGATAGACGGCACGGGTATGTGCGGCTGCTGCCGCCTTACGGTGACGGACGCGGACGGAAAACGCAGCACGAAATTCGCGTGCGTGGACGGACCCGATTTCGATGCGTTCACCGTGGATTTCGACGAAGCGATGATGCGTTCGACGATGTACGCGGACTTCGAGCGCAAGGCGCGCGAGGAAGCGTGCAACCTTTTCAAAGCGGAGGTGAAGTAAAATGCCGATAGTGCCAAAAAAACATCCTATGCCGTCGCAGGACCCGAAAGTGCGCGCGCATAACTTTTCCGAAGTAGCGACGGGCTATACCGAAGAAATCGCCGTCGCCGAAGCGCAGAGATGTCTGAACTGCAAGAACAAGCCGTGCGTCGCGGGCTGCCCCGTCGGGATAGACATACCCGCGTTCATCTCCCGCGTCAAAGAGCGCGATTTCGAGGGAGCATACGGGATCGTATCGTCGTTCTCCTCGCTCCCCGCGGTCTGCGGCAGGGTATGCCCGCAGGAAACGCAGTGCGAGCAGAAATGCACGCTCGGCATAAAGTTCGAGCCGGTCGGCATAGGCAGGCTCGAACGCTACGTCGCGGACAGGCATAACGAGGGCGTGTGCGACGACGCGGTGCGCCCCGCTCCCAACGGGCATAAAATCGCGGTCGTCGGCTCGGGACCGAGCGGACTGACCTGCGCGGGCGATCTTGCCCGTAAAGGATATGCGGTAACGGTATACGAAGCGCTGCACACCGCGGGAGGAGTGCTCGTCTACGGCATTCCCGAATTCCGTCTGCCCAAATCCATCGTGGCGAGGGAAGTGGACGGACTGCGCCGTCTCGGCGTGGACATACAGACCAACGTCGTCGTAGGCAAAACGCTGACGGTGGACGAGCTGTTCGAGGCGGGCTGCGAAGCGGTGTTCATCGGCTCGGGCGCGGGTCTGCCCAACTTTATGAACATACCCGGCGAGAGTCTTAAAGGCGTGTACTCGGCGAACGAGTTTCTGACGCGCAGCAATCTGATGAAAGCATACCGCGAGCATTCGGATACTCCCGTGATGAAAGGCGGCAAGGTCGCCGTCGTAGGCGGCGGCAACGTGGCTATGGACGCGGCGCGCACCGCTCTTCGGCTGGGCGCGGAAAAGGTGTATATAGTATACCGCCGCTCTATGACCGAACTGCCCGCGAGAAAAGAAGAAGTGGAACACGCGGAGGAAGAGGGCATCGATTTCCGTCTGCTCTGCAATCCCGTAGAGATAATCGGTTACGATAATCCCGACGACAGGCGCGATCCGAAGAACGGCTTCGTGACGGGGATAAAGTGCATCAGAATGGAACTGGGCGCGCCCGACGAGCGAGGCAGGCGCAGACCCGTTCCCGTACCGGGCAGCGAATTTACGCTGGACGTCGACGCCGTGATCATCAGCATAGGCACGTCGCCTAATCCGCTGATAAAATCGACCGTAAAGGGGCTGGAAGTCAACTCCCACGGCGGTATCGTGGTGAACGAGGACGGACTGACGTCCCGCGAGGGCATATACGCGGGCGGCGACGCCGTGACCGGCGCGTCCACCGTCATAAGCGCGATGGGCGCGGGCAAGACGGCGGCAAAGGCGATAGACGAATATATAAGGAACAAATGACCGCACATTGTCGCGGTAACGGAAATGAACGAAACGATAACGGATAAATTTCTGACGGGCGAGCGCGCTTTGTTCCGCTCGCGCGGGCTGACTTTGGAGCGTTGCACGTTCGACGACGGCGAGTCGCCGCTCAAAGAGTGCGCGGACATTACGGCGGCGGACTGTATGTTCAAGTGGAAATACCCGCTTTGGTACTGCAAGAATGTGGCTCTGACGGACTGCACGTTTTTTGAAAATGCGCGCGCGGGAGTGTGGTATACGGAGAACTTCTCCTTTCGTTCGGGCGTCATCGAAGCGCCCAAGACGTTCCGTCGCTGTCGCGGCGTGACGCTTGAAGACGTCTATATGCCGCACGCGGATGAAACGCTGTGGAACTGCCGCGGCATATCCCTGCGCTCTGTGCGCGCTTGCGGCGACTATTTCGCGATGAACGCGGAAAACGCGGAGATAGACGGGCTGTATCTCGCGGGTAATTACTGCTTCGACGGCGCGAAGAACGTGACGGTCCGCAACTCGCGGCTGCTGACGAAGGATGCGTTCTGGAACAGCGAGAACGTGACGGTGGAAAATTCTTTCATTTCGAGCGAATACCTCGGCTGGAACTCGAAAAACCTGACGCTCGTCGGCTGTACGATAGAGAGCCTGCAAGGTATGTGCTATATCGAAAATCTCGTTATGAAAGATTGCCGCGTCCCGAATACGACTCTTGCGTTCGAGTATTCGTCCGTGGATGCGGAGATACTCGGCGGCATAGACAGCGTGCAGGGACCGTTCCGCGGCAGGATAACCGCGGACTCGGTCGGCTCGGCGGTCGGTGAAAGCCCGGAGGGCAGTATACGGATAAGAAAATAGCGGCGAGCAGGGAGTTTCCGACGTTCGGAAGCTCCTTTGCGCGCGGCAGGCGGTGCAGATATGGACATCGGAAGTTTTAACGAATACGTTGCGGAAAACGGATATATACGCGCAGGCTCGCCCGAGCATGAGTTTATGCACGGGCTTGCGTCCGGCGCGCGCAAAGCGCTTAAAAAGCTCAATGCGGCGACGGATCCCGCAAAGATAAGAAAACTGTTTTTTTCGCTGATCGGCGCTCCCGAACGCGAGGGCTTTTCGCTGTTTCCGCCTTTTTACACGGACTGCGGAAAGAACATTACGGTGGGCGACAACGTGTTCATCAATATGTGCTGCTGCTTTCAGGATCAGGGCGGAATAGAAATAGGCAGCGGCGTGCTTATTGGTCACGGGGTCTATATCGCGACGCTGAACCATGCGTTCGATCCGTCCCGCAGAGGGGATATGACGGCTGCGCGCGTAAAGATATGCGACGACGTATGGATAGGCTCGGGCGCGCGCATACTGCCGGGCGTGACGATAGGTAAGGGCGCGATAGTGGCTATGGGCGCGGTGGTGACGAAAGACGTGCCGGCGCGCGCGATAGTCGCGGGTGTGCCCGCGCGCGTGACGGGCAATGTCGGAGACAGGACGGAATGAAATACGATTTCGACAAGATCACGGACAGGCGGGGAACGTGCTCGCTGAAATGGGACGTCGTACACGGCGAACTGCCCTTATGGGTGGCGGATATGGACTTTCCGACCGCTCCGTGCGTCATAAGCGCGGTGGAGCGGCGCGCCGCACACGGCGTGTTCGGTTATAACGTCGTCCCGGACGAATGGTATTCGTCGATAGCGGGGTGGTGGAAAGCCCGCCACGGAGTCAATTTGCGGCGAGAGGCGCTCTGTTTCTGCACGGGCGCCGTTCCCGCCGTGTCGTGCCTCGTCAGGCGTTTCACTAATCACGGCGACAGAGTGGTCGTCATGACCCCCGCTTACGACATATTTTTTCACTCGATAGAAAACGCGGGGCGTACCGTCGCCGAATGCCCGCTCTCGTACGACGGCAAAACGTATTCTCTCGACTTCGGCATACTTGACCGTGAATTGTCTCATCCGCTTGCGACTCTGCTCGTGCTCTGTAACCCGCACAATCCGACGGGCAACGTCTGGACGAAAGAGGAGCTTGCCCGTATCGGGGAAATGTGCTTCGAGCGCGGCGTAACGGTGATCTCCGACGAAGTGCATTGCGACCTTACGGACCCGGGCGCGGTATACGTTCCGTTTGTTTCGGCGGGCGAAGCGTGCGGAAAAACGGGCGTGAGCGTGCTTTCCGCAGGCAAGGCGTTCAATATTGCGGGGCTGCAATCGGCGGCGGTATACGCTCCCGACGAAAGACTGCGCAATATCGCTGTGCGCGGGCTGAACAGCGACGAGCTTGCCGAACCCAATACGTTCGCGGCGATCGCGACCGCGGCGGCGTTTTCCGAGGGCAGAGAGTGGCTGGACGAGCTGCGCGCGTATCTTGCGGAAAACAAGCGTTTTGCGCGCGGATATATAGAGAAAAAAATCAGGGGGATGACCGTAGCCGGCTCCCGCGCGACCTATCTTATGTGGATAGACGTCGGCGGGATAACGGACGACGGCGACGCGTTCGCGGCATTCCTGCGCGAAAAGACGGGACTGTACCTGTGCGGCGGCGGGCAGTACCGCGGTAACGGGAAACGTTTCGTGCGGCTGAACGCGGCATGCCCGCGCTCCGTGCTGTCGGACGCTTTGCGACGGCTGGAAGAGGGTGCGCGGCTCTTCGGAGAGAGAAAATGAGCGTGAGCGGCGAACTGACAGAGCTGAAACGCCTGCTTTCTCTCGGCGGGCATACGCTCGTCTGGCGCGTCGGCGGCGCGACGGGAACGAGCGACGAGCGCGGTATCGTTCCGCTTATCAAGTTGTACGACGGCGGAGCGCGGGGCGTGATCGCCGCCGACAGGATAGTGGGTAAAGCCGCCGCGATGATATATGTCCTGCTCGGCGCGAAGGGCGTTTACGCGGACGTGATGACGGCGGAAGCGGAAGCCGCGCTGCTTTCCGGCGGCGCGGAGGTCTGCCGCGGGACCGTCGTCGGAGCGATAAGGAACCGCGCCGGTACGGGGCTCTGCCCGATGGAGGAAGCGGTTGCGGGACTGACCGATCCCGCCGAATGCGTCGCCGCGGTGAAAAAGCGGCTCGCCGGACTTTCCGGCGAATAAAATGACTAACGTCCCGGACGGTGCGTCCGGGATATTTTTGCGCTCTTTTCCGCGCTTAAACTCTTGCCAATACGCGCGATATGTTGTATAATAAACGTAACTGCGGAGGACTGTCCCGTATATGATCGAAGAAAACGTAAGAAAACTTCTCGCGTTCGTGCGCAGCGCGCCCCGTCCGATAAAGATCGTGGCGGCGACGAAAACGCGCACGGCGGACGAGATCAACGAACTTAAAAATTACGGGATCGCCGCAATGGGCGAGAACAGGGTGCAGGAACTGCTTGCCAAGTACGACGGTCTGCATATGGACGAGATACATTTCATCGGCGCGTTGCAGACCAACAAGGTCAAGTATATCGCGGACAAGGTGTGTATGATACAGTCCGTCGACAGGACGGAACTCGCCAAAGAGATAGAAAAGCGCTGCGCCGCGATAAACAAGGTAATGGACGTTCTCATCGAAGTCAATATCGGCGGGGAGGAGAGCAAAAGCGGCTGCGCTCCGTCTGACGTTTTCGCGCTCGCGCGCGAGGTATCGGGAATGCCGCACCTGCGCCTCAAAGGGCTTATGAGCGTGCTGCCGATAGACGCGGACGACGCGCTGTACGACGGTATGAAGAAGCTGTTCGACGAGCTTGCGGAGATCTGTCCGACGGCGGAATACCTGTCCGTCGGTATGAGCGGGGACTACGAAAGAGCCGTGGCGCACGGCGCGAATATGATCCGGCCGGGAAGCCTGCTTTTCGGCGAGCGGGTATACCCCGCGCGGACAAAGGAGTAAACAATGGACAGAAACGACGTAAACGACTATCCGTACTTCGAGGACACGCACAGCGCGGACTACCGCGAAGAGCCGCCGCGTCAGGCGGCTTCGCGCCCGAGCCGGACGGCGAACGCCTATTACGCGCAGCAGTCGTACGGCGGCAAGGATTATCGCAACGTCCTCGTATACGAGCCGAAAAAGTGCAGCGACGTTCAGACGCTGATAGATTACTTAAAGCGCAAAGAACCCGCGATAATAAATCTCGACGGCGCGGAGCCGTCGACGGCGCAGCGGATACTCGATTTTACGGCGGGCGCGATGTACGCGCTCGGCGGAAGCGTGCTCCGTATCTCCGGCAATATCTTTCTGCTCTCGCCCGAGGGCGTGGGAGTGACCGTACCGCATGAAATGGATAGCAAATAAGCCGACGTTAAAAAAATATATAGTGCAGTCCGCCGTAGGCGCGGGCGTGTTCGCCGTCGTGCTCGTGCTTGACCTCGTCAGTAAATTTCTGACGGACGGAGTGCGCGATCTCACCGTCATACCCGGTTTCATCTCCTTTCATTCGGCGTACAATACGGGCGGGGCGTGGTCGCTCTTTTCGGACAACTCCGTCGCGATGATCATAATAATGGTGTTCACGTTCGTGTTCATCGCCGCCGATCTTCTCGTGACGTACTGGCCGGACGGCAGGAAAAACGCGTTTTTCATAGTGACGCTGGCGTTTCTCGGCAGCGGCGCGCTCGGCAATCTGATAGACAGGCTGTGGCTGGGATATGTGCGGGATTTCCTGCGCTTCGATTTCATTACGTTCCCCATATTCAACGTGGCGGACGTCGCGCTCGTAACGGGCGTGATAATGCTGATAGTCAATATCGTCATATGGTTTGTCAGGTCGGAAATGAAAGCGCGCGCGGAAAAAGCCGCGAAAGGCGCCGCCTGCGAAGCGCCCGGCGGTACTGCGGACGACGCTCATACGGACGGCGGTCCTGCGGACGGCGGTCCTGCGGACGACGGCTCTGCGGACGACGCTCATACGGACGGCGGTCCTGCGGACGGCGGTGACGGAAAATGAAGCTGTTTGCCGATCCAGACGAGCCGATGAGGCTGGACGTATATCTCGCGTCGGAAACGGAATGCACGCGTTCGTATATCAAGACGCTGACGGACGGCGGCAGGGTGCTGCTCAACGGCAGCCGCGTCAAGTGCGGCGCGGTCGTGAAAAAGGGAGACGAGATCGATCTCGACATTCCGGAGCCGTTTACGGCGGCAAAACCCGACCCGGACATACCCGTCGACGTGATATACGAGGACGGCGACATAGCGGTGATAAACAAGCAGCAGGGGCTGACCGTTCATCCTGCGCCGGGCAATTACGAGCATACGCTCGTTAATGCTCTGCTTGCGCGCGATATGGGATTGTCCGCCATAAACGGGGTTCTCCGCGCGGGTATCGTGCACAGACTGGACAAGGATACGAGCGGCGTTATGGTCGTCGCCAAGAACGACAAGGCGCACCTGTCGCTGTCGAAGCAGATAGCGGACAGGACGGTGGTGAAGAAGTACGTTGCGATACTGGACGGGCATCTGAAAGAGGATGAGGGGACGATAGACGCGCCGATAGGACGTTCCCCGCGCGACCGCAAGCTGATGGCTGTCGTTCGGGACGGCAGACGCGCCGTGACGGAATACAGACGGCTGGAATTTCTCGACGGGCACGATCTCGTCGGGTTCCGCATACTGACGGGAAGAACGCACCAGATAAGAGTTCATGCGAAATACGTCGGGCATCCGGTGACGGGCGACGAAAAGTACGGCAGAGGGGCGTTTATGGGAAGCCGCGGTCAGCTGCTCCACGCCGAGTCGCTGACGTTCGTGCACCCGTCGACGGGGGAGGAGATGACGTTCTCCGCGTCCCCGCCCGAAATATTCGAGAAAATACTGCGCGCACTCCGCGCTTGAAAGGACGGTAACGATGTTCAGAAAAAAAGATCTGCTCGGGCTGAAAGATATGTCCGCCGAGGAAATAATCTCGGTGCTCGATCACGCCGCGGGCATGAAGGAAGCGTTCGTCGGAGGCAAACCGCTTTCGTTGCTGTCGGGCAAATGCGTGACGACGCTTTTCTACGAGAACAGCACGCGCACGAAGAATTCGTTTGAAACGGCGGCGCGTTTTCTCGGCGCGCGCACGATGTCCGTTACGGTCGCGACGTCCTCCGTACAGAAAGGCGAGTCGCTGATAGACACGGGAAGGACGCTGGACGCGCTCCGCACGGACGCGATAGTGATCCGCCATTCGATGGCGGGCGCGCCCGCGCTGCTTGCCGCGAACGTAAAAGCGTCCGTCATAAACGCGGGCGACGGTATGAACGAACATCCGACGCAGAGTCTGCTCGATCTGTTTACGATGCGCGACAAGTTCGGCACGTTCAAAGGACTGCGGGTCGTGCTCGTCGGCGACGTCAAACATTCGCGCGTAGCGCGCAGCAATATCTGGGCGCTGTCGCGGCTGGGAGCGGAAACGGTGGTCGTCGCGCCCTGCACGCTGATCCCCAAGGGGATAGAGGAGCTCGGCTGCGAGGTATCGTATAACATAGAGGACGCGCTCATCGGCGCGAACGTCGTGATGGGACTGCGTATCCAGCGCGAGCGGCAGAAAGCCGGGCTGTTCCCGTCGCTTTCCGAATACAATTCGGAGTTCGGCATAACCGCGGAAAGGCTTTACGGTATCTGCGAGAACGCCATCGTGATGCACCCGGGACCCGTCAACCGCGGAGTGGAGCTATCCGGCGACGTGGCGGACTGCGAAAACAGCGTGATAAACGAACAGGTGACCAACGGCGTGGCGGTACGCATGGCGGTAATGGACATACTCGTCGGAGGAAGATGATATGGGAAGCATACTGATAAAGAACGGAACGGTCATAGATACGACGGAGACCGTCGCGGACGTATTCATCGAGGACGGCAAGATAATGCGCGTGGGCGACTGCTCGGGCGTGCGCGCGGACAAGACGATAGACGCGAGCGGTAAGTTCGTGCTCCCCGGGCTGGTGGATATGCACTGCCACCTGCGCGAGCCGGGTTTCGAGCATAAGGAAACGATAGAGTCGGGCGCGTATGCGGCGGTAAAGGGCGGATTCACGTCCGTGGCGTGCATGCCCAACACCGACCCGGTCATAGACAATCCCGCGCTCGTGCGCTATGTTTCCGTGCGCGGCGAAGAGGCGGGGTACGCGCGGGTATACCCGATAGCGTGCATAACCAAAGGTCAGAAAGGCGCGGAGCTTTCCGAAATGTCCGCGCTCAAAAAGGCGGGTGCGGTTGCGTTCAGCGACGACGGCAAACCCGTGACGGACAGCGGCGTGATGCGCAACGCGCTCGAATACGCCCGCACGTTCAATATGCTGATCATCGACCACCCCGAGGACCCGGCAGTGAGCGGCGACGGAGTGGCTAACGAGGGCGCGAACGCGACGATAGCGGGACTGCGCGGGATCAACCGTGCGGCGGAGGAGATAGCGATCGCGCGCGATATAGTGCTTGCCGAATCACTCGGCGCGAAGATACACATCGCGCACGTTTCGACGGCGGGCGGCGTCGAGCTGATCCGCGAAGCCAAAGCGCGCAACGTCAAGGTGACGTGCGAGACCTGCCCTCACTATTTCTGCGCGACGGACGAGGAGATACTCTCCTATAACACCAACGCCAAGATCAATCCTCCGCTGCGCGAGCAGTCGGACGTGGACGCGATAATAGACGGCATACGCGACGGCACGATAGACGTCATAGCGACGGATCACGCCCCGCACGCCGCGGACGAGAAAAACAGGGAATTCGACCTCGCGCCGTTCGGCACGGTCGGGTTCGAGACCGCGCTTTCCCTCGCTTACACCTATCTCGCGGACGCGGGCAACATAGGGATGACTGATATAGTCAGACTGATGAGCCATAACCCTGCGAAGTTGCTCGGACTGCCCGTCGTTTACGTCAAGCCTGGCGCGATGGCGGACGTCGTGGTGTTCGACCCCGCCCGCGAATGGACGGTCAGAGCGGACGAGCTTTCGGGCAAGGGTAAGAACTGCCTGTACGACGGCTGGATACTCAAAGGAAAAGTGACGAACACGATAGTCGGCGGAAAGATAAAGTGCTGACGGAGACGGCGATATGATAACGGATATACTTTGCGAAAAGATCAAGGAAAAGGGCAACCCTTCCGTCGTCGGACTGGATACCGCGGCGGATTACCTGCCGGACAGCGGTAAATATTCCGATCCCGCGTCCGTGGCGGCGGCTGTGACGGATTTCAACCGTGCGATAATAGAGCGCGTCGCTCCGATAGTTCCCGCCGTGAAGGTGCAGATAGCTTATTACGAAGCGATGGGACTGCACGGCATGCGCGCGTTTTCGGACACCTGCAAGGCTGCGCGCGCCGCGGGCATGGTCGTGATAGCGGACGCCAAGCGCAACGACATAGGCGCGACCGCGAAGCAGTACGCCTCCGCGTTTTTCGGCGGCGGCGATCTCGACTGCGACTTTCTGACGGTCAACGGCTATCTCGGCACGGACGGTATCGCGCCTTTTCTCGGCAGAGAGGACAAGGGCGTGTTCGTCCTCGTCAAAACGTCCAATCCGTCGGGCGGCGAATTGCAGGATATGCGTCTGGAAAACGGGCGCACCGTCTATGAACAGATGGCTGCGCTCGTGGACGGATGGGGCAGGAACAGCGTGGGCGATTGCGGATATTCCGTCGTGGGTGCGGTTGTGGGCGCGACGTACCCCGAACAGGCTGTGCGCCTGCGCGCTATGCTGCCGCACACGTTTTTCCTCGTGCCCGGTTACGGGGCGCAGGGCGGCGGCGCGGACGGCGCGGTCGCGGGGTTCGACGAGCGCGGGGGCGGCGGTATAGTCAATTCCAGCCGCGGCATCATCTGCGCGTACCGTCAGGAAAAGTATAAGGGAATGAAGTTCGACGAAGCGGCATATGCTGCGTGCGTCGATATGCGCGAGGATCTTGTCGCCGCGCTCGGCAGAAAGGCGGCGTTATGAAGGACGTGCCCGTAAAAGTCGCCGCGAACGAAAAGCTGTACGACGGCGCGTATATGCTGACCGTCGAGGGCGATCTGCCGCCTTTTTCGCCCGGGCAGTTCGCAATGGTAGAAGTCCCGTCGGGCGAGCGCATTCTTCGCCGTCCGTTCGGCATAGTGTATTCGGACGGAAGAAAGTGCGGATTTTTATATCAGGTCAAGGGCGGAGGGACGCGCGCTCTTACTCGGCTTAAAAGCGGCGACGAACTCAAAGTCCTGATGCCGCTCGGCAACGGCTTTCCCGTTTCGGGAGGAAAGGTCGCCGTGATAGGCGGGGGATTCGGCGTCGCGCCGCTGCTCTCCGCCGCGCGCGGTTGCGCGGAAGCGGGCGCGGAAGTGCGCGTATACGCGGGTTTTGCCGCTGCGGAAAAGACTCTGCTGTGCGACCGTTTCGCGGAAGTCGCGAAAACGACGGTATGCACCGATGACGGCAGCGCGGGCTTTCACGGTTTCCCGACGGCTGCGCTCGAAGCCGATATGGCTGCGGGATTTAAGCCGGACGTCGTGCTGTGCTGCGGTCCGGAACCGCTGATGCGCGCCGTAAAACGGCTGGGAGAGAGCCGCGGAATACCGACGTATCTTTCCCTTGAACGGCGTATGGGCTGCGGAGTGGGCGCGTGCCTGACCTGCACATGCCGCATAGCGGGGCATAACAAGCGTGTCTGCAAGGACGGTCCCGTATTCCCGTCGACGGAGGTGGAACTGTGAATACCGAAGTAACGCTGTGCGGGATAAAGCTGAAAAACCCCGTGCTCGCCGCGTCCGGCACGTTCGGGTTCGGGAGAGAATATAACGAATTTTACGACGTCGGCAGGATCGGCGGCATAGTGGGCAAGGGACTTACGCTCGAACCGCGCGAGGGCAACGACGGCACGCGCATAGCGGAAACGCCGAGCGGAATGCTCAACTGCGTGGGTTTGCAGAACCCCGGCGTGGAAGCGTTCATAAAAGACGAACTGCCGTTCATGCTCGGCAGAGGCTGCGCGGCGATAGCGAACGCCGCGGGCAGCACCGTCGCGGATTACGAGCGTATTGCAGAGCGGCTGGATGGAACGGACGTGGATATGATAGAGCTGAATATCAGCTGCCCTAACGTAAAGAACGGCGGTATGGCGTTCGGCGTGCTGCCGAAGAGCGTGGAGGAAGTGACTGCGGCGGCGAGAAAGCATTGCCGCAAACCGCTTATGATCAAACTCAGCCCGAACGTCGCGGATATTGCGGACAACGCGCGCGCTGCGGAGGCGGGCGGAGCGGACGCCGTTTCGCTCATCAATACGCTGACGGGAATGGCGGTGGATCTTGCAACGCGCCGCCCCGTGCTCGGCAACGTGACGGGCGGGCTCAGCGGTCCGTGCGTCAAACCCGTCGCGCTGCGTATGGTGCGGCAGGCGTATAAGGCGGTAAAGATCCCCGTGGTCGGACTCGGCGGTATCTCGACGGCGGCGGACGCGCTGGAATTCATACTTTGCGGCGCGACGGCTGTGCAGGTGGGAACGGCTAATATCGCCGATCCGTTCGCCGCTCTCCGCGTCGTCGAAGGGCTGGCTGAGGAAATGGAAAAACTCGGAATAAAAGATCTCGGCGAACTGCGCGGAGCGCTCGCCGATTAAGGAGAATAAGTGATATGACAGACAAGGAAGTATTGCAGGCTTACGAAAGAACGGGCGGCGTGCTCAAAGGGCATTTCCTGCTGACGAGCGGCCGTCATTCGGACACCTATATGCAGAGCGCAAAGCTGTTCGTTCACCCCGAAGAGGCGAGAAAAATAGCGGAAGCGCTCGCTGAAAAGCTCGCTCCGTATAAGCCGGATATGATCGTTTCGCCCGCGGTGGGCGGGATAATCCTCGGCTACGAGCTTGCCCGCGCGATGGGCGTCACCGACATTTTCGCCGAGCGCGAAAACGGAGAAATGACGTTCCGCCGCGGTTTCGCGCTGGAAAAAGGCAGCCGAGTCGTGGTCGCGGAGGACGTGGTCACGACGGGCGGCAGCGTCAAGGAAGTCATCGCGCTGTGCCGCGCCTGCGGAGCGGAAGTCGTGGCTTGCGCGAGCGTGGTGGATCGCTCCAACGGCAAGGTGGAGTTTGACGTTCCTTACGTTCCGCTCCTGTCTATGGAAGTGACGAGCTGGGAGCCCGACGAATGCCCGCTGTGCAAGGCGGGCGCGCCCGCTCCGTATAAGCCGGGCAGCAGAGGCGTAAAATAAGAAAGGGAGGCGTGCGGTGAACGGTAACGGCAGCGGATATTTTTCGAGATTCGGGCTCAGGCACGTCAGCGATATATTGCTTGTCGCGGCGTCCGTTGTGCTCATAGTCGGGCTGTTCGTGGAAACGCCCGTAGTCGGACTGGTAGGGTTCTGTATGTTCGCGGTTGGTTCCGCAATCTCCGCCGCACTGCGTTTCCGTATGCTTGCCGCGTCAGGCAGGGGAACGCCCGAGTTCCGCAATTCGCTGATAGTCGCAGTCGCGATGACAGCGGTGTTCGCGTTGTCGGTGTTCGGCGCGGTGGCGAAGATACTCTTTCTCGTCTGACGGTGAAAACGACAAAAAACCGTCCGCGGCTTGCGGGCGGTTTTTGCTTGCTTTTGTTTTGCTTACTTTTCGCCGTCGGGAGCGGCGGGATCGACGTACAGCGTTTTTGCTCCGAAGTAGTCCACTTTGCCGGGAGCGGCTCCGCGCTTTTTATGCACGTCCTTGACGCGCGTATAGTCGACGGGGACGTTTTCCGACCGCCGCGCCTTGGAGAAGAACGCGGCGATCTCCGCGGCTTTGACGAGCACGCTCTGCGGCGGCTCCTTGCCGCGCGTCCTGATGACGACGTGGCTGCCGTGAAACCCCTGCGTGTGCAGCCATATATCGTCGCCGCGCGATTCGCGGGTGATCCTGTCATTCTGCACGTTGCTCTTTCCGACGAGCACGGTGAAGCCGTCTATGTCGTACTTTCTCGGTTCGCTGACGGGCTTTTTGCCGCGCGCCGCGGCGCGGCGGATATATCCTTCCTCTTCGAGTTCGTCCGTTATCGCCGCCACATCCGAAACGTCATCGGCGAGGGAGAGTGCGGTATCCACGCTTTCGAGATAGTCTATCGCGCGTTCGGTCTCCGCTTTCTGTTCGGTCAGGTTCTCCACCGTGCGCAGCTTTTTGCGGTAGCGCGCGAAGTGTTTCTGCGCGTCCTCCTGCGGGGTGTTCTCCGTCAGCGCGATCGTCACGGTATTTCCGTCGTACCAGTTTTCCGCGACGAGCGTGCTGTCGCCTCTCGATATCTTATACAGGTTAGCCGTGATGAGCTCGCCGAGCACGCGTTCGCGTTCGTAGTCGGACGCAGCGGCGAGATCCTTGACGAACCCCGCGAGTTTCTTGCGCTGCTTCGCGAGCGCGGCGGTCACGGCGCGGCGGGCGGCGGCGAGGGCGACGGATTTTTCGTCCGAAGCGCACGTCGCGGAGTAATACTCGTCCATCGCGTGACTGAGCGTTTCGCATTCCTCCGCCTCGTCCGTTTTTGTGCCGTAGGCGCAGAAGCAAAAGTCCGTCGGCTTGCCGCCCGAACGGTACAGCACGGGGCGCACGGGGCGGGCGAGCAGTCTGCGGCAGGCTTCGGACAGTCCGACGTTCTCTTTCGCCGCTATGTCCGCGATCTCCGCGGCGGTCGCCGCCGACAGTCCGCGCAGCCTTTTTACCATCACGGCGGGCAGTTCTTCCGGCGGGCAGCCCGCGGCAAGAGCGTCCGCGCGCTCGTCCGCGGGGTCGAACCTCGTTTCGTCGCGGGGAGCGGTAAACGTTATCCCCGGCATCACCGGGCGGCTCTCCTCGAAACCTACGTGTTTGAGCGCGTCGGTGATCTTTCCGTTTTCGTCCGTCAGCACCACGTTGGAATATTTGCCCATTATCTCGATGAACAGGATATACCCGACGGGTGTGCCGAGGTCGTCCCTCGCCGTGATGTCAGCGCGCAGTATGCGCTCGAACGGCAGGGCGGAAATGCGGTCTATCGTTCCTCCGCCGATATGTCTGCGCAGATGCAGACAGAACGACAGCGGAACGTCCGTGGACTTCGGGCGGGACGACGTGAGAAAGCAGCGCGGGGAAGTCGCCGCCGTTATCAGCAGATCGTTATTTTTCCCGCGCGCGCGGATGCACAGCGCGAGCGTGCTTTTGTCGCTCATTATTATCTTGTCTATCCTGCCGCCGGACAGGCATTCGTTAAGTTCTTCCGCGAGTTTTCCGTAATTTATCGCGTCCGCAGGCATACCGCACCTCCGAGCCTTCGTTGTATCACGCATACTATTTTAATATAAATGCAAAAAAAAGTAAATATGATTTGACATACTTTTTCGTTTGTGATAACATATTTAGGCATATAATCGAACGATGTAAAATAATCGGCACCAAGGAGCTGTAATGAAGTACACGGTAAACAGAGAAAAGAGCGAAGTTACGCTTTCCTTCACCGCAAGCGAAGCGGAATGGAAAGAAGCGGAAAATAAGGCGTATGCGCAGAACAGGGGCAGGTATTCCGTGCCCGGATTCCGTAAGGGACACGCGCCCAAGCATATGATAGAGCAGTACTACGGCGCGGGCGTATTCGCCGACGACGCTCTCGACGAGCTCGTTCAGAGCGGCTGGGAAAAATTCCTGGACGAAAACGACGCAAAAGGCGACGACAAACTCGTCCCCGTCGACCGTCCGAGTGCGAACATCGAGTCCGTCAAGGGCGGCAAAGTGACGTTTACTCTTAAATTCCCCGTGCGCCCCGAAGTGAAGCTCGGCGAATATAAAGGTATTAAGATCCCCAAAATCGAGTATAATGTATCCGAAGAGGATGTGGACGCGGAACTTCGCCGTATAGCGGAGCGCGGCTCGAAGATAGAGGAAAAGGACGGCGCGGCGGAAAACGGCGACATCGTGAACATCGATTTCAAAGGCACGGTGGACGGCGTGGCGTTCGACGGCGGCACGGCGGAAAAATACGACCTTACTCTCGGCAGCGGTTCGTTCATACCCGGATTCGAGGATCAGCTCGTCGGCGCGAAGGCGGGCGAGGAGCGCGCGGTCAAAGTCACGTTCCCCGAGGATTATCACGCGGACGCGCTCGCAGGCAAGGAAGCGGTGTTCGAGTGCAAGGTGAACAAGGTCAGCGTCAAGGTCGTTCCCGAACCGAGCGACGAGTGGGCGAAGGACGTTTCCGAATACGAAACGCTCGCCGAATACCGCGACAGCGTCAAGAAACGCATGGAGGAGCAGAACGACCGCCGTGTGAAGTCGGAAAAGGAAAACGCGGTCATTAACGCAATAGCAGACGCGTCCGAAGCGGACATTCCCGAAGCCATGGTCTCGGCGTACCTCGACGATATGCTGCGCGATCTGAGCTTCAATCTCTATTACCGCGGCATGACGACGGAAGACTACTTCAAATATATGGGTACTACGGAAGAGGAGTACCGCAAGGAGAATCACGATAAAGCGCTGCGCGGCGCTCTGACCAGGCTTTGCCTCGAAGAGATCGTCAAACGCGAAAATATCACGGCGACGGACGAAGAGGCGGAGAAGAAATATCTCGACTCGCAGCCCGAGCCGGAGGACGGCAAGGAAAAGAGAAAGCCGGACGAGAAGGAGCTTTCCTATCTCAAAGACGAGATAGTTATGGACAAACTTCTCTCGATGCTCGTTTCCTCCGCCGTTACCGAATAACACGGCAGAGAGGTATATCATATGATAATAAACGAACTTGTGCCCATGGTCGTAGAGCAGACCAACCGCGGAGAGCGGTCGTACGATCTGTATTCGCGTATGCTCGAAGATCGTATCGTATTTCTGAACGGAGAGGTCAACGACGTCAGCGCGAACATAGTCATAGCGCAGCTGATCTATCTGGAAGCGAAGGATCCCGACAAGGATATAAGCCTTTATATCAATTCGCCGGGCGGCTCCGTTTCCGCGGGAATGGGCATATACGACACGATGAATTTCATCCGTCCCGACGTTTCCACGATATGCGTAGGTATGGCGGCGAGCATGGGCGCGTTCCTGCTTGCGGCGGGCGCGAAGGGCAAGCGCGTCAGCCTGCCTAACAGCGAAATAATGATCCACCAACCTCTCGGCGGCGCGCAGGGTCAGGCTACGGACATCGTGATACAGGCGGAGCATATCAACAAGATCAAGACGAAGATGACGTCCATACTTGCGGCAAATACGGGCAAACCGTTCGAGCAGGTGGCGAAAGACGTCGAGCGCGACTATTATATGAGCGCGCAGGAAGCTCTCGAATACGGACTGATAGACAAGATATTCGAGAAGAGAGGCTGATTTAATTGGAAATAAAAGACAGGAACAGACATTGCGAATTCTGCGGACGGAGCGAGAACGAAGTGGGCAAGCTGATAAGCGCGCCCAGCGGCGTTTGCATATGCGACGCCTGCGTCGAGATCTGCGCCGACCTGCTTTACGGCGAGGCGGAGGAAAAAACGGCAAAGAAAGAGGGACCGCTCCTTCCCGAACTGCCCACTCCGCCGGAGATCAAAAAGCAGCTCGACGAATATATCGTCGGGCAGGACGCGGCGAAGAAAGCGCTGTCCGTAGCGGTCTACAATCACTATAAGCGTATCAACTACAACTCGTCCAAAGACGGGAGCAAGGACGAGGGCATCGAACTGAAAAAGAGCAACATACTTATGCTCGGACCGACGGGCTGCGGCAAGACGCTGCTCGCGCAGACGCTTTCGCGCATACTCAACGTGCCTTTCGCCGTAGCGGACGCCACGACTCTTACCGAGGCGGGCTACGTCGGCGAGGACGTGGAGAACATCCTGCTCAAACTCATCCAGAGCGCCGATTACGACATCTCCAAAGCGGAGATAGGCATAATTTATATCGACGAGATAGACAAGATCTCGCGTAAGAGCGAGAACACGTCGATAACGCGCGACGTTTCGGGCGAGGGCGTACAGCAGGCTCTGCTTAAAATAATAGAGAGCACGGTCGCGAGCGTGCCTCCGCAGGGCGGCAGAAAGCACCCGCAGCAGGAGTGCCTGCAAATAGACACGACCAATATCCTGTTCATTTTCGGCGGCGCGTTCGTCGGGCTGGAAAAGATCATCGAACAACGCAAAGAGGGCAGTTCGATGGGCTTCGGCGGTACGGTGAAGTCCAAGCACGAAATGTCGGCGGGCGAGGCGTTCCGCGAAGTGCAGCCGCAGGATCTGATAAAGTACGGGCTGATTCCCGAGTTCGTGGGCAGAGTGCCTGTGACGGTGAGCCTCAACGCGCTCGACCGCGCCGCGCTCGTTTCCATACTGACGGAACCCAAAGACGCGCTTATAAAGCAGTACGAAAAGCTGTTTGAGATGGACGGGATCAAGCTCGTGTTCGAGCGCGAAGCTGTGGAAGCCGTCGCGGACAGGGCGATAGAGCTGGATACGGGCGCGCGCGGACTGCGCACCATTATCGAGAACGCGATGATGGATCTTATGTATTCCGCTCCCGACCAGAAGGACATTGAGCAGGTGACGGTGACGGCGGACGTCATAAAGAACAAAGCCGCCCCCGTGATAAAGCGCAGAAAAGCGGCGTAAAAGCACATAATGCGTAAAAAGGAATGCGTTTTGAATGCGTTCCTTTTTTATTGCATTTTTCTTTGCGGTGTGTTATAATACCGCTATGAATGAAAATATAAGCGAAAACATAAGCAAGGGAGCACCGGACGCCGCGCGATCGTATATTCTCGTGTGCGTGGATAACGCCGTCGTGTTTCCCGGGCATATGTCATCGTTCGTGATAACGGGAACGACCGCCGTGAACGCGCTTATGGCGGCAGTGCAGTCCGACGACGACGTGTTTTTCTCATACGCTCCGGACGGCGAAACGCCGTCGTCCGTTTCTGCCGTCGGCACACTGTCGAAGATAAGGCAGGTCGTCCGCAATTCCAAGGGCGGTATAAGCATAGTGGTATCGGGCATACGCCGTATGGAGATAGCGGAGTTTGTTTCTTCGTCGCCCGTCGCGCGCGTGACTCTGACCGAGTTCGCGGAAAAGAAAGACGACGAGATAATGCTGCTTGCCGTAAAGGGGGCGGTGACCGCCGCGCTTGCGAAAGCGACGCGGCTCTCTCCCAAACTGTTCGATAACGAGCCGTCTCTCGACGACCTTGACGGGTTCATCGGCGAAATAGCAGAGGTATTCTATAAGGACAACGAGGAGCGCTGGCAGCTGCTTTCAATGCGCTCTAAATACGCGCAGCTGGAAGACATATACGCGCACATAGAGCGGCACTGCGGTATATCCGCTCTTCAAAAGGAGATCGAGAGCAAAGTCCGCGGCAATATGGACAAGAGCCACCGCGAATATTATATCCGCGAGCAGATCAAAGTCCTGCACGCCGAGCTCGGCGAGGACGAGAACGAACTCGATGATTTCCGCGAGCGCATAAATAAAAAGGATATGCCCGGCTACGCCAAGGAGAAAGCGCTCAAAGAAGTAAACAAAATGAGCCGTATGTCCCCGACGTCGCCGGAGAGCGCGGTATCACGCGGGTATGTGGAAACCGTTCTCGCGCTGCCGTGGAACGAGGGGAGCGGAGAAGAAACGGACATCGGGTACGCCCGCAAAGTGCTCGAAGAGGACCATTACGGACTGGATAAGATCAAGCGGCGCATAGTCGAATATCTCGCCGTTTGCGCGCTGAAAAAGGATATGAAAGCGCCCATACTCTGTTTCGTCGGACCTCCGGGCGTGGGAAAGACGAGCATAGTCCGTTCGATAGCCCGCGCCGCCCGCCGCAAGTTCGTTTCGGTATCCCTCGGCGGCGTGCGCGACGAAGCGGAGATACGCGGTCATCGCCGTACCTATATCGGCTCGATGCCGGGCAGGATCATCTCGGGAATGGAGGACGCGGGAGTGTGCGACCCCGTGTTCCTGCTCGACGAGATAGACAAGATGTCCTCCGATTTCCGCGGCGACCCGTCGAGCGCGCTGCTCGAAGTGCTGGACGCCAATCAGAACGACAGATTCAAAGATCACTATCTCGATATGCCGTACGATCTTTCCGGGGTGATGTTCGTCACGACGGCTAATTCGACGGATACGATAGATCCTCCGCTGCTCGACCGTATGGAAGTTATAGAGCTGGGCGGGTATACCTATAACGAGAAATTACAGATAGCCAAACGCTACCTCGTCCCGCGCGAGTGCGAAGCGAACGGAGTGCCGTCAAATAAAATATCTTTCGACGACGACGCGCTGCTGCTTATCATAAACCGCTACACGCGCGAGAGCGGCGTGCGCGGATTGCAGCGGGAGATAGCGTCCGTCGTGCGCAAGATAGCGGTGAAGCTCGTCGACAATCCCGGGAGCCGCGTGACGCGCATAACGGCAAAGAACCTTGAAAAATACCTCGGCAAGGAGAAATTCCCCGAAGAGGAAGCGAACGCCGAGGACGAAGCGGGCGTGGTCACGGGGCTTGCGTGGACGAGCGCGGGCGGCACGTCCCTCGACGTCGAAGCGGCTGTGCTCGAAGGCGGAAAGGGAGAACTGCGGCTGACGGGCAATCTCGGCGACGTGATGAAAGAGTCCGCGCAGACGGCTCTGTCGCTTGTGCGCGAAAGGGCTGACGAACTCGGCATAGATCGCTCCGTGTTCACCGAGTGCGATCTGCATATCCACGTTCCCGAGGGCGCGGTGCCAAAGGACGGACCGAGCGCGGGCGTCACGATAGCGACCGCGATAGCGAGCGCGATGTCGGGGATAAAGGTCGCCCGCGACGTGGCTATGACGGGCGAGATCACGCTGCGCGGCAAAGTGCTCGCGATAGGCGGGCTGAAAGAGAAATCGCTCGCCGCTCTGCGTCTCGGCAAAAAGCGGCTGGTGATTCCCGAAGCCAACCTCAAAGACCTCGACGAAGTGCCCGTCGAAGTCAAGGACAATATGACTATTATCCCCGCGCGTACGATAGACGACGTGTTCGCGGCGGCGTTGGTGCGGTGATGGCGGAGTTTATCAAGTCGATAGCTGACCTCGGCGCATACGAGAAAGAGAGCGCGTCGCTCGGTTTGCCGGAGATTGCCGTCGCGGGCAGATCCAACGTCGGCAAGTCGTCGTTCATCAATATGCTCGCGTGCCGCAAAAACCTCGCCAAGACCTCGTCCACGCCGGGACGCACCCGGCTTGTCAACCTGTTTACTTTCGACGGGTTCGTGCTCGTCGATCTTCCGGGGTACGGCTATGCCAAAGCTCCGAAGTCGGAAATACGCAGGTGGAGCGAACTGACCGACGGGTATTTCATCCGCACGGTGCGGCTCGTCCATACTCTCGCGCTCGTCGACATACGCCACGAGCCGAGCGAACTGGATAAGCGTATGATCTCATACCTTTACGACGCGGGGCGTCCGTTCACCGTCATCGCGACCAAGGCGGACAAACTGTCCCGCGCGGCGTGCGGCAGGGCGAAGACCGTCATCGCGTCCGCGCTTAAAATAGGAACGGACAATATCATCGTCACGTCTGCGGCGAGCGGTCAGGGCAGGGACGCCGTGCTTGCACGCATACGCGATGTGCTCGGCGGGGAGAACAGATATGAATGACGGCGGAATACTTAAATCGCCGGTACGGCGCGGGAAAAGTTTCAGTGAGCTTGACATAGACTATTGTCCTCCGGCAGCGAAGCCGACGCGCCTTTCTTCCGCTCAGATAGCGGAATTAGCGGAGAAACTGAAACTGGCGGTCGAAAAAAACAAAAGGGAACAGGCGCGCGGTTACAGCGACGCGACGCTTGCGGCGTCCGGGCTGAAAACGAACAAAAAAGGCGAACCGGTCTTTCCCTTTCTGTTTTCCTGCGGCTCCTGTTTCGACCGCGAATTCGGCAAGGTCGTCGCGGAAACGGACGATCCGAACAGCAAGACGATTCGGCGCCCCGACGGGATATATATGATAGAGGTGTATATATGCGAAAAGGCGAAGAGCGACGTGCGTCTGCGCGCCGAGGGGCTGTATTATCTGTGCCTGTATTTTCTGCTGCGCAGTATGTTGCTTGCGATCAACGAAGGTACGGTGGATAAATATCTTATGTACCGCCGTCGGCTGGAAGATACGGATATCCGATATGCGAAAAAGCGCGGCAAATATCTCGACGAAATAATAGACGTCCAGCACGCGATATACGCCAACGGCGAGGCTTGGAAGATAGGTCGGCTCGTAAGAGCGGCGTGGAAGGAAAAGTCCGTCGCAAAGTATGCCGTGCGCGATCCCGAATCGGACTATGACGACTACTCGTATTCGTCGTCGTATAGTTCATCGTCGGTGACGGATTACGATTACCATGACTCGGACGGCAACGTGGTCGCGACCTCCGAAAACGGCACGGTATATGACGCCGACGGCAAGCGCATAGGCTACACCGACGGCGACCGCCTGTACGACGCCGACGACAACTACGTCGGCAGTTTCGACGACAGCGGCAAACTGCACAGGAACTGAAAACTTTAACAAAATATCCGTCCTCCGAATACTATGCAGTAAACGGTATTCGGAGGATATTTATGTCATATTCGGATAACTGCGGCAGGATAGCCGTGCGGGTGCAGAGGATATTCAACGGCGCGACGTTGCTTACGCGCGGCGTGTTTTCGTCCGAACTTTCGGGGTTTTCTCCGGCGGTGTATACCGCGCCGCTGACGTACGTTTCGGCGGTCGGGGCGGGGGATGCGGAGATCACGGCGTTCACGGTGACGCCCGTCGCGGGAAGTTCGCGCTCCCGCCTCACTCTCGCGTTTTCCTATGACGTAACGGTGAGTTACATCGACGCCGCGGGAGCGGCGGGCAAGGCGACTGCGCGCATAAGCGACGCCGCGGACCTGCTCGTCACCGTTCCCGACAGACCGTATACCGTTTCCGCGTCCGTGGATTTCGCGTCGGCGATAGGAACGATAACGCTCCCGCGGGCGGACATAACGGCGTGCCGCAGACTGAACGTCAAGCTGCTCGTGCCGTGCGACATACTGATCTGCGCGGCGGGCGACGTGAAACTGCCCGAAGCGGACGCGGTGGAAGACGCGGTCTGCCGTCGGCTGTCGTAGCATACGCGCCATATCGTTTGCCTTTTCGCGCAGGTTCTGCTATAATATCGTTATGAATGTGTATGCGATAAGCGATCTGCATCTGTCGATAAACAATCCAAAGCCTATGGATATATTCGGTCCCGTGTGGGACGGCTATCTCGAAACGATAGAGCGCGACTGGAAAAAAGTCGGTGCGGACGACCTCGTGCTGCTCTCCGGCGATCTGTCGTGGGCTATGAAATTGGAGGACGCCGCGCCGGACCTTGCTTATATCGGCGCGTTTCCCGGCAGAAAGGTCGTCATTCGCGGTAATCACGACTACTGGTGGAAATCCATAAGCGCGGTGCGCGCCGTGCTGCCCGAGGGAACTTACGCCGTGCAGAACGACGCGCTGAAATTCGGCGACTGCGTCGTGTGCGGTACCCGCCTTTGGGCTACGCCGGAACCTGGCAGGGAGCAGTCCGCCGCGGATAAGACGATATACGACAGGGAACTTATCCGCCTGCGCCTCTCTCTCGACGCCGCCGCGAAACTGCGCGGCGAGAGGGACAGGCTCGTCGTTATGTTGCACTATCCGCCGTTCAACGGTACGTTCCGTCCGACGGTGTTCAGGGACACGATAGCGGAGTATTCTCCCGACGCCGTCGTATACGGGCACCTGCACTGCGGAGCGGGGCGGGTAAGGCGCAAACTTCTCATCGGCGAAGTGCCTTATTACCTGACGAGCTGCGATCTCGTCGGCAACGAGCTCGTCAAAGTGCTGTAATGCCGTTCGGTTTGCGGGAAGACTGTCTTAGTATTATACGTATCAAAAGAGAAGCCGTATGCCTGGTTTTTATATAATACTTACTCCGCTGCTCATATCGGTGATACTGCCCGTCGTTTTTTCGCTTTTCTGGTTTTTCAAGATCCGCGGCGAAAAGAAGATCGCGTCCGAGAACGTTATCCGTAATATCAGGGGATAAGGGGCGGATTGACGGGCTACGATAAAAACGATAAGAAAATTTTTGCAATAGAAGCGATACATATCGGCTCCTCCGCCGTGGCGCGGCGGCTGCGCGAGCGCGGAGTCCGCGAAAAATATAGCGGACGCGAACAAAACGGGCAATTATTATAATATAAATTTTCGCATATTGAAACGAGCAAGGATCTTCGGCGATCTTTGCTCGTTTCGGTTTATTCTGTTTGCGATTTACGGTCTGCCGTATTACTTGCCGTCGCTTTGCGCGTCCGCGTCCTCGGGAAGGTCGATCGTCGTGCGGTATGTGCACGTTCCCGCAACGGTGCAGGAGTCGCAGGCGTCCGTGCACGCGGCGTCCCTGACGTTGCCGTGCTCGTTTTCGAGCTTTTGAAGCCCTTCGTCAATATCTTCGCGCATCTTTTCCGCGAGGTCCTCGCCGTGCGCTTTTGCGGCGGCTTCGCGCATATTGCGGAACGCTACGGACATCATCAGCTTGATGCGGTTGACCTGGTTGACTTCGCTCGCACCGGGATCGTAATCGATAGCGACTATGTTCGCCGAGGGATTGAGCTCTTTGAGCGCTTTCATCACGCCCTTGCCCGTGACGTGGTTGGGCAGGCAGGCGAACGGCTGCATACAGATGATGTTGTTTATGCCTTCATCGAACAGATCGAGCATTTCGGCGGTGAGGAACCAGCCTTCGCCCGCGAGATTGCACAGGGAAACGACCTTGCTCGCCTTCGCCGCCATAACGCGAATGTTCGTCGGGTGACCGAACTTGGTGCCTTCGAGCGCCTTCATCATAGGTTTGCGGAAGTGTTCGACGACGTCTATGAGCATACCGTTGACGACCTTGTGCGACAGCTTGCCGTCGAGGTAGTCGTGCTTGACGGTGGAGTTATAGAAGCCGAACATAAAGAAGTCGAGCATATCGGGGCAGACGGCTTCGCCGCCCTCCGCTTCGATGAGTTCGACGACGTGGTTGTTCGCACCGTAATGGTATTTGACGAGTATCTCGCCGACTATGCCGACGCGCGGCTTGACGATGTCGTAAACGGGGAGAGCGTCGAACTCCTCGACCATTCTTTTGCAGTTCTTCGCGAACGTCGAGCGCACGCTCCTCGACAGTTCGTCGGAGAGTATACCCACCCATTTTTCGTAAAGCTCGTTTGCGCTGCCCTTGACCTTTTCGTAGGGACGCACGCGGTAGAGCAGGCGCATCATAAGGTCGGCGTACAGCGTCGAATAGATGAACTGGAACATCAGCGGCAGATTGACCGGGAAACCGCTGTGCTTTTCCAGGCCGACGAAGTTCAGCGATATGACGGGGACTTGCTCCATATTGATCGCTTTGAGCGCCTTTCTTATCAGCGTTATATAGTTGGACGCTCTGCACGGTCCGCCCGTCTGCGTGATTATGAGCGCCGTCCTGTTCGGGTCGTATTTGCCCGAGAGCAGTTCTTCTATAAGTCCGCCGACGGTGATGATCGTGGGGTAGCACGCGTCGTTGTTGACGTATTTGAGCCCGACGTCGATCGCCGTTTTGGTATCTTTGACGAGCGCTATGTCATAGCCGAGCGCTTTGAGCGCGGGCTTGTACAGCCGCATATGGAAAGGGGAGAGGTTGGGCGCGATGATCGTGTAGCCCTCGTTCCTCATATCCTTCGTAAATTCCTTGAACCACTTGTAGTCCTGCGGCGGCTGCGCCTTGATATTGCGTTCGAGCCGCTCTTCCATGACAGCCATCAGCGAGCGTATGCGTATGCGCGCTGCGCCGAGGTTGTTCACCTCGTCTATTTTGAGCACGGTATACAGCTTGTTCGCGGCGAGCATAAGCTCCTGGACCTGGTCGGTCGTTACCGCGTCGCAGCCGCAGCCGAACGAGTTGAGCTGTACGAGTTCGAGGTTGTCCTTTTTGCGGACGTAATTTGCCGCGGAGTACAGCCGCGAGTGGTACATCCACTGGTCGAGCACGCGGAGCGGGTGTGAGATCTTGTCGAGGTGTGACACGCTGTCCTCCGTCAGCACCGCGAAGCCGTAGGAATTGATCATTTCGGGAATGCCGTGATTGACTTCGGGGTCGAGGTGGTAGGGACGTCCCGCGAGCACTATGCCGCACTTGTTCTCTTTATCCAGTTTCGCGACGGTCTCTTCGCCCATTTTGCGCACATCGTTCTTGAAGTTCTCGTCCTCGGCGTAAGCGGCTCTGACCGCCGTTTTGATCTCGCGCTTCGGAATGTCGGGGAACTCCTCGCAAAGCCGCTGATACATACGCTTTGGCGTGGCGAGAGGCAGGAAAGGGCACATAAATTTCACGTCGTTGCCGAAGATCTCGCCCATATTGTTGCGTATGACGTCAGGGTACGTCGCGACGACGGGACAGTTGTAGTGGTTGTCCGCCGTTTTGTCCTCGATCTGTTCGTAGGGTATGCCGGGATAGAATATGAATTTTATGCCCTGCCGCACGAGCGCGGTTATATGTCCGTGCACGAGCTTAGCGGGGTAGCACACCGACTCGCTTGGCATGGTGTCTATGCCGAGATCGTAGATAGCGCGCGTTGAGCGCGGGGAAAGCACGACGCGGTAGCCGAGCGAGGTAAAGAACGTGAACCAGAACGGATAGTTCTCGTACATATTGAGCGCGCGGGGAATGCCCACGACGCCGCGCTTTGCCTTGTCTGCGGGGAGCGGCTTATAGTGAGCGAACAGCCGCTTGTATTTGAGATCGAACAGATTGGGCAGGCGTTTGGGCTTTTCGACGTGCGTCTTTTCGTCCTCCGCGCCGCGTTCGCAGCGGTTGTTCGTGATGAATCTCCTGCCGTCCGAGAAGTCGGTGACCGTCAGCAGACAGTTGTTGCCGCACTTGCCGCAGCGGCGGGTGTGCTTTTTATACGAGAACGAGCCGAGCTCGTTTTTGCCTATGATCGTCGAATGTTCTTCGCCCTTGTGCGAATTGCGGCTGATTATCGCGCAGCCGTATGCGCCCATAAGTCCCGCCTGCGCGGGGCGGACGACGTCGCGTCCCGTCACGACCTCGAATGCGCGGAGCACGGATTCGTTGAGGAACGTACCGCCCTGCACGATGACTTTCTCGCCCATTTCCGAGAAGTCGCGCACTTTGATGACCTTGAACAGCGCGTTCTTGACGACGGAATACGCCAGTCCCGCGGAAATATCGCCCACCGTCGCGCCCTCTTTCTGCGCCTGCTTGACGCGGCTGTTCATAAACACCGTGCAGCGCGAACCAAGGTCGACGGGGGAGTGCGAGGCAAGTCCCTTTTTCGCGAACTGCTCCGCCGTCATTCCGAGCGCGGCTGCGAACGTCTCGATGAAGCTGCCGCAGCCCGACGAGCACGCCTCGTTGAGCAGCACGTCGGTGATCACGCCGTCCTTAATCTTCATACATTTCATATCCTGCCCGCCGATATCGAGTATGAACTGAACGCCGGGCAGAATGACGTTGGACGCCGTCTGGTGCGCCATCGTCTCTATCTCGCCGCGGTCCAGCCGCAGCGCGTTCTTTATCAGGTTCTCGCCGTAGCCCGTCACGCACGACCGCCCTATATAAGCGCCGTCGGGCATAAGCGAGTATATTTCTTTGATTATCGCGGAGACCGTTTTGAGCGGGTCGCCGCCGTTGGAGCCGTACCACGAATACAGCAGCGCGCCTTCCTTGTTTATCAGAGCCGCTTTCGTCGTCGTCGATCCCGCGTCAATGCCGAGGTAGCACGGACCTTTGTGCTGCTTTATGTCGGCGAACGGGATTACGGTCTTTGCGTGGCGCGCGCGGAACGCTTCGAGTTCCGCGGGGGAGGAAAACAGCGGCTGCAATCTCTGTACCTCGTGGCTCTCCATATGCCCGAGTTTTTCGAGGTCGGCGCGCACTTCGGCTGCCGTGAACGTCTTGGTTGCGGACAGAGCCGCGCCCATCGCGTTGAACACCTGCGCGTTCTCGGGGAATACGGCTTCTTCCGGTTTGAGCGTTTCGACGAACCGCTTGCCGAGCTCGCTGAGGAAGAACAGCGGACCGCCGAGGAACGCGACGTGCCCGCGTATGGGCTTGCCGCAGGCAAGACCGGATATAGTCTGATTGACGACGGACTGGAACACGCTCGCCGCAATGTCCTCTTTCGCCGCGCCGTCGTTGATGAGCGGCTGTATATCTGACTTGGCGAAAACGCCGCACCGCGAGGCGATGGGGTATATCGTCTTGAAACCTTTCGCGTATTCGTTGAGCCCGCTCGCGTCCGTGCCGAGTAGGCTTGCCATTTGGTCGATGAACGCGCCGGTGCCGCCCGCGCACGTTCCGTTCATTCGCTGTTCCACGCCGCCTTTGAGATAAGTTATCTTCGCGTCCTCGCCGCCGAGTTCGATGGCGACGTCCGTCTGCGGTATGTATTTGCGTATGGACTCTATCCCCGCGATAACTTCCTGAATGAACGGAATACCCAGCCAGTCCGATACCGAAATACCGCCGCTGCCCGTCACCGCGAGCGCGAATCTGTCGTACTTTTCGATAGCGCGGCTGAGCACCGTGCAAATAGTGGATTTAATATCGGAGTAATGTCTGTCATAGCTCGAATAGAGCAGTTTTCCCGTTTCGTCGAGAACGGCAGTTTTTATCGTCGTAGAGCCAACGTCTAATCCTATGCGGTATTTTTCCATATCCGACCCTGATACTCCCGTGTAAAATTGTCATTCGAAGTAATGATAAGAAAGAAAGTTAAACTTTCCATTAAAACGCGTCCGCCATGCGAACACAAAATCATCACAATTATTATAATGCATTTTGTGTAAATTTGCAAGTGATAGTTATGTGAAAACGCAAACTTTCGCTTTTCGTCGGTTATCGATCCGCGGCGCCGACGCCGCGAAGCGGCGGCGGGGCGGGAAAGATCCGGCGCGGCGGCGCGTGTTTTTGAAATTTGCCCGGAGCCTTGAAAAAATACGCTCACAACGTTTGACAAACGTCCGAAGTTATGTTATACTGACAATCGATTTGCGGTTGTGGCGGAATTGGCAGACGCGCAGGTTTCAGGTTCCTGTGGGCGACCGTGCAGGTTCAACTCCTGTCAACCGCACCAAAGGGACATCCGATAAGGATGTCCCTTTTGATATTGCGGTTGACAGGAGTTGAACCTTGATGAAGGCGCGACGCGTTACCAAACCGAGGATCAGGGCGCATCTCGCGCCCTTTCTTCGCGCCTCGGACTGCGGTCATTTACGCTTAGTAAACTCCCTTGTCCTCGCACTCGAAAGAACACGATCTGCAACCCTTCTGCTCGGTTTGGAGAATGTATAATTGTTTTCAGCGAGCGGGCGAGCGATATTAAAAAGGACGTCCTTTTCGGGGCGTCCCTTTAGATTTTTTCGGCTGTACTTAATAAAATTTACTCTGTCAATATTTTTGTCAGTCCGGAGTCGACAAAAATTGTAAAATTGGGTAAATCGTTATTTGCAGAAATACACTTTTTTATATTTTAAGAAAACCGTCGACTGTGGAATGACAATATTTGCCGAAAAGGGTAAACTGTCGACTGCGGAACGACGGAATCAGTGCCGCCGTTCTCGCCGCGCCGCCCCGCGGCTTTTCAAATGCCCATTCCTCCGCGTTCCCGCGCCTTTTTTGCTCGCTCCTGCCGCCGTTCTCTCGCGCTCCCGCCGCGATTTTTGCGCCGTCGGGGGCACATTTGCGCGCAAACAGGAGAAAAATCGCGTAAAATTTCCGAAAAGGTGTTGCAATATGCCGTTTTGTGTGGTATAATTACGCGTGTAATTTAACTTACCGGCGTTTTCGGAGAGGCGGAGTCATAA
>CALVYT010000005.1 GCA_944372345.1 uncultured Clostridia bacterium
GCACACTATGCCCCACCGCAAGGCGGTCCTGGCGGACGGCGGTCCTTGCGGACGGCAAATGACAGACTGACGATTGAACAGGCATTGTCCGTACCGCAAGCGCACACTATGCCCCACCGCAAGGCGGTCCTGGCGGACGGCGGTCCTGGCGGACGGCGGGGTGACGAAACCGGCGATTGAACAAGCATTGTCCGTACCGCAAAGCTCACACTTCGCCCCACCGCAAGGTGGCCCCGCCGCAAGGCGGTCCTGGCGGACGGCGGAGTGAACAGACTGACGATTGAACAAGCATTGTCCGTACCGCAGGCGCACACTACGCCCGCCGCAAGGTGCGCAACCTCCCTATGCGCTTGACGGGCGGGTGAATTTGGGATATAATACGGATATGCATCGGGAGTATGAAAACTGCGTTCTGTGTCCGCGCGGGTGCGGAGCGGACAGAACGTCGGGCAGGGGGTATTGCGGCGCGGGCGCGGAAACGACCGTAGCGCGGGCAATGCCGCACTTCTGGGAAGAGCCGTGCATAAGCGGCAGCCGCGGCAGCGGAGCGATCTTCTTTTCGGGCTGTAACCTGCGCTGTTCGTACTGCCAGAACCGCGACATATCTTTCGCCGTCAGGGGCGAACGAATGACGGATCGCGGGCTTGCCGACGTAATGCTCGGTCTGCAGGCACGCGGCGTACATAATATCGATCTCGTCACGGCGACTCCGTACCTGCCTGCGGTCATCGCCGCGCTCGGCATAGCGAAAGCGCGGGGACTGCATATCCCCGTCGTGTACAATACGGGCGGGTACGAGAGCGAAGCCGCCGTGCGCGCGCTCGCGCAGTACGTCGACGTGTGGCTGCCCGACCTCAAATACGCGTCGCCGCGGCTCGCCGCTGAATATTCGCGCGCGGAGGATTATCCCGAAACGGCGTTTGCCGCGATCTCGCTGATGACGGAGCTTGCGGGTGCGCCGACATACGACGCCGACGGAATAATGACGCGCGGCACGATCGTGCGCCACCTCGTGCTCCCGGGGCACAGGGACGACTCGAAAGAGGTCGTGCGGCGTATAGCGTCGTTGGGTACGGACCGCGTCGTGCTGTCGCTTATGCGGCAATATACGCCCGAGTTCGCGGGCGAGGGCTGCGACCTGACAAGGCGGGTCACGTCGTTCGAGTATAACGCCGTGCTCGGCGAAGCTATGCGGTTGGGGCTGCGCGGCTATTTCCAGTCGGCGGAGTCCGCCACATCGGCATATACCCCCGACTTCGGCGGAACGGGAACGAACGAATAAATTTCAAGCGCGGCAACGCGCGCAAGGGAGGAAAATATGAATATCAGAATACCGCTTGATAACGGATACCTGCCCGACGAGTACGGAAAATACGCGCCGGAGCGCTTCAAGCTCGACGGGAATCCCGTGGTCAGTTTTCCGTTTTCGATAGAGGACGCGCCCGCGGGAACGCGGTCGTTCGCGCTGACAGTTATCGACTACGACTCCACGCCGGTGTGCGGCTTTCCGTGGATACATTGGATAATGTGCGACCTTTCGGGCGAGTCGCGCGGACTGCCCGAGAACGCGTCCGCGAGCGGCGCGGGCGGCATAGTGCAGGGGCGCAACAGCAGCGCGTCGCGCTTCGTCGGCGAGCGCGATCCCCGCGTGTTCTGTCGCTACTGCGGTCCGATGCCGCCGGATAAGGACCACGAATACACCGTCACGCTGTACGCTCTCGACGTGCCGTCGACGGGGCTGAAAGAGGGTTTCTTCCTCTCCGACCTTCTCCGCGCGATGAAAGGGCATATCCTCGGATCCGCGTCCGCCGGCGTCATGTCGAGGAAATGATCCCCGCGCTTTCGTAAACAGACAGACCCGCGGCTTTACGCCGCATATCTTCGTAAATGTTCCGCGGCTTTTGCCGCGTATCACGGCTGCCGCCGCATACATCGCGTATGCGGCGTTTTTCTTGCCGCCTTTTTGTCATAACGGGTGCTTTTCGCATAATACGACATTTTCCGTGGCAAGATATGCGTATATGGAAAGAGCGGAAAGACTGCTGGATAAAATGGCGGCGCGATCGCTTTACGTCCGCACGGATTTCGAGGCGGGCGGCAGGCGCGGCTGTCTGCTCGCGACGACGGATCTGTCCGACCATAACGCGCTGCTCGAATGTCTGCGCGCTCTGCGGGAAGCGGGGAAGAAGATAACGGGGTACGACGTTTTGCAGACGAAAGTGCTGACTACGTTCGAGCGCACGTTCGTAGAAACCGAGGAGGAGGCTCTCGGGTATCTGCTCTCGGGCGACGGACTGATCTTCCTCGACGGCGAGCCGGGCTGTATCCGCCTTGCCGTGCGCAAATACGAAACGCGCGCCGTTTCCGAGCCGCCGACGGAGGGTATAGTCAAGGGACCGAGAGAGGGGTTCGTGGAGAATATCAAGACCAATCTGTCTATGATAGAGCGCAAGCTGCGCACTCCCGACCTGAAAGTGGAGCGGCTGAAAATAGGCAGACGGACGATGACGGACGCCGCGATAGTCAGCATACGCGGCGTGGCGGATCCGCGCGTAGAGGAGGAGATAAAGCGGCGGCTCGGCGAGATAGATACGGACGGGATCATCGATTCGCAGTACTTGCAGTCATATCTCGAACCGCGGCGTTATTCCGTGTTCAATCAGTCGGGGACGTGCGAAAAGCCGGACATAGTCGCCGCAAAACTGCTCGAAGGCAGAGTGGCGGTATTGTGCGACGGCACGCCGATAGTCATCACGTTGCCGTATGTGTTTTTTGAGGACGTGCAGTCGAGCGAGGACTATTACGAGCGTTCGACCTACGCGACGTTCGTCAGGATCATCCGAATGATCTCGCTGGCGATAGGTCTGCTGCTGCCGGGAGCGTTCGTTGCGCTCGAGATATATCACTTTTCCGTACTTCCTCTCAGACTGCTGCTGACCGTCATAAACGCGACGAAGGGCGTGCCGTTTCCGCCGCTCGCGGAGATACTGTTCGTGATGTTCCTGTTTGAGATCATACGCGAAGCGGGCGTGCGTATGCCTCAGGCGATGGGGCTGGCGATGAGCATAGTGGGCGCGCTCGTGCTCGGCGAAACGGCGGTCAAGGCGGGAATGATAGGCTCTCCCGCCGTGATGATAGTCGCGCTGTCGTCCATCTGCACCTACACCGTGCCGAACGCCGCGGGGTCGAGCACGGTGCTGCGGCTGCTGTTTACCGTCGCGGGAGGTCTGCTCGGGCTTTACGGAATGCTCGTCGCCGTGACCGCCGCGCTGCTCTACGTCTTTTCGCTGGACAGTTACGGCGCGCCGTTCGCGTCGCCGTTCGCGCCTCATATAGGCACGGACGGGCAGGACGGGCTGCTCAAAGCCCCCGCGGCGGATATGATGAAGCGGCCGCGCGGCATACCCAACGTCAATGCGACGCGGCAGAGGAGGAAAAATTGGACAGAGTGAGCCTGCGGCAGTTCATACTGCTGACGTTTCTGATAGGCATGGCGATGAAGATGTTCAACCTGCCGGTGCTTATGCTGAGATTGTGCGGCAGAGACGCTTTTTCCGTGCTTATTGTCGAACTCGTCATAGATCTCGCGCTTCTCGCGCTCGTAGTCGCGGTAGTCTCGTCGAGCGGCGGGCTGGGATTCTATGAACTCCTCGCGGCGTCGTTCGGCAATGTATTCGCCAAAGCGGTCGCCGCCGTGAGCGGCGCGTTCTGGCTGATCAAGCTGTACTTTATGCTTGTGGACGTGCGCCTGTTCTTTTCCAACACGGTGTTTCCGTCGTCCGTGGGCGCGCTGCACCTGCTGCCGCTGATCGTCGTACTCGCGTATTTCGCGTCGCGGCCGCTGTCTTCGGCGGGGCGGCTGGGCGAGATATTCGCGCCGCTCGCCGCGGCGGGAATGATACTGCTCGGACTGCTGACGTTTCCGCACGTCGACTTCGGCGGACTGCGCCCCCAGCTTGCGGACGGAGCGGCGAATCTCGGAAAGGGACTTGTTTCGCTGCCGATGTGGTTCGGGGATTTTACGCTGCTGCTGACGGCGACGGGCAAGGCGGACGGCGGCAGGAAACTCGCGTTTTCGATGATAGCCGCCGTCGTGTCGTTCGCCGCGCTGACGCTGTTCAGCGCCGTGCTGTTCGCCTCTTACGGGGACATGCCAGACCTTCTGACGTACGGGCACAGCATAAGCAGCATAGCGCAGTACGACGTAGGCAGTTTCAGGTTCGGGCGGTTCGACCTCGTCGTGTTCTGTATGTGGCTGAGCGCGGTGTTCCTCTCCGCGGGTATGATCGCCGCGTTCTTTTCGCGGAGCATGGCGTATCTGTTCGGCGGCAGAGCGGGCGCGGTCGTATCGGCGGCGGGAGGCGTCGCTCTGCTGGCGGCGATGGCGCTGTCCGTCAATCTCAATCTCGCGACGGAAGCGGCGATGAAATACTTTGCACTGTCCGCGGCGATCGTGCAGTACGGACTGCCGGTGCTCGGCGCGGCGGCGTGTGCCGTTAAGGCGGCAAGGAGGAAAAGAGGTGAAAAAACCGGACGCAAAGACCGTAAATAGACTTATCTCCGCTGCGTTCGTCGCGCTGTTTGCGCTGCTCGCGCTCACTCCGCTCGTGCCGGAAGCGGAAGTCGGTTCGCGCATGATGATATCCGCTCTCGGCATAGACAGCTCCGGCGGAGTCGTGACGCTCACCGCGGAAACGGCGGGCGGGAGCGGGTCGGAGACCGTGCGCGGCGAGGGTGCGCGCGTGACGGACGCGTTGCAGGATATGAACGAACGGTACGGCAGAAAAGCCGAGCTCGGGCATTGCGGCGCGATAGTTATGGGCGGCGGTATGGCGGCGGAGGATACGGCGTTCGCGCTGATGTCGCTGCTGTCCGAAGCGGCGATCGGAGCGGGCTGCGCCGTTGTGTCGGCGGAGGGCAGCGCGGAGGAGTTCGTGTGCGCCGCGGTCAGGCTCGGCGAGGAGAGCGGCGACGGCGTCACGTCGTATATAGGTTTCGCGGATTCGTCGTCGTCCGTGCCCGTGCCTACCGCGCTGACCGCGCTCGCGGACTTGAAGAGCAAGTCGGGCGCGACCGCTCTGCCCGTGTTCGCGGCGGAAAAGAAGCAAGGGGAAACGGCGGACAAGGATTCGCAGAACTCCGGTTCGGACGACGGCGGGCAGAGCTCGGGCAAAAGCGGCGGCGAAACGGAGCTGATCCCGCCGCGCGTTGCCCGGGTAGTGGGCGGGACGGTGTTCGATCTGTCGGAGGACGCTACCGTGGGGCTTATGCTGTTCTCTCCGCGCGCGCTCGGCGGGCTGATAGACGCGGTGTGGCGTTACGGCGGAGAGGAGTATCTGTTGCAGGGCGAGATAGGCGGCAAGGACTGCGGCATAACCGTTTCGGCGGACGGCGGACTCCGCGTCACTATGAAAGCGGACGTCACTATGCGCTTTAAGGATCGTTTTATCGTCATAGAGCGCGCGGGCGGGGAGAACGTACTGTCCGAACTGACGGATACGCTGAACGCCGCTTTTACCGAAACGCTGACGCGCTGCGCGCTTGCCGCGGCGGAGAGCGCGCGCATTGAGGATTTCCTCGGTTTGCGCACGGAGTTCTACCGCTCGCACCCGCGCGAGTATAAGGAAACGAACGGCGATCTGTCGTCGGCGGTGACGGAAACGGAGATAAAGGTCGAGGTATACTGAACCGCGCTCGACGGAGTTCGGCACGCTTCGGCAATATCCGCTTAAAATATCCGCGTCGGATATGGTATCATCCGTGTGATGAACAGACGACGGATAATGAAAACGATCGCCGTCCACGCGCTGACGTTCGCGTTTCTGCTCGCGGGCGCGTGCGCGGAAATGCTGACGGTGCGACCGTTCGGCTACGGACTGCACCTCGCGGTGCTTCTTGCAGGGGGCAATCCGCTTGCGTCGGCGTACTATCTCGCCGCGTCGGCGATAGCTTCGTTCGACCTGCTTTCGTTCGCGCTCGCGGCGGGGACCGCCGTAGCGGGGGCTGCGGCGGGGTTCGTGATCTCGGCTTGCCGCAGGATAAAACGCAAACGGCTGTGGCGCTTCGTCGTACACCTGACGTTGCAGCCGCCGCTGTGCTTCGTTCTCGTGTATTTTACGGGCGGCACTGTGCTCGCGTCCCTTCTGACCGTTTTTCTCGGCACCGCGGCGGGCGTGCTCGCGTCGTTCGCCGTACCGCTGCTTGCGGGCAGGGATCTGCTGTCGCCCAACAGTATGCAGTGCGCGGGCGCGGGGGTCATATGCGTGATAGCGTTCGCTGGGCTGGGCAGAGCGGAGATCTGCGGCTATCCCGCGGCGTATACCGTGTTCGCGCTGCTGACGCTGCTTGCGTGCAAGTGCCGCTCGCCCGAAACGGGACTGCTGCTGGGCGCGCTCGCCGCGCTCGGCTGTTCGCTGTCCGAGCGGGACTCGCTCGCGTTCGTCCCGCTCGCGCTCGCCGCGCTCGCGTGCAGGGCTTTCGCGCGCGGAGCAAGACCGATCCCCGCAGCGGCTCTCGCGCTCGGCTGGGCGGGAGGCGCGTATTTCTTCTTTCCCGTCCCGCCCGATCCGCTGCTGCCCGCGTCCGTCTGCGCGGGCTGTCTGCTGTTCCTGCTCGTGCCCGGGCGGGCAGTGCGCGCGCTTGCCGCGTATTTCCGTTCGGCAGGCAGTCTTTCGGACATAGCCGCGGCTTCGGGCATGGGCAGACTGCTTCCCGAACGGCTGGTCAACGCGGGAGAGGCGATCGGGGAAATGAGCGCGCTTTTGTCGTCGGGCGGCAGAGAGGCGTATGCCGCCGACCGCATAGGCGACGCGCTCGTCGGGGTGTGTTCGTCCTGCCGCAGAAAGGAGATATGCGGTATGACGGAGGATCTGCGCAGGCTTTCGGCGGACTACGCTTCGGGCGGGAGCGCGCTGAAAAGCGCGGTGCTCGGCGAACCGTGCGTGAGCGGCGGCAGGCTGCTCAAACTCGCGGGGGACGTTATGCGCGAGGTGCGCGGCAGAGCGGAAGCCGCGGAGCGGGAAAAGCGCAACGCCGAAAGCTACGCCCGCAGGCTGGACAGTCTGCGGCGGCTCATAGGGAGAATGGCGGACGAGCTTGCCGCCGACTACCGTTTTGACGCGGCTTTGTCCGAAAAACTGCGTCGCGACCTGCCCGAAACGGGCATGGCTTGCGGCGGGTGTCTGGTGACCGCTGCGCGCCGCGGTATCGCGCTCATCCCGCGTTCGGAAAGCGCGGAAAACGCCGAACGCTGCATAGGGCGGGTGCTCGGCAGTGTGAGAGTGGAACGCATCGACGACGTGACTCCGACGTGGCAGGCGGCGGCGTTTGCGCCCGCGCCGTCGCTCGGGGTGATATACGCCTGTGCGAGCAAACCCAAAGACGGCAATGTAGTCAGCGGCGACGGATATTCCGTGACGGGTACGGGCAGCCGTGCCGTCATATCGCTGTGCGACGGGAGCGGAAGCGGCAGGGGCGCTTCGCGGCTGACGCAGACGGCGCTGTCGCTCATCGAAAACGAATACCGCGCGGGTTTCGATGCGGGCGAATGCGTTGATTCCGTCAATTCCTTTCTCGCTTCGCGCCCGGGCGAGGAGTTCGGAGCAATGGACGTAGTGTCAGTCGATCTCGAAACGGGCGAGGCGGACGTGATCAAAGCGGGTTCTCCGCCCACTCTCGTGTTCCGCGGCGATACGGTGACGGTCATCGGCGGGTCGTCGCTGCCCGTAGGGGCGCTGGAAACTGCGTCGTATTCGCTGGACAGGCGGCGGCTGGAAGCGGGGGATTACATAATCATGGCTACGGACGGCGTGACGGACGTGCTGCGCGACCTTCCCGCCGCAGCTGCGGCGGCTCTCGGACCGAACGTGCGCAAAACGGCGGAGAGCATACTTGCCGCAGCGGAAAAGGCGGGACCCTGCCGCGACGATATGAGCGTGCTCGTCGTCCGTATCATTCCCGCGGAGAGCGCGGCGCAAAACGGTTGATTTTATTTTCCGTCGGTGGTATCATATTCGCGTAACGGAGACGGATATGGTAACTCTGATGATTGTAAGACACGCGAAAACGCCCTGGAACCTCTCGGGGCGCATACAGGGCAGGAGCGACATTCCGCTCGCGCCCGAGAGCGAGCGGCTCACCCGTGAGGCGGGGAAGGATCTGCCGCGCCCCGACGCCGCGTTCTGTTCGCCGCTTGTCCGCGCGCGGCGCACCGCCGAACTGCTGCTCGAAGGCAGCGGTGTGACTGCGACGGCGGACGCGCGTCTGACGGAGCGGGACTTCGGCGAGCTGGAAGGCAGGACGTATGCCGAACTCGGTATGCCCGATCATACCGAACTGTTCTACGCTCTCGGCAGCGCAAAGGGCGCGGAGAGCAGCGAGGATATATTCGCGCGCGTGCGGTCGTTCCTCACGGACGTCGCGGCGACGTGCGACGGCAAACGCGTGCTCGTCGTTTCCCACGGCGTGTGCATATCCTACCTTATGTACGCGCTCACGCACGACGAATGGGATCCGTCCGACTATACTCTCGAATACATAAAAAATCTCGACGTCGCCGTGCGCCGTTTCGGAGGCGGAGTATGATAAGCATAGTGCTCGTCGAGCCCGAGATACCCGAAAACACGGGCAATATCTCCCGCACCTGCGCGTGCACGGGAATGCCGCTCTATCTCGTCGGCAAACTCGGCTTCGAGATAACCGAATCGCGCCTGCGCCGCGCGGGACTGGACTATTGGGACAAGCTGACCGTCGAACGCGTGCCCGACCTGTCCGTTCTTACCGAACGCTTCGGCGAGGATAAATTCTGGTATTTTTCCTCCAAAGCGCGCCGTTCCTTTGCGGACGCCGCCTATCCGTCCGACGCGTTCCTCGTGTTCGGAAAGGAGACCAAAGGTCTGCCGCCCGAACTCATAGCCGCCCATCCCGACCGCGCCGTGCGCATCCCCATGCGCCCGACCCTGCGCTGTCTGAATCTTTCCAACAGCGTGGCGGTGGCGGCGTATGAGGCTTTACGCCAACACGATTATTTTAATATGCAGTAGGAGGGGAAGCCGCATAGCACCGCTGATGCGGGCTACGAGCTCAGTCACATACTCCGCCTCGTGCTACCGCACTTCGGCGACGATAGTATGCTCCTTCGCCTGTTGCCCGCCTGAGCGGCACTCTGCGCCTTCCGCTGTATCGGGGAATAGGATAAGACGGTCATAAATCGCCCGTTTGAATGACGGCAGGGCGGGCGGAGCAAATACAGCCCTTTCCGCCATAGCCATTTTTACGGGGCAGCAAACAGAGTAAACTTGCCTCCTGTGCCTCAATGCTTGAAACTCAAATAAGAAATCGCGCGCGGCTCGCCGCGCGCGTCTTATTCCTGTGTGAAACCTGTCTGCTGTTTAACGGAATTCGCAGCGAATGCGCAGAGATTTTTGTAGTGAATGCGGCGGTTATCGGAGCGTGCGGAGCGATAGCGGTCGGCGGTCCTTGCGGACGGCAAATGACGAGCCGACGATGAAACAGGCATTGCCCGTACCGCAGAAGTTCACAGCACCCGCCGTTAGGCGTGCGCCGACCCGAAACCGCCGCAGATTCGCAAAAAGATCGCGCAGGCGCGTCATAAGGGACGCGCCGTAGGCGCAACCGAAAGGGGTTTTTAAGTTTCTCGGAAAGGGTTCGGGGAGAACCATTTTTTCAAAGAGGGTTCTCCCCGATAAACACTTTTCCGAAAAAATTATAAATGCACTTTTAAGTTTCTCGGGAAAGGGTCAAGGAAAAACCGCTCTTTACAAAGAGGGTTTTCCCTTGAAAATTTCTCGGAAGAAAATTATAAAAGATTTTGAGTCGCTTCTACATTATACGGTCGCGCAGGGACTGCATGCGCACGTCGAGGGAGTAGGCGATGTCGGCGCATTCTTTGAGGTCGGCGGCGAGCAGTTCGGGCTCGGGTATCTCCTTTTTATATTTGATGTCGTGTTCGAGCGACGCCCAGAAGTCCATGGCGATCGTGCGGAACTGTACTTCCACGCGCACGAAATGTTTCTTTTCCGAGAAAAAGACGGGGACTTCGACGACCATATGATAGCTGCGGTAGCCGTTGGACTTGGGATTTTTTATGTAGTCCTTGATCTTTATTACGGTGATGTCGTCCTGCTTGCCGAGCATGCCGGCGACGGTGTATATGTCGTCTATGTACTGGCAGATGATGCGTATGCCGGCGATGTCGTTGAGGTTCTGCGTCATGGACGCGAGGCTGAATTCGTGACCGCCGCGGCGCAGCTTGTCCATTATGCTTTCGGGGGACTTGACGCGGCTTTCGATATGATCTATCGGATTGCGCACGCGGCTTATAGACAGCTCCTCGTCGAGCACTTCGAATTTGGTCTGCACTTCGCGTATGGCGCAGCGGTAGAGCGTCATATGCCAGCGGAAGCCTTTGAGCGTTTCTATGACGACGGACGAATCCTTATCTTCGCCGAGCGCGTCGGCGAGCAGGCGGCGCACGTCTTTCGCGTTTGCGGGCAGAGCGTTGCGTTTTTCGGACATGTTATTCTCCTTATTTTCATTCGTATCCGCCGCGTCCGTGCGGTGCGGCGGTAACGAAAACATTATACCACTTATTTTACCGCAGGTCAACCCGCTGCCGCTGATACGGCGGCGTGCGCAAAAGGTAATACGGCAGTGTGCGTGCAAGCGGGAAATTTGCCCCAATTTGCTTGACTTATGGGCGCGGATTCATATATAATGAGTCGGTAACATTATGCCCGACAGGGCAAATAACGGATAAAAGGAAGTCGACTTAAATGAAAAGAACTTACCAGCCCAAGAAAAGAGCTCAGCGCAAAGTGCACGGGTTCAGAGCCAGAATGAAGACCGCGGCGGGCCGCAGAGTGCTCAAACGCCGTCGCGCCAAGGGCAGAAAGAATCTTACGCCCAAGCCCCTCGGCAGAGGCTGATGCTTGCAAAAGCGTTCAGACTGCGGCTGCGCGGCAGTTTCGCATATGTCAGAGCGCATGGAACGAAGTATAACGAACGTGCGCTCTCTTATGTCGTTGTGCGCGGCAGGGGAAAGCGCATAGGTTTTATCGTATCCAACAAAATAGGCAAGGCGACGAAGCGCAATCTCGTCAAGCGCCGTATGCGCGCCGCTGCGGGAGAACTGCTCGGTCGGGTACGCGACGGGCAGATGATATTCATAGCGCGCGGCGGCATAACCTCGCTCGGTTATGCGGAGATAAAGCGTCAGATGGTATCCGTGCTGACGAAAGCGGGAATGTTCGCGGGCGGCGGAAAATGATACTTCGGAACAAAAAAAAGCTCACGCCGCTCCGCGTCGTGATCGGGATAGTAACGCTGAAATGGTTGTTTCAGGGGCTCATCCTACTGTATAAAAAGACGCTTTCGCGCGCGATCGGCAAGTCGTGCATATATTACCCCACCTGTTCGAGCTATATGTATCAGGCGATAGAGGACTGGGGTACGATACCAGGAATAGTTATGGGAACGGCGCGGATACTGCGCTGCAACCCGCTGGCGGCGGGGGGCTACGATCCCGTTCCGTACAATCCCAAAGGAGATATGAAATGGCTGTATTGAGCGGCATAGTCGCCGTGGTATGTTCCGCGGCAGCCGACATAACGGTTGATCCGTATACCACGTTCCCGTGGGCGTTGCTGCTCAACGGGGCGATGGGGGGCATAGGCTTCTATGCTCTTCGGATCATACTGCTCACCGTATGCCTCAAACTCATACTTTCGCCGCTCGACTTTTTCCAGCGCTATAAAATGCGCAAGAATCAGCTCATCACGATGCGGCTCAAACCCCAGATGGAGAATCTGGAAAAGGCTTACGGCAACAATCCCAAAGTCTTGCAGCAGAAGCAGGCGGAACTCAACAAGCGCGAGGGTATGAGTTATCTCGCGAGCTGTCTGCCGATGATAGTCACTCTCGTCGTGTTTATGTGGCTGTGGTCTGCGATGCGCACGAATGCGGAATACAAGCAGTTCGACAACTACGTTCGCATATACGAGCGTTACGACGCCGCGTACGTCCAGTCGTTCGGAAGCTACGACGACGGCGGCACGGAGGTCGGCTGGTTCGACGAAGAAACGGACAAACTGCGCGCGTCTTACGGCGACGAGTTCATAGTCGCGTTCGACGAGGCGTTCGCAGCCGCTTACGACGGCGACGCGGAAGCGGCGAAAGACGCCGCGTATGCGGTCGCGGCGGCGGACGAAACGGTGACGGGCGCGGCGGAATCTGAAACGTCGTACTTCGAGCTTTTCGCGAAGTCGTATGCGGATACTTTTGCGGACTTCGTCGCCGACCACTCGGAGAGCGCGGGCGAAACTCTGTATGCCGCGGCTTCGGAAACGGCAAGGCTGAACGCGGCGGACAGGGTAACGAACGATTACTGCACGGTCGCGGCGCAGACGGAAGCGTATGAATACTTCAACGGCATCGGCAAGTACGAGGGCGCGGGGTACGACTACGACTCCTTCCTGTGGATACGCGACATATGGTCGCCGGACACGCCGTGGTCGAGCTCGGTCGCGGAGGACGGCAGCGATTTCGTTTCGCGCGTCGGAGCGTACGCTACGGACGCGTCCCGTTCGGGACTGACGCAGGAGCAGCTCGACGAGATCGTATCCTCTTACGATACGGTAATGGCGAAAGTGCTGGAAAGCGACGATACGGGGGTCAACGGCTATCTCGTTCTGCCCGTGCTCGCGGTCGCGCTCAACATAGTTTCGCAGCTCATAATGCGTCGGCAGCAGAAAAAGAGCGGGCAGGACAACCAGCTCGGTCAGAATAAAGGCTGTATGACCGCTATGGTATTCGCGATGCCGCTGCTGATGGCGTACTTCGCATTCATCTACTGCGCGGCGTTCACGCTGTATATGGTGCTCAACTCGACGATGAGTTTGCTGATAAACCTCGTGACCACCGCGATAACGCGTAAAATGATCCCCATCGAGGGCGCGCGCGGCGGAGTGGAGAAGCACGGCAGACCGGATGTCGGAAACGCAAAGAAATGATCGCCCGTAACGCAAAGAAATGATCGCCCGTCCGGGCGGAAGAGGTCGGATTTGAAAGAGATAGTAGCCGTAGGAAAAGACATAGAACAGGCGCTTGCCGCAGGGCTCAAAGAGCTGGACTGCAAGCTGGACGACGTGGAAGTCAAGATACTCGAACATCCGGGCATTTTCTCCAAAGCGCGCGTTCGGCTCACTATCGGCGACGGCGGCAGACAGTCCGTTTCGGACATAATGCGCGACCTCGAAAAACGTGCGAAGAAAGACCGCCGCGGCGATAAACAGTCCGCGGACAGCCGCGATCGCCGCGACGGGCGCAACGAGCGCGCCGGTCAGCCGAATGCCGACAGACGTCAGGGCGCGGAAAAACAGCTGCAAAAGGGCGCTCAGCCGCAGCAGCAGGACAGACAGCTCCGCAGGGACGAGCAGCGCAGGCAGCAGAACTCGCAGCAGCCGCAGAAGAACGCTCAGCCGCAGCAGGATAAACAGTTGCAGAAGAGCTCTCAGCCGCAGCAGGATAAACAGCCGCAGAAGAGCGCACGGCAGCAGCCGGACGGACAGCAGAGCGAGCGCGGCGGATTCCGCAACGATTTCCGCGCGCAGCTCGAAGCGGCGAAGACGGACGGACAAATCCGTACCGACGCGGCGGAAAAGGCGGTAAGGTCCGAAAAGCAGGAGAAGCCGGATCGTCCGCGCGCGCAGCGCGACGTTCCTACCGAGGCGGTGAAAGCGGCGGAGGAATATCTGACGAAAGTGGTTTCGCTTATGGGTATAACCTCGGAAACGGCGTGCACTGTGGAAAACGGCGAGATACACATAGAACTCAAATGCGACGACGCTCTCGTAATAGGGCGCAAGGGCGAAACGCTGGACGCGCTCGAATACCTTGCGACGCTCGCGGCGGCGGACGGGGACAAGTATTACCACGTCGATCTCGACTGCGGCGAATACCGCGTCCGCAGGAATGAAGCCATACGCGCCGAAGCGATCGCGGCTGCGGACAAAGCGGCGGCGACCGGCAGACGCGTCGAGCTCGAACCGATGAGCAGCGCGAGCAGAAAGGAGGTCCACGCCGCTCTCGGCGGGCGCGACGACGTTATGACGCGCAGCGAAGGCAGAGAGCCCAACCGATACGTCGTGATAGTCCCGCGCACGCGCGGAGGCAAGAAAGGCGGCAGGAACGGAAAACACCGCCGCGGCAAACCGTCCTCCGGCGGAGCCGACAAACAATGAAAAAAACGATAATAGTCATAGTGGCAGGAGCGGCGGCAGCCGCTCTGTCATTCTTATTGGCGGGTATCGATAGCGAGATCGCGCAGAATATCCGCTGGGCGATGTTCACTGCGGGGCTGATAACGGTGTTCGTTGGCACGGTCGCGCTCGTATTCGTCATACGGTCGGGACAGAAACGCAAACTGCTGCCCGACGGCGCGGAATACCGCGTCAAAAGCTCGCTGATGTCCGCGCCCGAGATCTCGCTCTACCGCGTGCTTTGCGGTATGACGGAACGAACGAAATACGTCGTGCTGCCGCAGATCGCGCTCGTCTCCGTCATAGACAAGGTCAAAGGCGGCGGATTTCGCAACGAACTGTTCCGTATCGCCGATTTCTGTATCGCAGACGGGCGCACGTTCGAGCCGCTGCTCCTCATAGAGCTCAACGACGCGTCGCACAAGCGGGAAGAGCGCAAACTGCGCGACGACAAAGTGAACGCCATCTGTGAAGCCGCGGATCTGCCCGTCCTGACGATAGAACAGGGCGAACAGCCGCAGAAGATCAGATCGATGCTCAAAAAATACCTGTAACGGCGGAGCGTTCGGCAAGAGCCCGACGGCATTTGCAAGCCCGCGCCGCAAAACGCGAAATCCGCGGACGCCGCGCGAGCGGCGGGCGGGGGAGCGGTCGTTTCCGCGCTGCCCGTCGGCAAACGAGCCGCAAACAGGAGCGTAAAACGAAAAAGCTCCCGGATCGCGAACGCAAAACGAAAAAGCTCCCGGATCGCGAACGCAAAACGAAAAGCCGCATAGACCGCGATCGGAAATGCAAACGAAAAACAGCCCCTTTCGACGGGCTGTTTTTGTAGTTTCCGCATTGTCGTTACTGTAAGGTCTGCCGACTGCAAGGTCTGCCGTCAGGCTTTCTTCGCGGACTTTTTCGCGGCGGGCTTTTTCTCCGCGGCGGGTTTCTTCGCAGTTGCTTTCTTCGCGGCGGGTTTCTTCGCAGCGGACTTCTTCATCGCGTCGTAAGCCTTGGCGCAGGGATTCTCCGCGGTCTTGTCGCACTTCGCGCAGAAATCGAAATCTCCGCAAAGGTCGTGCCCCGCCTGCTCGCTTTTGAGCCACTTATCGACGTCGAGCTCCGCCTGTTTCTTCGTAAGAGCCATTTTACCGTCCTCCTTCCTTTCACTTGTGATATACCGTGATTATAGCTCTTGTGCGTCAATAAGTCAAGAAAAGGTGACGGCGCGGTAATAAAAGAATGCAAGTCGGCATAAAAGTGCTATAAAATGCCGCTATCGTTTCAGCCCGCCGCAGCGCCTTGTCTGCGCTTCCGCGCCTCCGCGGAAAAATTTTGAAAAATGCGTGCAAAGCGGGTCAAAATCGTTTGACTTTTCCCGCCGCCGCGGTATATAATACGTGCGTAAGGCAAAGGTGCTGACGGTTTTTCCGTTAGTGCCTTATTTTTTTGGGAACGGGCGGCGTCCGCCGCGCGCGGAGCAAGACACGACAAAAGGAGAACGGAACAATGAACGTACCCGAACTTTTCGGAAGCATGGTATTCAACGACAGGGAGATGAAGAAACGGCTTTCTCCCGAAACTTATAAGGCGCTTAAAACGACCGTTTCGTCGGGAGCGGCGCTCTCGCCTAAACTTGCCGACGAGATAGCGGAAGCGATGAAGGAATGGGCGATAGAAAAGGGCGCGACGCATTTCACGCACTGGTTCCAGCCGATGACGGGGCTGCCCGCCGAAAAACACGATTCATTCATCGATCCGCAGCCGGGCGGCTCGGTCATAATGACTTTCAAGGGCAAGGAGCTGATCAAGGGCGAGCCCGACGCGTCGTCCTTCCCGTCGGGCGGTATGCGCGCGACGGCGGAAGCGCGCGGATATACGATATGGGATCCGACGAGCTATGCGTTCGTCATAGGCACGACGCTGTATATCCCGACGTGTTTCGTATCTTTCACCGGCGAAGTGCTGGATAAAAAGACCCCGCTGCTGCGCTCGATGGACGCTCTCGGCAACGTTGCGACGCGCTTTGCGCGGGCATTCGGCGTGGATTGCGAACGGGTGAGCTGCACCGTCGGTTCGGAGCAGGAATATTTTCTCATAGACAGAAAGATGTACAACGCCCGCAAGGATCTGCGCTATACGGGAAGAACGCTGTTCGGCGCGGAGCCGCCCAAGGGACAGGAACTCGAAGACCAGTATTTCGGCTCGATCAGAACGCGCGTGATGGCGTTTATGGAGGACGTGGACAAGCAGCTGTGGCGGCTGGGCGTTTCGGCAAAGACGCGCCACAACGAAGTCGCGCCTTCGCAGCACGAGCTCGCTCCCGTATACGCGACCGTCAACGTCGCGACCGACCATAACCTGCTGACTATGGAGGTGCTCAAAAAGACGGCGGAACGCCACGGACTCGCATGCCTGCTGCACGAAAAACCGTTCAAGGGCGTCAACGGCAGCGGTAAGCACAACAACTGGTCCATATCCACGGACACGGGCGTGAACCTGCTCAGCCCGGGCAAAGACCCCGCGAACAACCTGCTGTTCCTTGCGACGGTCGCCGCCGTGATCAGAGCGGTGCACGAACATTCCGATTTGCTCCGTCTGTCCGTGGCGACGGCGGGCAACGACCACCGTTTGGGCGCGAACGAAGCGCCCCCCGCGATCATCAGCGTATACCTCGGCGATCAGCTCACCGAGATATTCGAAGCGGCGGCGTCGGGGAAGAAGTACAAGGGCGCGGCGTCGGAAAAGGCGATGGTAGGCGTTTCCGCGGTGCCCGATTTCATCAAGGATAACTCCGACCGCAACAGAACGTCGCCGTTCGCGTTCACGGGCAATAAGTTCGAGTTCCGCGCTCTCGGCAGCTCGCTCAACATAGCCTGCCCGAATATGATGATAAACGTCGCCGTGGCGGACGCTATGGAATCCATGCTCGGCACGCTGGAAAAGGCGAAGCCCGCCGACTTTGAAAAGACGGCGCGCAAACTGATAAAAGACACCTATCTCGCGCACAAGGCAGTAGTGTTCAACGGCAACAACTATTCGTCCGAATGGATAGACGTCGAGAGCAAGAAGCGCGGTCTGCCCGAGATCAGGTCCACGCCCGAAGCCCTGCCGTACTACACGCTGCCGAAGAACGTCGAACTGCTGGCGCGTTACGGCGTGATGAACGCGCGCGAATGCGCGGCGAGAAAGGAGATACTGCTCGAACAGTACGCCAAGGTCATCAATATCGAAGCGTATACGATGTATAAGATGACGGCGAAGATGATACTGCCCGCGTGCGTGGAGTTTATGAACGTGCTTTCCGAGTCGGTTGCGAACAAGAAGGATCTCGGAATGACTTACGACTACGAGGGCAGTATCCTCTATAAGGCGGGCAAGCTCACAGACGAGGCGTACGCCCGCAACAACAAGCTGGAAGAGCTCCGCCGCACCGCGGCGGGCATAACGGACGTCGAGAAGCAGACGATGTATCTGCACGACGTCGTGCTGTCGGAGATGGAGGATCTCCGCAGCGTCATAGACTCGCTCGAACTGCTCATCAGTTCGGATTACTGGCCTCTGCCGTCCTACGGCGACATGCTGTTCTACGCCGACTGACGGGTGCGGCAAAGCAATAGCCTCGCCGACTGACGGGGAGCAGATAAAGCAATATCCTCTTCATTCCGGAAATGCGGAACGAAGATCTCTTTCGAGGGAATATGGGGGATCGGGAAATTCCGAAAATTTCTTTTTGGGAGGATATAAATATGGAAACCGGAACGGTATCCGTTCTCGGTGCGGGCAGCCTTTGGTACATAGTGGGCGCGATCGTCGTATTCTTTATGCAATGCGGATTCGCCATGCTGGAAACGGGACTGACCCGCGCGAAGAACGCCGGCAACATCATCATGAAAAACATGATGGATTTCTGTATAGGGACCGTTATGTTCATGCTGATAGGGTATTCGCTGATGGGTATCGGCGACGCCGCCGCAAACGCTTTTATCGGCAAACCGATGACGATATTCACGATGAGCGGCGACAGTTTCGCGCAGTTCTTTTTCAACCTCGTATTCTGCGCCACCGCCGCCACGATAGTCTCCGGCGCGCTTGCCGAGAGAACGCGGTTCTCCGCTTACTGCGTATACAGCGCGGTCATAAGCCTTATCGTCTATCCCGTGGAAGCGGGCTGGGTGTGGGGCAGCGAAGGCTGGCTCGCGAAGTGGGGATTCATCGATTTCGCGGGCAGCGGCGTGATACACGCGGTGGGCGGACTGTGTGCTCTGATCGGAGCGGCGATCCTCGGACCGCGTATCGGCAAGTACACCCGCGACGAACGCGGCAGAGTGACGAAGGTCAACGCCATTCCCGGGCATAACCTGACGCTTGCGGCACTCGGCGTGTTCATACTCTGGTTCTGCTGGTACGCGTTCAACGGAGCGGCGGCGACGAGTCTCGAACAGCTCGCGCGAATCAGCGTCAATACGACGATAGCTCCGTCGGTCGCGGCATGCGTGACGATGGTATTCACCTGGGTGCTCAATAAAAAGCCCGACGTATCGATGTGCCTGAATGCCGCTCTCGCGGGATTGGTCGCCGTGACGGCGTCCTGCCATATAATAGAATTCTGGGCGGCGGCGGTCATCGGGATCGTTTCGGGATTTCTCATCGTCGGAGCGTGCAATCTCATCGATCAGAAGCTGCACATAGACGATCCCGTCGGCGCGGTCGGCGTGCACTTCGTGCACGGCGTATGGGGCATAATAGCCGTAGGGCTGTTTGCCGTACCCGAGCTTGCGGGCAACGACGGCGGCTTGTTCTACGGCAGCGGAGTGCTGCTCGGCAAGCAGATCGTCGGCGAACTCGCCGTGCTCGGCTGGACGGGAGCGCTCATAACCGCGACGTATTTCGCGATCAAATATCTGCCCCGCGCGGTGGGCGCTCTCAAAGAGGGCAACGGGCTGCGCTGCTCGGCGGAGCATGAAATATCCGGTCTGGATATTTCCGAACACGGGCTTGCCTCGGCGTATGCGGACTTCTTGCCGTCCGCGCCGTCCTACGGCGAAACGGGCGAGCATATCGACCTTTCGGGCATACGTCCCGTTCCCGTCGGCGGGATAGCCGGCGAGAAGTATACGAAGATAACCGTTATCTGCAATCAGGACAGGCTGCCGCTGCTGCGCGACACGATGGCGGAGATAGGCGTGCAGGGCATGACCGTCACTCCCGTTATGGGCTGCGGCGTGCAGAAAGGGCACACGGCTCAATACCGCGGCATAAAGAGCGCCGTCAACCTGATGCCCAAAGTGCAGGTAGACATAGTGGTGTCCGTCGTCGATCCGGGACTCGTGGTCGCCGCGGCGCAGAAAGCGCTGAACACGGGCAGCGTGGGCGACGGCAAGATATTCGTTTCGGGCGTGGAGGACGTTATGCGCGTCCGCACGGGAGAGCGGGGAATAGCCGCTCTCGACAACGAAGCGAAACAGGAATAGCCCCTTTATTCCCTCTTAAGGCGGGTAACATTCCGTCCGATGCGGCGGCGGAATGTGCCCGTCGTATTTTTAAGGAGAACGATCTATGTACGACAAAAATACCGAACATATTCCGTGCGGGCGACGCGGCAGACCGCTGCCGCCGTCCGACGTCGGCTGGCAGGCGGCGTTAAAGCGCGCGGCGACAGCCGGCGGGATCGGCGCGGTTCTGCTCCCCGCGGGGATAGTGTTGCAGAATTCGGTGCTCCTGCCCGACGGAGCGGGCGCGCTCGCGTTTGCGTTCGCGCTGATGATATTCCTCGGCGCGCTGCTGATATTGTATTCGATCGCGCTGCTCGTGCTCGGACTGACGCGCCGTGCGAAATGTCCGCCGCGCGAAAGCGAGATAGCGGACGTCACGGAGCACGGCGAGACCGCTTACGCGACGGTGACCGCGGTGGAGAAACGAACCCGCCGCGTCCGCGGCGAGGCTGTAGAAGTGACGCGCGTCCGCGCCGAATACTACGACGATCTTTACGGGTATAAGCGCAGGTTCGTGTCCGACTGGTCGGAGAAGCCGTTCGCGGAAAAGGGCGGGCGCGTCAGGGTATATTACCGCCCTGACAGCAACCTCGGCTATTACGTCGAGCCGAAAACGCCGTGACCGTGCGGTTTTTGCGCCGCAAAAGAGCTTAAACGGAGAAAATCGCATAAAAAATCCGCGCCGCGCCTTGACAAAACGTCGGCGCGGTGTTATTATAATATAAAAGTGTGCGGCGGACGACAAGCCCGCGCGCGGACTTTTCGGAAAAACCGCCTGCGCTCGCCGACGAGGAAGGGTGCATTACGGGCGGCGGATTTTCATACTGTTTTTTCAGTCGAACTTTCGGTCGCCGTCCGTTTTTCCCGAATAATTGACGCCGCGCGTCGGGTCTTTCGGGAGCACGGGAGCGGTCCTGCCGTTTTTACGTCTGCGTTTCATAGCTTTATTATGCGCATATCCGGCGCGGTATATCCCGCGCGGGAAAGGAGAATACATTATGGATATAAACACATCTCTCGACGAGCTGCTCGCATACGCGAAAGAGCGGCTGATGCTCGACGAACTCGACGAAATATACGCGCGCAACACCGTGCTCGGCATACTGCGCGCGGGCGGTTACCGCCCCGGCGATCCCGATACGGCGAAAGCGGAAAGCGCGGAAGAGCCGTCTGCGCTCGTTGACGCTCTCGTTTCGGCGGCGGTCGCCGCGGGAACGATAAGCTCTGACGAAGCGGAGCGCGCGGGCAAGCGCATTCTCGAAGCGATAGCGCTGCGCCCCTCCGCGGTCAACGATATGTACGCCGAAGCGGGCGGTGCGTCGAGCGCGAAAGCGAAGGAATTTCTCGACGACTACGTCAGGGCGAGCGGGTTCGGCGCGTCGTCCAATCCCGCTTTTATTGAGGAGATCGCCGACGACGGGCTCGTCGTCAGGGCGACGGGCGAAGGCAGGGAAGAGCTTATCGGCGTGTACCTCGCGATCGACGAACTGATATATTACGCGGAGAATTGCCTGCTGCTAGACGAATACGATTTCGACTATGCGCGCCGCGAGATATGCAACATCCTCGGCATAGACAGCTACGCTCCGCAGGAAATAGACTACGAAAAGGTGGACGCGCTCGACCGTCCCGATACGCTCGTTACCGCTCTGACGGATATTTCCGTCGGACTGGGGCTGATCGGCGCGGACGAGGCGGAAGAGACCGCCGACAGAGTAATGGGCGCGCTGTCGCTGCGCCCGAGCGAGATCAACGACATCTTCCATTCCCTCGGCGGCAAGAAGGCGACTGATTTCCTCTATGACTATTCGGTCAAGAACCGTTATGTGAAAAAGAGCGCGCTCGAACGCAATATCCGCTTCAAGTCGGGCTACACCCGTCTGGGACTGGAAATAACGATAAACAAGGCGCGCCCCGAGTATGCGAGCGCGGAAGAAGCGGCGGAAGGCAATACGCCCGAGGGCGGCTATCCCGAGTGCTCCATATGCGCTTCGAATGAGGGCTGGTCGGGCACCGGCAAGTGCGCGCTCCGCACCGTGCGCATAACGCTGGGCGGCAAAGAGTGGTTCTGGCAGTATTCGCCTTACGGGTATCTCGGCAAGCACGGCATAGCCGTCACTCTCGACCACACGCCCATGCGCGTCGACGACGCCACGGCTGGCGAGCTGATGGATTTCGTGGATATGTTCCCGCATTTCTTCATCGGCTGTAACGCCGCTCTGCCCGGAGCGGGCGGCAGCGTGCTCTCCCACTGCCATTTCCAGGGCGGAGAGGAAATGCTGCCCATAACCAAGGCAAAGACCAAATTGCGCCTGACCTATCCCAAATATCCGCTCGCGGACATAGAAGTGCTCGACTGGTACGACTCCGTGATCCGCGTGACGTCGCAGTCGCGGCTGGTGATGAGCGAGATCGCTTCTGACATCCGCCGCGGCTGGGAAAGCTATACGGATAAGCAGCGCGGGATAATCGCGGAGGACGCGGACGGCAGGCATAACGCCGTTTCGATGACGATGCGCAAGATAAGCAACGGCAGATACTGCCTCGACATAACGCTCCGCTCCAACGTGCGCAGCAAGCAGTATCCGGACGGCGTGTTCCATACCCACCCTGAATTCTATGCTCTTAAAAAAGAGCCGAACGGTCTGCTCGAAGCGCAGGGTCTGTTCGTGCTGCCCGGCAGGCTGGAAGAGCAGATGGAGAAGCTGAACGAGTGCCTCGTGAATAAGCAGCCGCTGCCCGAGGATATGCGCGATTTCGCGCTCGTATACGACGAGATCGTGCGCGACAACGGCAGCGAGATGAGCAAGGTGGACGCGGGGATATATATCAAAGAGGAGTTCGGCTCCGTGTGCGAGCGCATACTCGGCAATATCGCGGTGTTCAAGACCCCCGAAGAGACCGCCGATTTCCTCGTCGGACTGGGCAGTTTCGCGCTCAGATGACGGTTGCGGGAGGATGAGATGACCGCAAAAGAACAGAAATTCCTCGCGCTGTTCGCGGAAACGGCGCGCATCGAACTGCCGCGCGACGGCGAAGAGTTCATCCGCATAATGCGCGAACTGCTCGCGTTCGACGTGCAGAAAGCGATACTCGTGTGGGAATATCATCTTGCGGCGCATTCCGCGTCGCTCGCGGGCGATAAAGCGCTTGCGTCGCTGCTCGCCGACGGAGTCCGGACGGAGTTCGGCAGGAGCGCGGGCAGGCTCGCCCGCGCCGTGACGGACAGCCGCGCCGTTCGTGAAGCGGTATACCGTTTCGGACCGACGTCGCTGTCGTCGGCGGAGACCGCCGCGGTCGCCGCGCAGCTTATGCTGGCGGGGAAGGCGGAGAGCGACGACGTGCTGAAAAACGCGATGAAGAATCCGTTCGGCGAGTTCGGCGCGTTCATGGCGGCGGTCACGGACAGGCTGATAATCGAACTGTCCCGCAAGAACCCGTCGGGCGCGTCTTTCCCCAAAAAGCTCGCCGCGCAGGTGCTCTCGTATTCGGAGAAGATCAGGGGCGCGGAGCGGGCTTTCATTGCCCAACGCATAAGAGAATTATAATGCAAATTAAAAACTCCCCTCGGGGAGTTTTTAATAAGAAATTATTCGCCCGCGGCAAGCCGCGGGCGGCTTTCTTATGAGTGATTATGCGTGAAGCGGCAGACGCGGTAAATGCAACCGAACGGGCATAGGACGCGGCTTTGCTCTGTCTGCTGCTCGCGGAAACAGCTATGGCGGAAAAGACAAGGTTTGCTCCGCGCCCGCTCCGCTTGCCCTGCGGCGTTCAGGCGTAATGCCTTTCCGCAAATCCCGCCGCGCCCGTAAGATACCGAAGCGCGTCTGCCTCATTCGGCAAGAGCGCTTCTATATTATACGGAAAAGAATTTTTAAGTTTCTCGGAAAGGGGTTCGGGGAAAACCCTCTTTTCAAAGAGGGTTTTCCCCGCCAAACACTTCCCGAAAAAATTATAAATGCACATTTAAGTTTCTCGGGAAGGTGGGGTGCGGGGCGGAAACCCCTCTTTGGCGAAAGAGGGGTTGCCGCCGCGAGGTAAAATATTTTTAAGTTTCCCCGAGGGGGAGCGCGAGGGGGCGCCTCTTTGAAAAGAGGCGCCCCCTCGCAAAAACACTCTCCCGAAGACATTACCCGGAGGTTTCTGTTTTCGGCGCCGTTTTGGGCAGAATGAAATGGGTGATGACCGCGCCGCCGAGGAAGAACACGGCGTAAAAGACGCGGACGGAGCCGGCGACGAGGAAGCAGGTGACGAACATTACGCCCGCGCCGAGCAGGGCGACGAGGACGTCGCAGGCGACGGCGAGCGGTTTGCGTTTGATCCTGCCGCGCGGTTTTTCCGTCCATTTATAGATCAGACGGACGAGCGCTCCCTCGGCGACGAGGGCGAAAAAGAGTATTATCTGCATGCTTACGGTCATTTGAATATCCTCCCGAGAAGCGGTTTTTTGGCGCGGGCATACGTCAGCGAGTCCACGCGCCCTTCAAACGTCAGGTCGCCGTCCGCGGCGGAGAACGAGTGTATGCGCAGTCCCTCGCCTTTGACGGTAAGCGGACCTTCGCTCGTTGTCATATCAATGGCGGCGGGCGAGGAATTGATCACTTTTTCCACGCCGGTGATCAGCGTGCGCGAGCGTGATTCCACTGTCAGCGAATGTTTGATCTTTACGTTCGATACGTTTCCTTCCACATTGGAATGATATGCCGCAGCGGCGCGGAATATGCCGGAACGTGCGCGGAGCGAAAACGGCTTGACAAAACTTTGCAGATGAGGTATAATGACCGTACTCGGAAAAGACCGCGCGTTTCAGGTCTTTTCTTTCGGAGGCAGAGAACAATGAGAATACGATCGGACAACGGGAAAAACGGAGCGACGGGCTCCGCCGCTCCGGCGAAAGAAAAAATGACGGAAAAACAGCGCAGGATCGCGATCGTATGCACGGTCACGGGCGTACTGCTGCTGCTCATCGCCGTGTTTGCGCTGATATATAACCTCGTTTCCATAGGGCGGCTCTCCGCCCGCCGCGCAGAGCTGGAAAGCAGGAGCGCGGAGCTTTCCGCGGCGATAGCCGCGGGCGAGGACAGGCTCGACTATATGGCAACGGAAGAATTCTTCGAGCGGTATGCGCGCGAATACCTCGGCTACGTCTATGAAGGCGAAGAGATCTACGTCGGTACATCCGCCGCGGAGACTGACGGGGAGGCGTAAGGCTTGGCTGCGGCGGTCATAGACATAGGCAGCGGAAGCGTGCGGATGCTGCTCGGCGGCAGGAAGCGCACGGTAATGACGAAGCTCGGCGAGGGATTGTGCTCGACGGGCAGGCTGTGCGGAGCCGCGATAAAGCGCACCGTAGCCGCGCTCAAACGGTTCGTGGACGAAGCCAGACGTTCCGCGAGCGACATTTACGTCTTTGCAACGGAAGCGGTCAGAGCGGCGGAGAACAGAGCGGAATTCCTCGGCGCGGCGGAGCGCGAATGCGGAGTGCCCATAGAGGTAATAAGCGGCAACGAGGAGGCGGAGATAGCTTTGCTCGGCGCAAGCGGCACGGGCGATTCGACGGTCGTCGACATAGGCGGCGCGTCCGCGGAGATAGTCAGCGGCGACGGCTCGCAGCTGCTTTACGTCAAATCGCTCCCGCTCGGCGTGGTGCGGCTGACCGAACAGGCGGACGGCAACCCCGAACTTATACGCGCGTATGCCGCGAGCGGCATAGTCAGGTACGGCGACGTCAAACTGCGCGGCGAGCTTATCGGCGTGGGCGGCACGCTGACCTCGCTCTCGGCGATGAAACTCGGCTTGAAAAAGTACGACGCCGAAGCGGTGGACGGCACGCGGCTGACCAAGGACGACATATCCGCTCTCGCGGAAAAACTGATCTTGCTGGGCAGCGCGGAAAGGATCGGAGAGGAATATCCCGTGCTCCCCGAAATGCGCCGCGGACTGATAACGGCGGGCGCGATATTCGCCGACGAACTGCTCGGGTACCTCGGCGCGGACGGACTGAACGTCAGCGAATCGGACAACCTCGACGGCTATCTGAAATACAAACAGCGCGAAAGCGCGAAATAAAAGCGTAAAACAAAAGAGCGACCGGCGTCAATAAAGTCGGTCGCTCTTTTTCCGTGCTCCGTCATTCCGCCGCAGCCGCGCTGTAACCGCGCTCACCGCCGCACGAAACGGTACCGCATCCCGCCGCCGCGGCGGGAAGGACAATGCACAGCGCGATCAATACGATCGCGATCGTCTTTTTCGGTCTCATCCATAACGCCCTCCGCGCCGAGTATGCGCGGACTGACGGGATATTATTCGTTCTCCGCGCGGGGAGGCTCGCAGTCGACGATACGGACGGACGCGCCGTTTCGCTCAATGCGGCGCAGACCTTCTCCGCCCTCGGCGAGCGCGCGCCGCACTTCGCCGCCGCATACGCCGAGCTCCGCTTCGTCGAAGCACAGCCCGCAGAGATCGCCGAACTCTATCGCGAGCATGCCGTCGAATTCCAGCCCCGAGCAGTCGGCGAGAGGTACGACCGTCCGCTCGCCGCCGAGATCCACTATGACTTCCGTTTCGGTGAACTCCGCAAAGAACGGGCAGGGCGAGGGGAGCGCGCCGAGCGTCTGCTCGAATCTCCCGAAAAAGCGGGGAAGTATCTTTTTGCGCTTGGAGCGCGCTATCACTATATCCGTTATCGCAGCCGTAAGCGCGGCGGCCGCTATGACCGCGGCGCCGACGGCGAGAACGGCGAAGTGCGTATGCTCGTCGTCCGTCAGTGCGAAGAACGGCGCGAAAAGCGCGGCGGCGATGACGCCGACTGCGAGTTCGACCGCCGTTTTCACCGTAAACGCGCGCACGCAGCGGGAGAGGAGCGACCATTCCTCCGTCTGCCGCGCTTTCTGCACGCCGCGGTCGAACGTGCAGTTTATGACCGCGTCGTCCGCGGCGCAGGTTGTCGTTTCCGTCATATCGTCACCAATCCAGTTTGGACAGACGCTTGGAGTTGTTCACCTTCACGTCGTCGTATTTGGAAAAATATTTTTCCTTGAAGCTGACGGGCAGGTCCTCCTCCGTTTCCGCTGCGATGAGGTCGGCAAGCTCGTCGGGCGTGAAGTCGGACATGCTCACTTCGCCGTCGTACTTTTCAAACAGCCGCATTATATCCCTTTCCGTCATTCTTCCTCGCCTCCCGCGGGGCGCTTTTTGGGTTCGGTCAGCCGATAGCTGACGGACACGAGCGCCATTATCTCGTTTACGTCCGTGCTTTCGTCGAGCGGTACGGAGATCCAGTGCCGCTTGTTCATATGGTATGCGGGGAATATCTTCTTCCCGTCGCGTATGCCGTCGGCGAGCAGCGGATCGCATTTGAGATTGAGCGCGACCACGCTTTCCTTTCTCCCGAAATACCCGCCGGGCGCGTCCGTCAGCACGATCGCGAACCACTTCCTGTTCGTCGGGTGGCGGAATACGGGATAGTCGCCTTCGCCGAACGGATAGTCGGGGGAAATACCGTATTCATCGAATATCGCCTTTTCGAGTTTTACGAGCGGAGTATCCATATCCGCCTCCTTTGCCGCGCGGCGGCGTTCTTCAACGAATAATATACCACAATCGGCGGGACAATGCAAATATTTGGCTTGACCTGCGCGGCGATTTATTATATAATGGAGCGTGATGATAACCGTGATAGATTACGGTGCGGGCAACCTGATGAGCGTTTCCAACGCGCTCGCCGCGCTCGGCGAAAAGTCCGAAGCGACGGGCGACGCGGACAGGGTGGCGCGCGCCGACAAACTCATACTGCCCGGCGTGGGCGCGTTCGGCGAATGTATGAAACGGCTGCGCGCGCTTTCGCTCGACGAGGCGATAAAGAGCGCCGTGCGGCGGGGAACGCCCCTGCTCGGCATATGCCTCGGCTTGCAGCTGCTGTTCGAGCGTTCGGAGGAGTTCGGCACGCACGAAGGGCTGGGACTGCTGCCGGGCGGCGTTACGAAGCTGAAAGCGGGGAACAGACCGCTGCCGCACATTGCGTGGACGAGCATAGAGAACGTCCGCGGCAGACTGCTCGGCGGCATAGAGAGCGGCGAGTATTTCTATTTCGTTCACAGCTACTGCGTCCACGCCGCATGCCCCGGCGACGAGGCTGCGACGGCGGATTACGGCGAGACGTTCACGGCGGCGGCGGAACGCGACAACGTGTTCGGAGTGCAGTTCCACCCCGAAAAGAGCGGCTCGCGCGGGCTGGCGATCCTGAAAAATTACATCGGGATATGACGGGAGGTGAGCCGTGACATCGGTAAGGATAGTGCCGTGCCTGGACGTCAAGGACGGGCGCGTGGTAAAAGGAGTCAATTTCGTCGATCTCGTCGACGCGGGCGACGCGGTGGAGAACGCCGTGCAGTACGAGCGGGCGGGCGCGGACGAGATAGTGTTTCTCGACATAACGGCGACGTACCGCGGCGAAAACACCGTTGCGGATATGGTGCGCCGCGTCGCCGAACGGCTGTTCATCCCGTTCACCGTGGGCGGCGGAGTGCGCAGCACGGAGGATATGAAAAACATCCTGCGCGCGGGCGCGGATAAAGTGGGGATAAACAGCGCGGCGGTCAGACGCCCCGAACTGATAAGCGAGGGCGCGGAACTGTTCGGCAGTCAGTGCGTCGTGCTGGCTGTGGACGCGCGCCGCCGGGCAAGCGGCGGCTGGACGGTGTATACGGCGGGCGGCAGACACGACGAGGGCATAGACGCCGTCGAATGGTGCGTCCGCGGCGAACGGCTCGGAGCAGGCGAGATACTGCTCACGAGCATGGATGCTGACGGCACGAAAAACGGCTTCGATCTCGAACTGCTCGAAAGCGTTACGAGAGAAGTGCGTATCCCCGTCATAGCGTCGGGCGGAGCGGGGAAAAAAGAGCATTTCGCGGAGGCGTTCGGCTGCGGAGCGAGCGCGGCTCTCGCGGCGTCGCTTTTCCACTTCCGCGAACTGGATATAGGCGAACTCAAAGAATATCTCGCGGCGCGCGGCATCCCCGTGCGTCCCGTGCGGAAATAACGGTTTTCGGAGCAGATCGTATGGAAACGAAAATAACGAAAGAGATAATCGCGCATACCGCGAAGCTCAGCCGTCTGGAACTGACGGAGGAAGAAGAAAAAGGTATGGAAAAACATTTCGCGTCCGTTCTGGGCTGGGTGAAAACGCTGGACGCGTTCGACGCGTCGTCCGTCCCCGCCACGGCGCACATTTCCGACGCCGTGAACGTGCTTCGCGACGACGTGCCCGGCGAGCCGTTCGGCAGGGAGAAACTGCTCTCCTGCGCGCCCGAACGCAGCGAGGATTCCTATATCGTGCCGAGGGTGGTGGAGTGAGTATGAAAATAACGGATATGACTTTGCTCGGGCTCGTGCGCGCTATGGACGCGGGCGAGGTGACTTCCGTCGAAGCTACGGAAGCGACCCTGAAAGAAACAGAGGAAAAGAAAGACCTCGGCGCATACGTCACGGTGTGCGCGGAGCGCGCGCTCGAAGAAGCGAAAGCGGCGGACGCAAGGCGCAGAGCGGGCGAAAGACTGCCCCTGCTCGGCGTGCCGATCGCAGTCAAGGACAATATCTGCACGGAGGGCGTGCGCACCACCTGCGCGTCGCGCTTTCTCGAAAACTACGTTCCGCCGTATGACGCGTTCGTCGTGAAAAAGCTGAAAAGCGCGGGCGCCGTTACGGTGGGCAAAGCCAATATGGACGAGTTCGCGATGGGGTCGGGGAGCGAATATTCCGCGTTTTACCCCGTTAAGAACGCCGTCGACAAGACGCGCGTCGCGGGCGGCAGCAGCGGCGGCAGCGCTGTCGCCGCGGCGTCGTACCAGGCGTTCGCCGCGCTCGGTTCGGATACGGGCGGTTCGATCCGCCAGCCTGCGTCTTTCAACGGCGTGGTCGGGCTCAAACCGACGTATTCCGCCGTGTCCCGCAACGGGCTGATCGCGTTCGCGTCCTCGCTCGACCAGATAGGTCCCATCGCCCGCACGGTCGGCGACTGCCGCGCGGTATACGACGTCATAAAGGGTCACGACGCGGGCGATTCCACGTCTTACGCGGGCGATCTCGACAAGGGCGAAAGGGTAACCTCGCTCAAAGGCAGACGCATAGGCGTGGCGAAGGAGTTCTTCGGCGAGGGGCTGGACGGCGAAGTGCGCGCCGCGGTGGAAAGGGCGATCGCGTTTTACGCGGAGCAGGGAGCGGAGATAGTCGAAACGAGCATACGCAGCTTCGATATGGCGCTCGCGTGCTATTATATCCTGTCGAGCGCGGAAGCGTCGAGCAATCTGTCGCGCTACGACGGAGTCAAATACGGCAGGCGCGCGGAGGGTTGCAGGACGATAGACGACATATATTACAAGTCGCGCACGGAGTTCTTCGGCGCGGAGGTCAAGCGGCGCATAATGCTCGGCAACTTCGTGCTCTCGTCGGGATATTACGACGCGTTCTACCTGCGCGCGAGCAAGGCGAGAACGCTGATAAAACGGGATTTCGAGCAGGCTCTTTCGGGCTGCGACGCACTCATAGGACCGACGGCGCCGACGACGGCGTACAGGTCGGGAATGAGCGAGGCGGATCCCGCGGCGGCGTATCTCGGCGACGTTTACACCGTCCCGGTCAATATCGCGGGGCTGCCCGCGATCTCCGTCCCGTGCGGCAACGGCGGCAGCGGACTGCCGATAGGCATGCAGCTTATAGGCAGACCGTTCTGCGAGGAAACTCTGCTTTCTCTTGCGGAGATATACGAAAAGGAGTGCGGAAGATGAGCGGATATGTGCCTACGATAGGGCTGGAAGTGCATTGCGAACTGAAAACGGAAACCAAGCTGTTCTGTTCCTGCCGCAATAAATTCGGCAGCGAGCCGAACACGAACACATGCCCCGTGTGCGCGGGACACCCCGGCGTACTGCCCGTGCTCAACCGCAAGGCGGTGGAATACACCGTGCGCGCGGGCTGCGCGATAGGCTGCAAAATCAGCCGTTACAGCAAGTGGGACAGGAAAAACTATTTCTATCCCGATCTGCCCAAAGCATGGCAGACCAGTCAGTACGATCTCCCGCTTTGCACGGGCGGGGAAGTGAAGATAACCGTCGGCGGCGAGGAAAAGACGGTGCGGCTCAACCGCATACACCTCGAAGAGGACGCGGGCAAGCTCGTCCACGGCGCGGGCGGCACGGCGGTGGACTACAACCGCTGCGGCGTGCCGCTGATGGAGTGCGTGACCGAGCCGGATATGCACAGCGCGGACGAAGCCGTAGCGTTCCTCGAAGAACTCGCATCGGTGTTCCGTTTCGCGGGGGTGTCCGACTGCCGTATGCAGGAGGGCTCCATACGCGCCGACGTCAATCTTTCGATGAGCCGCCCCGGCGAGCCGCTCGGCACGCGCACGGAGACCAAGAATCTCAACTCCTTCCGCAGCGTCCGCCGCGCAATAGAGGCGGAGATCCGCCGCCAGACGGAAGTGCTGGAAAGCGGCGGTAAAGTGGTGCAGGAAACCCGACGTTTCGACGACGCGACGGGCGAGGGGTACGGCATGCGCGGCAAAGAGGACGCGCAGGATTACAGATATTTTCCCGAGCCCGATCTGATGCCGGTCGTACTTTCGGACGACGACGTCGGGCGCATACGCGCCTCTCTTCCCGAGCTTGCGAGGGACAGGCGGAAGCGATATACCGAACGGCTCGGCTTGCCGGCATACGACGCGGAGCAGCTTACCTGCGATCCCGCGGTGGCGGAACTGTTCGACGGCGCGGTGAACGCGGGAGCGAACGCCAAAAAAGCCGCCAACTACGTTATGAGCGAGATAATGCGCAAGGGCAAGACGGCGGGCGAGGACGGAATAATAGTCGGCATAAGCGGAACGCAGCTCGCGGAACTGCTCGCGCTCGTGGATAAGGGCGAGATCAACCTTGTGTCCTCCCGCGACGTGCTGGACCGCATATGGCTGACGGATGAAACGCCGTCCGCGGCGGTGGACGCGCTCGGACTGCGCCAGAACAACGACGAGGGCGAGATAGAGAAACTCGTCAGGGACATCGTGGCGGCGAACCCCGGACCCGCGGACGATTTCCGCAAGGGTAACGAAAAGGTGCTGTCGTTCTTCGTCGGTCAGCTTATGAAGGCGACGAAGGGCAAGACCAATCCGAAGATAGCGGGAGAACTCGTAAGGAAGGTGCTTTCGGAGTGAACGTATACGACGAAGCCGAAAAGGCGCTCGGCGAAGCGCGCGCCGCGTTCGCGGACGCGTTCGGGCGGGTGAAAAACGCGAAGATAATCAAGTCGCAGCGCAACGAGTTCGCAATGCGGCTGAAATATCCGCTGCTTATGCTCGCGTGCTTTGCGATAGTCGCGGCGCTCGTCGTGATGCAGGTCGTGTTCGCCAATTACGACGCGCTCTATATCGTCTGCGAGTGCATCATATGCCTGGCGATGGCGGCTACCGTCGTGCTGCTTTCGATAACGTGGCATATCACGCGGCTGAACGCGCGCGCGGCGGAAACGATAACGTATTATGTAGGCGAGAGCGGCTCTCCGATATTGTATACGGAGATAACGAAAGGCGGCTGCAAGGTGGAATGGAAGGACGCGTGCCTGTACTTCCGCGGCGACGCGGCGGAGCTGTTCGAAGGCAACGGCAAGCAGTACGATCCGTTTTTGTATAAAAAGGTGCGCGGGCATTCGCGCGGTTACGCCCTGCTCGACTGCGGCAACCTGACTGAAACGTTCTTCAAGGGCTGCGAGGTGACGGAAGCTGAGGGCGGCAGGTATCGCCTCTCGTCGGGATTTTCCTTCGAGGTGGCGGAGGACGGCACGCTGTCGCGCTTTGCGATAGACGGTATGTACAGCGAGTGTTACGAGAACAACTTTCCGCTTTATGCGATCTTTTCGGTATCGCGCAGGTATCTGTTCTCGTACGAGTTCACCGAGGTCAACGCGCCGAATTTCCGTATGCACCTGCCTGAGATCACCCGCACGGCGTGTGAATTTTATTTCGTCGATCCTCCCGAGGATCCGAAAGTGGTCGTCCCGAAATGACGGACGCATAAACGACGCGAGCAGCGGCTCCGCCTTTTACCGGGCGGAGCCGCCGTTTGCGTTTTGAGCAGCGCGTTCCACATATTTATTTTTCCGTAGCGTCGTCAAGAAGCGTCATCGGATCGACGTAATTACCGCTGCCGTCGAGTATTTCGAGGTGCAGATGCGCGCCCGCGTTCTGTTCGCTCGTCATACTGTCGGAAACGTATCCGATCGTGTCGCCCATAGCTACGGTCTGTCCCTCTTCGACGGGTATGTCGGCGGACAGCGACTTATACACTGCGGTATAGCCGTCCGTCTGCGCGACGGTTACGGTATATCCGTCGCGGGTCGTATATCCGACGCTTTCGACCTCGCCGTCGTGTACGGACGCCACCGCGGTCCCCGCTTCGGCGGTGAAGTCGGCGCCGTTGTGCGTGGCGTACCATTGCAGCGTATCCGACCAGACGAGTTCTTCGAGGCTGCAAGCCGCGCCGAGCACGCAGTCGGAAAGAGGCAGGGAGTATTCGGGCACCGTTACCGTCGGTTCGTCGGGGTCGTCGGTATCGTCGGGGTCGTCGGTATCGTCGGGGTCGTCCGATTCGTCGGGCTTGTCCGTATCGTCCGGAATGTCGACCACGGTATTGCTGGGTCCGACGGGTTCGTCCACGCCGCGGAGACCGACGGCGAGCGATACCGCCACTATAACGACGATCGCCGCCGTGATGCACGAGATCAGAGCTATATACAGCTTTTTGTTGATGGGTTTGCGTTCTTTGTTATCCATTTTCAGGCGTTCCTCCGTTTCATTTGTAAGCGGATTATTGCCGCCGCGGCGCAAAATATACATATTCCGTGAAAATCGTTTGCCATTTCTCCGCATTTATGCTATAATATGCGGGTTACCGATGATCGGAGGGCAAAGCGGCATGGCATAAATTGCGAGCGTCACGAGAGTCCGTTCGCATTTTTTATACGATACTACAAGCACGATAACTCAGAAAAGGAGGCAAGAACTATGGCAATAAGCAGCGCAGACTCGCCGGAGATAAGACGGCTCACTTCGGTATGCAAGAACAATTCCACCATAGACTCACAGCTTTTTTCCGACTATAAAGTATACCGCGGACTTCGCGCTCCCGACGGCAGGGGAGTTCTCACCGGACTGACGGAGATCTCCGACGTCATGGTGAACGTGGAAAAGGACGGCAAGGTGACCCCTTGCGCGGGCGAACTCTACTACCGCGGTTACAACGTGAAGGATATCGTCGCCGACGTGATAGGTCACGAGCGTTTCGGATTCGAGGAGATAATATATCTGCTCCTGTTCGGCAAACTGCCCGACGAGACCGACCTTGCGAGCTTCAAGGATCTTCTCGGGTCTTACCGCAAGCTCCCGCAGGCGTTCTTCCGCGATATCATAATGAAGTCGCCCAGCGTGGACCTGATGAACAGTATGGCGCGCTCGGTGCTCACTCTGTATTCCTACGACGCTTCGGCGGACGATCTTTCGCTTTCCAACGTGCTCAATCAGTGTTTGTATCTGATCGCGACGTTCCCGATGCTCGCCGTATACAGCTACCAGGCATACGCGTATTACAAGTCGGACAGCAACAGCTTTTTCATCCACGATCCCGACCCGTCGCTCAGCACGGCGGAGAATATCCTGCATATGCTGCGCATAGACAGCAAATACACCAACCTCGAAGCGCGCGTGCTCGACCTCGCCCTGATACTCCACGCGGAGCACGGCGGCGGCAATAACTCGACGTTCACGACGCGCCTCGTCACGAGCACGGGCACGGACACTTATTCGGCGATCGCGGCGGCGATGGGCTCGCTCAAAGGACCCAAGCACGGCGGCGCGAATATCAAGGTGTGCCGTATGTTCGAGGACATCAAGTCGCACGTCCAGAACTGGCAGGATAAGGACGAACTCCGCGCGTATCTGACGAAGATACTCGACAAGGAGGCGTTCGACGGCAGCGGGCTGATATACGGGCTCGGGCACGCCGTCTATCAGATCTCCGACCCGCGCGCCGAAGTGTTCCGCAACAGCGTCGGCAAACTCTCGCGCGAAAAGGGCAGGGCGGACGAGTTCGCGCTTTACAGCGCGATAGAGGAAGTGGGAGCGGATCTGCTCCGCGAGCGCCGCAAGACGGACAAGGGCGTATGCGCCAACGTCGACTTTTACAGCGGCTTCTGCTATCAGATGCTCGGGCTCCCGATGGAGCTGTTCACCCCGATGTTCGCCGTGGCGCGTATCGTCGGGTGGAGCGCGCACCGTCTGGAAGAGCTGATAAATTCCAGCAAGATAATGCGCCCCGCATACAAGTACGTCGGCACGCACAAGGAATATTCGTCGCTGGAAAACAGGAAGTAAAACGAAAAGCGTCCGTTTGTAGAACGGACGAAATGCAAAACGAAGTGCGGTGCGTTTGGAACGGGCGTACCAAAAAGAGCAAGGCGCGCCCCGCGGCGCGCCTTGCTCTTTTGCGGCAGTAAATATGTCGTTTTGAGCGCGGCGAAAGCCGCGGTTTACTGCGCCTTGCGGCTCTGCACGGGCGTTTTTTCGTCGTCCTTGCCCGTTTTGCCGTCGGCGTCGGGCAATACGGTGGTGAAAGTCGAGCCTTTGCCGGGTTCGCTCTGCACCCTGATCTCGCCGCCGGCTATCTGCGCTATGCGTTTGACTATGCTCAGCCCTATGCCGTTGCCGGACACCGAGCGGGACGCGTCGCCCTGCCAGAACTTGTCGAAAATGTGCTTCTGCGTTTCCTCGTTCATTCCCGCGCCGCTGTCGCGCACGCTGACGGAAACGCAGCCGCCGGAGGAGGAAACGGAGATCTCTATATTGCCGCCGTCGGGAGTGAATTTGACGGCGTTGCCTATGAGGTTCGTCCACATCTGCTGCATCAGATCCTCGTTGCCGTAATACATAACGTTCTCTCCCGAAAGCGACAGGTCGATGTTCTTCGCGTCCATTTCGCTCTGGAACATCAGCGCGCATTTGCGGAGCTGCTCGTCCAGCCTGTACGGTTTTTTCTCGTAGACCGTTTCCTGGTTTTCCAGCCGCGTGAGGTCGAGAGTGTTCTGCGCGAGCTGCGTCAGGCGATTGGATTCGGAGATGATTATGTCTATGTACTCCCGTTTTTCCTCTTCCGTCAGCCCGCCTTTTTTAAGCAGTTTGGCAAAGCCGTAGATAGAAGCTATCGGCGTTTTGAACTCGTGCGAGAAGTCGGATATGAACGTCTCTTTAAGCGTTTCTATGGAGCGCAGCGAGCGCACCATCGCGTTGAACCCCGCGTTCAGATCGTGCATATATCCCTCTTCGGAATCGGGGAGGGTCACGTCGAAGTCCCCGTTTTCCACCCGTTTCATCGCCGACTGGAACGTATTGAGCTCCTTGAACGACAGACTGTAAAGCGCGACGGACAGCAGACAGCCGATGAGCGCGCTGACGATGATGAGTATGATTATGAGCAGCACGGGGCTGATCGCGGGGGCGCCTCCGTCGGGGGAGAAGCCCGTGTAATAGAATATGCCCATCAGCGTCAGAGCCACGGTGAGCGTGACGAGCATGAGCACGAACATATACGACACTATGCGGAACGTCAGCGAATTGAATTTGCGCCTGAGTCCGAGAGGTCTGCCTTTCGCGCGTTTCTTATCCGTTCTTTTCATTTTTTCTGACCGCCTTGAATCCTATGCCGCGCACCGTGACGATCTCGAAATCCACGTTGTTTTCAAAACGGTTGCGCAGTCTGTTTATATGCACGTTGAGCGTATTGTCCGACTCGTTCTCGAATCCCCATATCTCGTCGAGGAGCTGGTATTTTGTGAATATCTGCCCGGGATAGGAGAGCAGCTTATACAGCAGATAGAACTCCTTTTTGGGCAGGGAGAACGAGCCGTCGGGCGTATCGACGGTGAGGCTGTCGTAGTGCAGCACCGTCGAGCCTATTTCCAGCCTGCGTTCGGAAACTATCTTGCTCCGCCGAAGCAGCGCCTTTATGCGCAGCAGCATCTCCTCCTCGTCCACGGGCTTGGTCATATAGTCGTCTATCCCGACGAGGAACCCCGTGCGCTTGTCCTCTCTTTCGGACTTGGCGGTGATCATCAGGATGGGCATTTCGCTGCCGCCCTGGCGGAGCACGTCCGTCAGTTCGTAGCCGTCCATAACGGGCATCATCACGTCGAGTATCATCAGGTCGACGTGCTCTCTCCCGAGGACTTCGAGAGCCTCTTCGCCGTTGCCCGCGGTCAGCGTCGTATATCCGCTGCCGCGCAGTATGGCGGAGTACAGCTTTTGCAGATTTTCATTGTCTTCGACTATGAGTATCTTGAACATACCGTTATTATAACATATATTTTTAATTTTGTGTTAATCAAAACGAAAAAATTTCCGTTAAATTTTCGTTCGGGCGGGAAAACCCGCCGCCTTTTCCGCCGCCGCCCTTGACATACCCGCCGCTTTATGGTATTATTTACTCGGTCGGAGGGCGGCGAATGAAGAGATTATCCGTCAAAAAGACAATAACCCTGTGCGCGGTGAGCGGAGTGCTCATCGCCTGTATCGTCGTCAGCGCGGTGCTCACGACGGTATACAAGCAGGCTATCTCCGATTATTTCGGGCAGGAAACGTCGCGTATCGTCAATCCCGGCGACCCGATATACACGAGCGACTTTTCGTCTGACGCCAAACGCCGCATACACGCCGAAGCGGTGTGCCGCGATATCGAGGCGGAGGGCATAGTCCTGCTTAAAAACGGCGACGTGCAGACGGAGAACGGCTCCGCGCCGTCCCTGCCGCTCGCCAAGTGCGCGCGCGTCAGCGTGTTCGGCGTCGGAGCGAGGGACTTCCTTTACGGCGGCACGGTATCGGATACGGCGTCCGTTTCCGACCCCGTGACGTTTTACCGCGCTCTCGTAGAATCGGGATTTTACGTCAATCCGACGCTGCGCGATTTTTATTCGTCGGGCGCGGGCAGGAATTACGGCAGGAAGGTCACGCAGTATCCCGCCGATCTCGACATAGGCGAAGTGCCCGTCGGAGAGTATTTCGCCGACGGCGGGCTTGCGGCAAGCTATAACGAATTTTCCGACGCGGCGATAGTCGTTATCGGCAGGAGCGGGCTGGACGGCTACGACGTGCCGCAGGAAATGCGCGATTACCGCGCGCTCGACGACAACGAGCTCGCGCTCCTTTCCTATGTGAACGATAATTTCGACAACGTGGTGCTTGTGATCAATTCCGCCGAGCCGATGATGATCGGGGAAGCGGAGGCGGATTCCGTGCTCTGGGTGGGCAATCCCGGCACGACGGGCGCGCGCGCGATAGGGTATGTGCTCAACGGCTACGTATCTCCGTCGGGGCGGCTCACCGACACCTGGGCTTACGACCAATCGTCCGCGCCGTCCTCCGTCAATACGGGAACGTTCCGTTTCGACTGGCCGGTCTCGGGCGCGCCGAACGCGGACGACTCGGACCATTACGTCGTGCTCGCAGAGGGCGTGTACGTCGGTTACCGCTATTACGAAACGAGATACGAGGACTACGTTCTCGAAGCCGGCGACCCCGGCGGGTACGACTACGGGCAGACCGTGATATATCCGTTCGGGCATGGGCTGAGTTATACGGAATTTGAATATTCCGCGGTGGACGTGACCCCGTCCGCCGACGGGTATGTCGTTTCGCTCATCGTCGCCAACGTCGGGAACGCCGCGGGGAAGGAAGCGGTGCAGATATATATGCAGGCGCCGTACGACGCGGAGTCGGGCGTCGAACGCCCCTCCGTCGAGCTCGTCGGTTTTGCCAAAACGGAAACATTGCAGCCGGGCGGAGGCGAGGACGGCAGGGCGGCGGTGACGGTCAGCGTTCCGCGTTCCGCACTCGAAGTCTACGACTCGTCGGCTCGCGGCGGCGAGGGCGCGCACGTCATACAGGGCGGCGAATATTATTTCACGGCTGCGCCCGACGCGCACGCCGCGGTCAACAATATACTCGCATACAAAGCCGCAAACGGCTCGGAGTTCGACTCTTCGCGCGCGGACGCTTCGTATGCCGAAGCGGACGCCGCTCTCGTCGGCTCCGTAACGATAGCGGGCGACGCGGAAGACACGGACGCTCCTACGGATGCGCAGGCGGAGCAGGCGGATGAGGATACGGACAGCGGCTCCGAAAGCGCGCCGCAGGAGCCGGAAGAGGGCAATAAGTTCACCGAGGCGGACATAAGGACTTACGACGAAGGATTCGAATATCTTTCGCGTTCGGACTGGGCGGGGACTTATCCGACGGAGGCGTATGCGGGAGGCTCGTGGCTCGCGAGCGCGGAGCTTGCGGAGAACATGGCTGTCGATACGTCGTATATGGAAAGCGGCCCGGCGGGAGCCGACTCCGTCGCGCCCGCGGGAGATCTGAAAGCGTTCGATCTGATCGAGGCGGAATACGGCGACGAGCGGTTCTCCGAGCTTGCGGCGATGATGTCGCGCTCGGAAAAGGCGGAGTTCGTGCATATGGGCGGCTATACGATAAACGGCGTGGAAAAGATCTCGATGCCGTCGGCGAGCTGCCGCGACGGAGCGACGGGAGTCAGCGGCGCGGGAGTAGGGTCGTATTCCCCCGAAACGTCGTACCCGACGCCGTCCGTAGTCGCCGCGACGTGGAACACGGAACGCGCCGAGCAGCTCGGCGTATGCCTGTCCGAGGACTCGCTCGGGCTGGACGTCAGCGGAGTGTTTTTGCAGTCGTTCGGTCTGCGCCGCAGCCTGAATGCGGGCGGCGGGCACAGGTCGTTCGGCGAAGACCCGCTGCTTTCCGGCGTTATAGGCGCGGCGGAAGTGCGCGGCATCCGCACTAAGATGAGCTTTGCGGTCATAGGCGATCTCGCGTTCTCCGTTCAGCTCGATCACGCCCGCGGGCTTGCCGTGTTCGGCAGCGAACAGGCGTTCAGGGATATTTATCTGCGTCCGTTCGAGATCGCGGTGAAAGAGGGAGACGCGGGCGCGGTGATACAGTCCGCTTCTCGCGTCGGCACGCGCTGGGTAGGCGCGCACTCGGGGCTGATGACGGATATACTCCGCAGCGAATGGGGTTTCGAGGGAATGACTATGACTTCGCGCGACAGCCGCGGCGGGCTGATGGATATAGCGTCGGGCTTGTGCGCGGGGACGGATATGTGGTTCAACAGCAGCGCGGCGGTGTTCCTGCTGACGGGCGAGCAGCTCGGTTGCTCGGCTGTCGCGGACGCGCTCACGCGCGCGGCTTATAACGTCGTATACACGGTCGTTACGTCCAACGCGATGAACGGGATGACGGAGAACTCGGGAGTTGAGGAAGGCATAATACCGCCGTGGCAGATCGTGTATATCGTCATAGCGTCGTTAGTGGCTGCGGGCGCGGCAGTGATGCTGCTTATTGTCGTGATAAACCGCATAGCGACGAGGAAAAAACATCCCGAAACGACGGTCGCCGTCGGGTGATGTAACAGGTATGGTCAAAAATGCGCGCGGGTGCTCCCGCGCGCATTTTCGCATATTGTTATCGGATTTTTATCGGAGCCGCGCTTTGCCGCCGGGAAAGACGTAACCGACGAGCAGCGCGTCGTACAGCGGACGGACGCGCATAAGCGACGACAGCAGGTACGCCGTCGCGACAGCCGCCGCAGTCGGCAGGAGCAGCGCGAAGTTATAGCTGCCCGTCAGTTCGAATATCATTACGGCGGAAGTCACCGGAGCTTTGACGACGGCGGAGAAAAACGCCGCGACGAACAGCATCACGACCGTGTCCGAATACGCCGCGGGCATTCCCGCCGCGGCTGCGGCCTGTGCGGCGAGCGCGCCCGCGCACGCGCCGATCGCGAGCATGGGCACGAACGCGCCGCAGGGGACTCCCGCGCCTATATTGCACGCCGTCGCCGCAAATTTCATCACGAGCAGGACGGCGAGCGCGACGGCGAGAGGGGACGCGAAATTGAGCGCGGCACTCATTTCTTGCGTACCGCCCGAAGTTCCGACCGCCTGAACGAGGGAGTGCCCTCCGCCCATAACGAGCAGCGAGATCATACCCAGCGCGCCTGCGAGCAGGAAGGGGACGGTCATCCGCCCCGCGCCTTTGAGGAACGTCAGTTTCCCGAGCAGTTTTTTCAGCGCGAATACGGACGCGTAAAACGCCGCGCCGAGCGCAGCCGCAAGTACGGCTACGGCGAGAGCCGCTCCGAGCATTGCGAAGATCTCCGCGAACGTGTCCGCCGCCGTCAGGTCGTAGGCGGAGAACGTCGGAGCGAACGGCGCGATCTCGGGATCGGCGAGCGATATGAGCTTGCGCAGACCTCCGCGCACGACGAGCGCGGAAACTACGGCAATCAGCGCGGAAACGACGACGGACGGGTCGATCTTTTTCTTTGCTTCTTCGGCGGCAAACAGCACCCCCGTCAGCGGCGCGTTGAATGCGACGGCAAGCCCCGCGCCAGCGCCGGCCGCGACGAGCGCGCCGCGGTTGCGTTTGTCGGCTCCGGACAGGTCGGCTGCGCATTCTCCGAAACAGCCGCCCATCAGCACGCTCGGTCCCTCCGTGCCCGCGCCCAGTCCGAGGAACACGGCGGCGAGCGACGCGGCGAACATGGTGCACAGAGCCGAATACCATTTGAGTCGGAACAGCCCGCGCGCCGCGCCCTCCGCCTGCGGCACTCCGCTGCCCCGCGCCATAGGAACGAAGCGCACCGCGGTGCCGATCGCTATCGCGGTAAGCAGCAGCGCGGCAAGCAGCAGCGGAATGAAATACGGGCGCGCGAATATCTCCGCATACAGCGAAACGGAACACGACTCGCCGTAGTGCGCGAGCACCGTATACAGCGTGACGACTACGCCCGCCTCCGCTCCCGTAAGCAGCGAGAACAGCGCGAGCACGGATAAGTCTGCTATTTTACGTTTGACCTGCGCTCTCATACCGTTATTTTATATCTTTTGCTTGCGTTTGTAAAGAAAATCCTGTATAATCGAATGGAAACCGAAAGACAAAGGAGTGCGAAATTGAAAAAATACGACTATCTGGTGGTGGGCGCGGGACTGTTCGGTTCGGTATTCGCGCGCGAAGCGATGAACGCGGGCAAAAAAGTCCTCGTCATAGACAGGCGCGATCATATCGCGGGCAATATCTACACGCGCGAGGAGGCGGGCATAAACGTCCACGTCTACGGCGCGCATATATTCCACACGTCGGATAAACGCGTGTGGGAATATATCAACTCGTTCGCGGAGTTCAATAACTATATCAACTGCCCGGTGGCGCGGTATAAGGACGAGATATACAACCTCCCGTTCAATATGAACACGTTCGCGAAGATGTGGGGGATAAGAACTCCCGCGGAAGCGAAGGAGATCATAGCCCGCCAGCGCGCGGAAGCGGGGATAAGCGAGCCGCGCAACCTCGAAGAGCAGGCGCTTTCCCTCGTCGGGCGCGACATTTATGAAAAGCTCGTCAAGGGCTATACGGAAAAGCAATGGGGGCGGCGGGCGACCGAACTGCCGGCGTTCATCATCAAACGCCTGCCCGTGCGCTTTGTGTACGACAACAACTATTTCAACGACAGGTATCAGGGCATACCGGTCGGCGGGTATACGCGTATCTGCGAAAAAATGCTCGAAGGCGCCGACGTTAAGACGGGAACGGACTATTTCTCGGATAAAGCCGCGCTGGACGCGCTCGCGGAAAAGACGCTGTTCACGGGCATGATAGACGAATATTTCGGCGGCTGCTGCGGCGATCTCGAATACCGCAGTCTGCGCTTTGAAACGGAAACTCTGGACTGCGACAACTATCAGGGCAACGCCGTAGTGAATTACACCGAATACGAAGTGCCGTATACGCGTATCATCGAACATAAGCATTTCGAGTTCGGCACGCAGGAAAAAACGGTCGTTACCCGCGAATATCCCGCGGTGTGGAAGAAGGGCGACGAGCCGTATTATCCCGTAAACGACGAAAAGAACGGCGCGGTATACGAAAAATACAAAGCCCTCGCCGCGCGCGAAAAGAACGTGCTGTTCGGCGGACGGCTGGGTATGTATAAGTATTTCGATATGGACGACACGATCTCCGCCGCATTCGCCCTGCTCGAAAGCGAGGGGATAACTCCGCGTATCGGCTGACCGTGCGCCGCCGCGGATAGAGCAGCGGCAAAGCGTGCGACAAAATAACGACAGGGTAAATTAAATGCCGCAAAGCGCGGAACGCTTTGCGGCATTTTAAGTGCGGTAACGGGGTGGAAAAATACGGACTGCGGACAGCCGCCGGCACTAATAGAAGAGCTGCCGTTATGATATGCACTTCCAAATGTCTGTCCAAACTTTGGGGTTCACTTCATTACAACTCTTTTATTATTTATTCTTATTGCCGTCAACCGCATCAGGCATTACCGCAGCGCAGCCGCAGAAAATAAAACGCGGCATATCGCGTATGTTTTGCGATATGCCGTGTTTATGGTCGAGGCGACGTGATTCGAACACGCGACCTCATGGTCCCGAACCATGCGCGCTACCAAACTGCGCTACGCCTCGTTGCAGCTGCCGCTTCGTGCGAAGCGGCAGTTACGAATGCTATTTTACTCTATTTTCGCTCCGTTGTCAAATTATTTTCGGACTGCGGAGCGTATTTTTTGCGACAGCGGGGAGTTATTCCGCGTCTTTCCCGATATTATAGACGCTGATGGCGTCCTTGATCGTCTTTTCCATCGCCTGACGGCCGTATTTATCCACGTCCGCCTTGTTCTTCGCCTCGTGGGTCAGGCAGCCCGCGCCGCCTATGCAGCCGCCCACGCACGCCATGCCTTCGATGAAGTTGCCGTCCGCCTTGCCGACCTGCGCTTTGAGCAGCGCGGCTTTGCATTGCTCTATGCCGTCGCAGGAGACCGCTTTGAGGTCGAAGTCGATGCCGCGCTCTTTGAGCGCTTCGGCGACCGCGTCCGCAAGTCCGCCGCTGCGGGCGAATATCCTGCCGAAGTAGGAGGCGTTATCCAGCGCGCTTTCGCCGAGCGTCGTTATGTCTATGTCGCGGCTGTCGAACAGCGCCTGCAATTCCTCGAAGGTTATCGCGCTGTCGATATACGGGCGCACGCGGTCGAGCCTGACTTCCATTTTTTTGGCTGTGCACGGTCCGATGAACACTATCTTGCAGTTCGGATCCGTCTCCTTCATATACTTTGCGATGGTCGCGGCGGGGGAGAGGTTGTGCGAGATGTGCTGCGCCATTTTCGGGAAGGATTTTTTGATATAATCGACGAACGCCGGGCAGCACGAGCTGGTGAGGAATCCCTTTTCGGCAAGCTCCTTGCATTCGGAGTAGGCGACCATATCCGCGCCGAGAGCGGCTTCGACGCAGTGGAAGAAGCCGAGCTTTTCTATGCCCGAAATGACCTGCCCGAGCTTGGCGTAGGTGAAATTGCTCGCGACGGACGGGGCTACGACGGCGTATACCTTATACTTTTCGTTGCCCGAGCTTTTTTTGAGCATATCGATGACGTTGAGGATATACGATTTGTCCGATATTGCTCCGAACGGACACTGATATACGCACGCGCCGCACGATATGCACTTGCTGTTGTCTATCTTCGCTTCGCCGCCCTCCGCCATGCTGATCGCCTTGATCTTGCACGCGTTTTCGCAGGGGCGTTTGCGGTTGATTATCGCGGAATACTGGCACGCCTGCGCGCAACGTCCGCAGTTGACGCATTTCTGCTTGTCGATATGCGCTTTGTGCTGTTCGTCGAACGTGATGGCCTCTTTGGGACATACGTCCTCGCAGCGGTGCGCAAGACAGCCGCGACACGCGTCGGTGACCGAGTAGCCGCTGGCGGGGCACTCGTCGCACGCTATGTCGATGACTTCGATGACGTTGGGGTTCGTCGGATCTCCGCCCATCGCGATCTTGACGCGTTCGGCGAGGATCGCGCGCTCCTTATAGACGCAGCAGCGCATCGTGGGCGTGCCGCCGGGAACGATCTCCTTGGGTATGTCGATGAGTTTTTCGAGGAGATCGCCCTTCCATGCGTGGCGCGCGACGGCGCGCAGCACTTTGTATTTGAGATACTGTACTTTGGTGTCGAACTTTCTCATTGTCGCTCCCGGAATTTATTTATTCGATATGTATTATTCGTCAGAAATAACTTACTTTTACTTTTTTGCCCATCAGCCGAAGCTGTTCGGACAGCTCTTCGACGAGCCGCATCTTGATGTTGAAGTTGATGGGAAGATTGGGGTTCTGGTGGGCGGGGTTGACCGCTCTGCCGACGAAGAAGTCCACGTCGGTGGCGTCCTCGAACAGCATCCGCGCTATCTTGGACGCGCCGTCCTGCCCGCAGCTCCACTTTTCGTAGTCGCTGTTGTTGCCCGTGTAGTTCTTCGCATATTCGAGTACGCGGCTGACGGTGATGACGCCTTCGGTCACGAGGTCGACGCCCTCTATCGTCGCCGTCGGAGGTATCTCCGGATCGAGATATTCGAGGTCGGGGACGAGGGCTTTGCCGAGATACTCCGCCGCGATCGTGGACGTCGTGCCGCCGCATACTATATGCTTGCCGTCTTTGGAAAAGAACAGCGAGAGCATTCTGTTGTTGTCCGCTCTGTCGGCGGGCGGACCGAACATCATATTGACCTGGTTGCGCGCGCGTATCTTTACGGTGCAGACCGTGGCGTCGTCGCCCGGCTGACCGTCGTAGAGGCGGTCGCACTCGTCGAGCAGGATTTTGGTCAGCGTTTTGGCGGTAAAGCCGACGGGCACGAACGTCTTCATAAATTCGATGATGTCCGAGCGTTTCCAGCCGAAGTTATACTTTATGCCCACTCCCGCGTGCTCCACGCCGTCGCTCATCGCGATGAACACGTCGCCCTCCTGCAAGGCTATGTCCGCGCGGGTGATGCGCTTGCCGCCTATGTCGAGCTGCGTGACGGGGTATTCGTAATTCTCCCCGCCGCGGAGCAGTATGACCTTGGGGTTGTCGTACTGGATTATCTCCGCGCGCCTGCTCGCGACGATACGGATGATCGTGAACGTCGAATACGCCACTCCGCGCACCGAACACACGGGCAGGGTGGCGGCGATAGTTTCCACGCAGTCTTCCAGTTTCAGCCCCGCTGCGATCATCGTCGAGATTATCTTGCTCGTCAGCGTGGAAAGTATGCTCGCTTTGACCCCGCTGCCCAGTCCGTCGGCAAGCACTATGACGGTGGACGGACGGTCCTCCGTTTCTATCATCTCCACATGGTCGCCGCACAGACTTTCGCCCGCGTGGTTGATGCTCATATAGCCGATGTCCGCGCAGAGATTACTCGTCCTCATGGGCAATGGACTCCTTGAGCTTGGTCAGCGCGATCTTCGTTTCCGCCGCCGTCTCGCCGAGCAGGGAAGCTATCTCCTGAACGATGCGCATCTGCTTGTCGACGACCTTGTCCGCTATATCCACGGTCGCGCGGCTGATATTCTCTTTCTTGACGCGCTCCTCCTCCTCGTCGGTTATGTCGCGGATGATCGTTATCAGGATATGCGAAGTCTTGTCGTGGATTATCGTAAGATCGAAATATTTGCCGTATTCGGCATAGTACTCGCGCCGTCCGCGCACCTGCTTGTGCTCGTCGAGCACGTCGAGGAAGGGCAGCGGATCCATTATGCGCACCACCTGCTCGCCCATAATGTCCGCCGCCGACGCGATATTGAACATTTTGAGCGCGGCGCGGTTGATCTGCTGGACTTCGAGATCTTCGTTGACGACGAGTATGCCGTTGGGGGTGTTCGCGAGTATGTTGTTGGAGAAGCTCTCCGCTTTTTTCATCAGGAAGGGCAGGCACATATTGATGTCCGCCTTGCCCTGGAACACGGCGATCGCCTTTTCGCGGCAGGTGTCGTAGCCGCACGTTCCGCAGTTCAGCTCGTCCGACGGCTTGGTCTTTCCCGTGCTGCGGAGTATCGCCGCGATCTCCTCTTCCGTCGGCGTCGTCTTGGTTACGCCGATATACCCGCGCTCCTTGTGCAGGAAGTCCGACGCGTAAGAGGGGACGTCGAAGTCGTCTTTGCCTGCGTATTCGAGTATCGCTTTATAGTGGCGCACGGGGGAGTTGCGGTATTTTTCCATAACGGGTCCGCCTATGCAGCCGCCCGCGCACGCGTTCATCTCGATAAAGCAGTTGTGCACGTTGCCCGCCGCTATGTCGCTGAGCGCGGCTTTGCAGTTCTCAACGCCGTCCACCGTCAGGTATGTATAACCGTTGTCCGGGCGGTCCATCGTGCGTATCACGCCGCCGACGACGGGGAACAGGCGCGCCCGCGTTTTGTCGTCCGCGTCCGTGCCGTTATCCACGGCGACTCCCGCTTTTTTCAGCATAAGCGCGAGTTCGCGGAAGGTGAGCACCGCGTCCACCGTGCCGTTATACGCTTCGTCCTTTTTGGACAGACAGGGTCCGATAAACACGGTCTTTGCGTTCGGCACCCGCTTTTTGATGTCCAGGCAGTGCGCCTGCATCGGGGACACGACGGGCAGCAGATATTTCATCAGGTTAGGGTAGTATTTCCCGATCAGCAGATTGACGGAATGGCAGCACGACGTTATCATCACGTCCGACCGCTTTTCCGCGACCGCCTTTTCGTATTCGCGCTTGACGAGGGTCGCGCCCACCGCGGTCTCCTCGACGGCGGCAAAGCCGAGCGAAAGGAGCGCTTTGGTCAGCGTCGTTATGCTCGCGCCCTCGAAATAGGCTATGAAAGACGGAGCGACGCTGGCGTATACGGGCGCGGACTTGTCCGCGAGCATAACGTCGACGATCTCCGTTTCGTCCACCGTTTCCTTTGCGTTCTGCGGACAGACGACGTAGCACTGACCGCAGAGTATGCATTCGTCGTAGACGACATGCGCCTGATTGCCCGAAAAGCGTATGGACTTGACGGGGCAGTGGCGGATGCACTTATAGCAGTTGCGACAGTCCGATTTTTTCAGTTTGAGAAACTCGGGCATACATCCCTCCGGGCGTTATTTCAGGCGGGGAAGAACGGCGCTTGAATAGAATTCCTCCACCGTTTCGGGGGAAACGGAGAAGCGTTCGTCGTTTACGAGCACGTTCACTCCCGTCTGGCACTTGCCGAGGCAGAACGTGCCGGCAAGCTCTATCTTGTCTTTCAGTCCGTCGCGGGCTATCAGCTTCTGTAATCCCTCCACTACCTCGCGGGAACCTTTGAGGTGGCAGGAACTTCCTATGCAGATCGTGATCTTCATCATTTACTCTCCGTTTTATTTTATCGTTTTATTCGTAATCGACTACGTTGACCCATTTCAGGAGCAGTTCGCGCTCTTCCGGTCTGCCCTTGACGGACTGCGCCGCGGCGACGACGGGCAGCCATTTCTGGATGTACTTTTTCGCCGTCCCCGTCTTTTCGCAGAACAGGTCGAGGTATTTTTCCGCTATGTCGTCCCTCCCCGAAAGCATAAACGTAAGGTAAGTCTGCGCCACGTCCGCCGAAGCGTTGCCCTGCGTCGCGTGCGCCCAGTCGAGGATATACGGCACGCCGCCGCTCGTCATCACTATGTTGGTGGGGTTGAAGTCGCCGTGGCACAGCTTTTTGTGCTTGGGCATACTTTCGAGCGAAGTGTGCAGTTCGTAGCGGGTGGTCGCGTCTATGTCCGTTTCGCATATCTTGCGGTCCATCTTGTCCTTGAGCTTGGCGAGGAGCGGGCAGCTCTTTTCGTGCACTTCCGTTTGCAGTTCGACAAAAAATTCGAGGTATTCGTCCGTGCGCTCGGGATATTTTTCCATAAGCGCCGCGAGCGTCGTGCCCTCGACGTATTCGGAGCGGATAGCCCATTTCCCGTCCTCGACGAGAACGTCGATGAGGCGGGGGATATTCAGTCCCGTTTCTTCCACGCGCGCCTGGTTGAGCGCCTCGTTCAGTACGTCCGCCTTGGAGTAGTCCGCGTCGAATACCTTTACGACGGTGTCGCCTTCGCGGTAGATGATCTTGGAAGTTCTGACCGCGAGGACCCTTCTGTTCTTTGCGTCCATTGCATTCTCCGTGTGTTTTTTACTATTCTATCATAAAAGCGCGGGCAGCGCAAGGAGTTGAGGGGAAATTCGCAATGAAAATTTTTGCCTTTTGCCGCCGTAAAAAACGCGCGTGTGCGCCTTTATCGTTTGCCATTTTTTTTCGTCGGTGGTATAATCATTGCGTATGACCGAAAAAGACAAAATAGGCATAGTCGGGCTGGGGCTGATAGGCGGTTCGCTCGCCATTGCGCTTAAAGGGCGCTACGCGGTGAAAGGGCTCGCGCACAAGGCGGAGGACGGCGAGTACGCGCTTTCGACGGGAATGGTCGGAGAGCTCGCGCGCGGGCTCGGCGACTTTTCCGACTGCGCGGCGGTCGTGATATGCACGCCGCTCTCCCTCGTGCGGGAGACGGCGGAACGGCTCGTATCGCTTTATCCCGACAAGATAATATCGGACGTCGGCAGCGTCAAAGGTATGCTGACGGGGATAAAGGGCAGGCTGATAGGCGGGCACCCGATGGCGGGCACGGAACGCAAGGGCGTGCGCGCCGCCAAGGAGCGGCTGCTAGAAAACGCCTGCTATATACTGACGGACTATAACGGCGACGCGGAAGCGCTCGCGTTTATGAAGAAACTCGTTTCGGACGCGGGCGCGATCCCCGTCGTGATGGGCGCGGAGGAGCACGACAGGCTCGTCGGCAGGGTATCGCATCTCGTGCATATGGCGGCGTACTGCCTCGTCGACGCCGCGATTGAGGGCGACGAGGAGATCGTGGGCAGCGGCTTTACGGACACCACGCGCGTGGCGTCCTCTCCGCCTGATTTCTGGAACACGGTGGCGGCGCTCAACCGCGGCAATATCGTTGACGGTATGGACGACTATATCGCGCGGCTGACCGAACTGCGCGGGAAGATCGCCGCGGGCGAGGACATAACCGCATATCTTGCGGCGGCTAAGGACAAACGCGACCGCGTGACGGGAAGGCGGAAGTCGGCGGGAGGATATATCCTGTACGTCGACGTGCCTGACTGCGTCGGATCGGTGGCTGGCGCGCTCGCCGCGCTGGCGGAAGGAAATATCAGCATAGAGAACCTGTCCGTGGTGCACTCGCGCGAGGGCGCGGGCGGCGCGCTGCGGCTGGAATTCAAGGACGAAAAAGACTGCGACGCGGCAAGGGAGATTTTACAATGAGATTGCTTACGGCGGGAGAGAGCCACGGCAAAGGGCTCGTCGGCATACTCGAAGGATTGCCTTCGGGAGCGAAGATAGACATAGGACGCGTGAACGCGGAACTCGCCCGTCGGCAGGGCGGTTACGGGCGCGGCGGCAGAATGAAGATAGAAACGGATACGATCGAAGTGCTGTCCGGGCTCAACGGCGGGGTCACGCTCGCCAGTCCGCTCGCTTACTTCATCAAAAACCGCGACTACGAGAACTGGACGGCGGTGATGTCCCCCGAAACGGGCGACATATCGCTGAAAAAGCTCACGCGCGTCCGTCCCGGACACGCGGACCTTACGGGCGTGAAGAAATACGGTTTCGGCGACAACGCCCGCCCCGTGCTCGAACGCGCGAGCGCGCGGGAAACGGCGGCGAGAGTGGCGGGCGGAGCGATCTGCCGCCAGGTGCTCGAAGCCGTAGGAGTGACGATAAGCAGCCGCGTGCTGCATATCTGCGGCATAACGGACGCCGCGGAGCAGCGCGCCGCGATAGACGAAGCCATGCGCGCGGGCGACACGCTGGGCGGCGAGGCCGAGATAACGGTGAAAGGTATGCCGCTCGGCGTGGGCAGCTATGTGCAGTACGACCGCCGTCTTGACGCGCTCTACGCGTTCCACCTGATGGGGATAAACGCCGTCAAAGCCGTGGGCGTCGGCATGGGGCGCGATCTGGCGTATATGAAGGGCAGCGAAGCGCACGACTGCATATATCCCGACGGCAGGCATACCAACCGCGCGGGCGGTTTGGAGGGCGGTATGAGCAACGGCGAGGACATCGTTCTCACCGCGGCGTTCAAGCCCATACCCACGCTTATGAAGAACGGGCTTGCCACCGTCGATCTCGCGACGGGAAAGCCCGCGTCAGCCGCGGCGGAGCGCAGCGACTGCTGCGTTATGGAAGCGGCGGCGGTGGTGGCGGAGAACGTCGTCGCGCTCGCGACGCTGACCGCTCTTCTCGACACGTTCGGCGGCGACACGCTGGAAGAACTGCGCGCACGCACGGACGAAAGGAGGGCGAAGTGAAAGCGGAGATAGGCGACGCGACAGCCGCAGCGGAGCGCATTCTGCGCTCGGACAATATTTTCACCGTGACGGACTCCAACGTCGCCGACTTCTATCCGTCGCTGTTTGCCGGAGTGCGGCACACCGTTATCCCGGCGGGAGAAAAGTACAAGACGCTGGATACCGTCGGTAAGATCGTTTCGGATATGGTGAGCGCGGGCTGCGACAGGCAGACGACGCTCGTCGCCGTCGGAGGCGGCGTGACGGGAGATACGGCGGGGTTTGCCGCGGCGTGCTTTATGCGCGGCGTGAAGTGGATAAACGTGCCGACGACGCTGCTCGCGATGGTGGACAGCGGCATAGGCGGCAAGACGGGCGTGGACGTGGGCGGCTATAAGAACGTCGCGGGGGCGTTCCATATGCCCGGACGCGTCGTTGTCTGCCGCGATTTTCTGCGCACTCTGCCCGAGCGCGAATGGCTGTGCGGGTGCGGGGAGATGATAAAACACGCGCTGCTCGACAGGGATATTTACGACGAAACGGTGCGCGGCATAGACGGACTGATCTCGCGCGGGGAGTGCGCGGGCAGGCTGATAGAGATGTCGGTGAGATATAAGGAGAGCGTGGTCGCCGCGGACTTCAAGGAGAGCGGACTGCGCAAGCGGCTCAACGCGGGGCATACCGTGGGGCACGCCGTCGAGCGGCTGGACGGATTCCGCCTGTCGCACGGCGAATACGTCGCGCTCGGACTGCTCGCCGAAGCGGAAATGTTCTCCGATGAGCTGGATCCCGCATACCTCTCCGCGCTGCATATGCTGTGCGGCAAGGTGTGCCGTCATCCGTTCCCGTCGGTGAGCGCGGAGGACGTGACGGAGACCGCGAAAGCGGACAAGAAGAACAGCGGCGGGGAGATAGTCGTGATGCTGCCAGTCGGCGGCGGGGACGTGGAAGAGAAGCGTCTGACGCCCGAAGAGTTTTCGCGGAGGCTGAAAAGATGTTTGTCCGCCCTGTAAAATATTTCGACAGAACGCTCCGGACGGCTCCGGACAAGAGCATAACCCACCGCGCGGTGATGTTCAACGCGGCGGCGGAGGGCGAGGCGATAGTGACGAACGCCCTGCTCGGCGGCGACTGCCGTTCGACGATAGCGTGTATGAAAAAGCTGGGCGCGGAGATAGACGTCGACGGCTCGACGGTGCGCGTGCGCGGCTGCGCGAAGTTCCGCGACGCGCGGCTCGACGCGGGCAATTCGGGCACGACGACGCGCCTGCTTGCGGGGCTGCTCGCGGGGCGGGGCGTGACGGCGAGCATAGACGGCGACGACAGCCTGCGCTCGCGCCCGATGAAGCGGGTGACCGATCCGCTGTCGCTGATGGGCGCGGACATAACCTCGACGGCGGGCAGAGCGCCGCTCTATATCCGCCCCGCAAAGCTGCACGGCATAACCTACGCTATGCCGATGGCGAGCGCGCAGGTCAAGAGCGCGATCATCCTCGCAGCGCTCGGCGCGGACGGCGTCACGCGCGTGACGGAGCCCGCTCTTTCCCGTAACCATACGGAGCTTATGCTGCGCGCAATGGGCGCGGACGTGGCGAGCGACGGACCGACGGTGACGGTGGTCCCCGGGCGGCTGCGCGCGGCGGACGTGTGCGTTCCCGGCGATATGTCGGCGGCGGCGTTCCTGTTCGGCGCGGCGGCGGCAGTGCCCGGCGGCAGGGTAACGGTGGAGGACGTGGGTATCAATCCCACCCGCACGGGCGCGCTCGAAGTGCTGGCGGAAATGGGTCTGAAAATAACGACGGACAACGTTCGCCGCGGCGCGGAGCCTCTGGCGGACGTGACTGCGGAGCGGACGGGGGCGCTTTCCCCGTTCACGATAACGGCGGCGGACGTGCCGTCGCTGATAGACGAGATACCTTTGCTCGCCGCGGTCGCGGCGTTCGCGGAGGGCGACAGCGTGATAAGCGGCGCGGCGGAACTGCGCGTCAAAGAGTCGGACAGGATAGAAACGACCGCCGCGATGATCCGCGCGATGGGCGGCGAGGTTGAGACCCGCGCCGACGGAATGACGATAAAGGGGCGCGGCGGACTGCGCGGCGGAACGGTTGACTCGTTCGGCGACCACCGCATAGCGATGAGCGCGGCGATAGCCGCCCTCGGCAGCGAACGCGGCTGCGAGATAAAGGGCGCGGAGAGCGCGTCGATCAGCTATCCCGGGTTCTGGGAGGTCGTATGCTGAAACTCTGCGTGTTCGGCAGCGGCATAAGCTATACGCTTTCGCCGATCATCCACAAAGCCGTTCTCTGCGAGTTGGGCGTTCCCGCCGAATACGGCGTGCTCGACGTATCCGAGAGCGGATTCGACGCGGCGGTGCGCAGGCTGCTTGCGGATCTCGATGGATTCAACGTGACAAAACCTTTCAAGCGCGCAGTCATTCCTTATTTGTCCTCTGTGGAAACGGGCGGGCTTGACGCCGTGAACGTCGTAAAGATAAACGGCGGACGGGCGACGGGGTATAATACGGACGCCGACGGGTTCGCGGCGGCTCTGACGGAGCTGACGGGGTCCGTCCGCGGAATGAAAACGCTTATGATAGGCGCGGGGGGAGCGGCGGAAGCCGTCGCGTATGCGCTCTCGCGTATGGGAGCGGACGTTGCGATCTGTAACAGGACGCACGAAAAGGCGGTGCGGCTCGCGGAGAAATACGGGCTGCGCGCCGTCGCTTCGGCAAAGGACGCGGGAGCGGCGGAACTGATAGTCAACTGCGCCACGCCGTCGTCCGCGCCCCCTCTTCCCGAGGGCGCCGATCTCGGCAGGGTCAGGTACGCCTACGATCTCGTTTACTCGCCGCGCACGACGCGGTTTATGACGGCTTGCGCCGAAGCGGGAGCAAAAACGAGCGACGGACTGGGTATGCTGATATACCAGGCGATAATAGCGGACGAAATATTCACGGGACTCAAAGGCGACCGCGCCGCGCTGCGTAAGGCGGCGGAGCGCGCGCTCGAAAAGGAGGGACGGATATGAAGATACTCATAATCAACGGACCCAATCTCAATATGCTGGGGACGAGAGAGAAGAAGATATACGGCGAACGGACGCTCGCCGATATGAACGCGGAGATCGCGGAGTGGTGCGCGGAGCGCGGCATAGACACGGTGTTCTTCCAGTCGAATATCGAGGGGGAGATCGTGTGTGCGGTGCAGGACGCCGTGCGCCGTTTCGGAGCGGACGGAATAGTCCTCAACGCGGGCGCGTATACGCATTATTCGCGGGCGATAGGGGACGCGCTGCCCTGCGTGGATATTCCCAAAGTGGAAGTGCATATCTCCAACGTCCACGCGCGCGAGGATTTCCGCCACGTTTCCGTGCTGGCGGACAACTGCAACGGCGTGATCTGCGGATTCGGCGCGGACAGTTATAAGCTCGCATGCCTTGCGATCAAGGGCATACTGGACAGGAGCGGCGCGTGAACATAGGGCTGATAGGTATGCCCGGCACGATGAAGTCGAGCGTTGGCAAAGCACTTTCCGCGCTGACGGGCATGCCGCTCGTCGACACGGACGAGGAGTTCGAGCGCGAAGAGGGCAGGAGCATAAGCGACGTTTTTGAAACGGACGGAGAGGCGTATTTCCGCGCGCGGGAGAGGGCGATCGTCGCCCGCGTCTGCGGCGGGGACGGCGCGGTGATCTCCTTCGGCGGCGGAGCGCCGCTCGACGCGGGCAGCCGCGCGGAGATGAAACGCGGGTGCCTTACGGTGCTGCTGACCGCTACGCCCGAATGTATCGCCGAGCGGTGCTCGCACAGCGACGCCCGTCCGCTGCTCCGCGGGGATATGATCGGACGCGTGCGCCGTCTGCTCGCCGAGCGCGCGGACGTATACGCGGAATGCGCGGACGTCACCGTCGACACTACCGGCAGAAAGCCGGAAGAGGCGGCGGAAGAAATAGCGGCGGCGGTGAAAAACTTGCGCGAACGGGGCAAATGACTTGCAAAAAGCCTCCCGCGAATGCTATAATAACATCGGAAGAATATTTTTTTCGGACAAAAGGACAGAAAAATGGACAATAAGACACTTCGCTATGCGATCGATTCCGTCAGAGTGCTGTCGGTGGAAGCCATCGAAAAAGCCAAGAGCGGACATCCCGGCACGCCTCTCGGCGCCGCGCCCGCAGTATCCGCGCTTTTCGGCAGGTATCTCAGGCACGATCCCGCAGACCCCGCGTTTTTCGACCGCGACAGGTTCGTGCTTTCCGCGGGACACGCGTCGAGCATGCTTTACAGCGTGCTGCATCTGTGCGGATACGGCATCACCAAAGAGGATCTCGCGTCCTTCCGTCAGCTGCGCAGCAGACTGCCGGGGCATCCCGAATACGGCGCGACGCCCGGCGTGGAAACGAGCACGGGTCCGCTCGGGCAGGGCATAGGCAACGCCGTAGGTTTCGCGCTTGCGGAAAAGATGCTTGCCGCACGGTTCAACCGCGACGGTTTCCCCGTGGTCGATCATTATACCTATGCGTTCTGCGGCGACGGGTGCCTGATGGAGGGGCTCAGCTACGAAGCGGCGAGCCTTGCCGGCTCGTGGAAGCTGGGCAAGCTGATAGTCATATACGATAAGAACGACGTCACGATCGAGGGCGCGATAAACGGCGTGTTCGACGACGACGTGGCTGCGAGATTTGCGGCGCAGGGCTGGCAGGTGGTCGACGCGGGCGACGGCGAGGACGTCGATGCGTTCGGCGCGGCGCTCACTCTCGCCAAGGCGGACAAGGAACGTCCGACGCTCGTCATAATCCACACCGTCATAGGACGCGGCACGTCGAAAGCGAACAGCGAGTCCAGCCACGGCGCTCCGCTCGGCGAGGACTGCATAGCGGAGATGAAAGCGGCGATGGGCTGGAAGCAGCCGCCGTTCACCGCTCTGCCCGGCGCGGCGGAGTTTACCCGCGAGGTAAAAGAGCGCGGCGCGAAAGCGCATTCGGAGTGGAACAGGCTCATGCGCGCATATAAGAACGCGTATCCCGAACTGCACGCGGAACTGACCGGTCGGATGAAAGGGAAGTTTCCCGACGTCGCTCACGACGAGGAGTTCTGGGCGGCGGCGCCGAAGGGCAACGCGGCGACGCGCGCGCACTCGGGAGCGGTGCTCAACTGGCTGGCGGACAACCGTATGCCCGACCTTGTCGGCGGCAGCGCGGATCTCGGTCCGTCCAATATGTCGATAATGAAGTCCCGCGGTTACTATTCGGCGCAGACCCCCGCGGAGAGCAACATACACTTCGGAGTGCGCGAACTGGCTATGGCGAGCATAGCGAACGGCATAGCCCTGCACGGCGGACTGCATCCGTACTGCGCGACGTTCTTCGTGTTCTCCGATTACTTCAAGGGTTCGGTCAGAATGACCGCTCTGATGGATCTGCCCGTGCTTTATATTCTCTCTCACGACTCCATAGGCGTGGGCGAGGACGGTCCTACTCATCAGCCTGTGGAGCAGCTTGCGATGCTGCGCACGCTGCCCAATCTGCGCGTGTTCCGCCCCTGCGACGGGCTGGAAACCGCGGCTGCCTACGCGTATTACTGCACGGGCAAGCACCCCGTGGCTGTGGTCACCAGCCGTCAGAAGCTGACGTCGCCCGAGGGCACGGACGGCGCGGGCGCGATGAAGGGCGGTTATATCCTCTCCGACAGTGAAAAAGACGTTCCCGACGTCATACTTATGGGAACGGGCAGCGAGGTATATCTGCTCGTCGAAGCGAAGAAGCTGCTGGCGGAAAAGGGAGTGGACGCGCGCGTCGTTTCCATGCCCTGCCTCGAAGAGTTCGACGCACAGCCCGCGGCATACCGCGAGTCCGTACTGCCCGACGCGGTGCGCGCGCGCGTGGCGGTGGAAGCGGGCAGTTCGGTCTGCTGGTATAAATATGTCGGGCTGGACGGCATGACCGTCTGCAAGGACGATTTCGGGCTTTCCGCTCCCGCGGGAGTGCTGTTCGAGATCAATCGCTTCACCCCTGCGGATGTGGCGGCGGCGGCGATGAAAACGATAAGGAAGGCGAAAAGATGACAGACGACAGCGTGTTCTATGCGTTCCTGTCGAGAATGAAATATATCGGCAGGTGGGCGCTTATGCGCAACACGCGGACGGAGAACGTGCTCGAACACAGCGCGACCGTCGCAATGTTCGCGCACGCGCTCGCGGTTCTGCACGTCCGCAACGGCGGGGACGTCGATCCCGACCGCGTGGGCATGATCGCGCTGTATCACGAAACGGGCGAGGTACTCACGGGCGACCTGCCCACGCCCGTCAAGTATTTCAATTCGGACATCACGAGCGCGTATAAGGACATAGAAAAGCGCAGCGAGAAGAAACTCGTCGAGTCTCTGCCGGACGAATTGCGCGGAGAGGTGGACGGGCTGGTCTGCGGCGGCAGCGATACGGAGCGGCGGCTCGTCAAGTATGCGGACACTCTCGCGGCGTACGTCAAGTGCGTGGAGGAGCTCGCGCAGGGTAATACGGAGTTTGCGGAAGCGGAGCGTTCCACGCTCGCAAAGCTGAAAGCGTATAACAGTCCCGAGGTGGAGTATTTCCTCGGACATTTCGTGCGGCCGTTCGGAATGTCGCTCGACAGGCTGAGTCTCGGACTGGGCAAATGACTTTCGCGTCGGGAGAGATGCGCGTATGGATAAAGTGGTAGTTATAACGGGCGCGAGCGGCGGACTGGGAAAGGCGATAGCCGACTTATACCGCGCGGGCGGCGACAGGGTATGCGGTCTGTCGCGCTCGGCATGCGACGAGGAAAAGGACGAGTACCGCTGCGACGTGACGGACGAAGCGCAGGTGAACGCCGCGGTGGAAAAGATCGCGGCGAAGTACGGGCGCATAGACGTCGTGATAAACAACGCGGGAGCGGGTATGTTCGGCACGGCGGAGCTTGCGCCGATGAGCGAGATAAAGCGGATAATGGACATATCGTATTTCGGCTCGCTGTTCGTCACCCGCGCGTGCCTGAAACATATGGACAGGGGCGGGCGGATAGCGATGATATGCAGTATCTCCGCTATGACGGTCACGCCCTATCATTCGGCGTACTGCGCGGCGAAAGCGGCGCAGCTTATGCTCGGCGAGTCGCTGTATATGGAATTGAAGCCTGCCGGTATATCCGTCGTGACGATCTGCCCGGGCGAGATAAGTACGGGCTTTACGGCAAACAAGACGGTATACGCGGACACCAACGCGCGCTATCTCGGGCGCGTCGATAAAGCCGCGTCCGTCGCCGCGTCGAGAGCGGACAAGCGTATGAGCGTCGAAAAAGCGGCGAAAAAGATTTACGACATATGCCGAAAGGGCAAAAAGGCGGTATATATCGTCGGCGGCAAGTATAAGTTCTTCCGCCTTGCGCAGCGGTTAACGACGGATACTGCTTTCCTCTCTCTGACATCTCATTTTGCCAGTTGAAATGCAAATCGCCCGAATGCTCGGGCGATTTGCATTTCAACTTTATGCCTTTTTCTTTGATGGGAAGCCGCATAGCGCCGCTTGAGCGGCTGCGTGCTCGGTCGGGCGGCTTCCCATCGCAATGGGAAGCCGCATAGCACCGCTGATGCGGGCTGCGTCCTCGGTCACATACTCCGACTTCGCACTACCGTGCTTCGTCGACGCAGGTATGCTCCCTCGGCAGCTGCCCGCCTGAGCGGCACTCTGCGGCTTCCTTCTTTTCGGGGGAAAGGGAAGAAGATAAAAAAAAGTATATCTCGCCGGTTGTCCGTCTGAACCCCGTTCTCTGCCTTCGGCTGCCGCCTCGCGCCGATTGTCGGTTTCCGTGCGGCTGTGCCGTACTCAACCGAGCGCGAACGCCAAAGGGCGGGTGCGCTCGGGGCTGCGCCCCCGCAAAAGCTGCGCTTTTGCTGTCGCGCGAAAAGTCAAATGGCATTGCGGTCAAAGCGGCTTTCGCTGCAATGGGGAAAAGATAAGACGGTTATAAATCGTTTGTTTGAGCGACGGCAGGGCAGACGGAGCATTTGCGAAGCAAGTTTAGCTTTTTCCGCCATAGCCATTTCCGCGGGGCAGCAAAACAGAGTAAACTTGCCTCCTATGCCTCAATGTCTGAAACTCAAATCATTACTTTCGCGCACGGCTCGCCGTGCGCGTCTTTATTATGCGTGAAACCCGCTTGCTGTTTGGCAGAATTCGCAGCGAATGGTGCTGACGCACGGTAAATGACCCGCTTGTGGTTTTACCAAGTTAGTTTGTACCGCAAAAGCACACAATGCCCACCGCAAGGTGCGAAGTGAGCGGCAGCGGAAACGGTCGCCATAGGGTGACCCCATGGCGGCTCGGAAACGCGGTAAATTCGCAAAAAGATCGCGCAGGCGCGTGAAACGGTCAGCGCGCGGAGCGCGCAACCGAAGAGTACATTTGTTCGTAGGGCAGGGCGGTGAAGCCGAGGCGTTCGTACAGCCGCCGTGCGCCGTCGTTGTCCGGCTCGAGTTCAAGACGGTAACGCGCTGCGGGAAAACGCGACCGCACCGCTTCGATGAGCGCGCGTCCCGCGCCCGAACCGCGCGCTTCGGGACGGACGTAGATCTCGTCGATCCATACGACTCTGCCGCCCGCTTCCTGTGAAAAGGTGAGCGCGAGCAGCGCATAGCCTATCGCCTTGCCGTCGCGTTCGGCAATAAGCGCGGCGGCATAAGGACTGCCGGAAAGCAGTTCGGAAAACGTCAGATCGATATAGCTTCGCGGTATCTTTTTCATAACGGCGGGGGAGTCGTAGAACTCCTCCGCCATTGTCGTATAATCCTTGCGGTCGCTGTCCGCGACCGTCCTTATTTTTATCATAAGCCTGTCCTTATATATCCGTCATAAACTGCGGACAAACGTTCACCGCCCGCCGTTACGCGAGGTTATCCGCTATGATCCTGCCCGCTTCGCGGCAGCCGACGCGTTTGCCTTCGCCGAGGTCGGGAGTTCTCCAGCCGTCGGCGATGAACTTCGCGACGGCGCGTTCGACGGCGCGCGCAGAGCTTTCCATTCCTATGTTGTCGAGCAGCATCGCGGCGGCGAGTATAGTCGCTATGGGGTTGGCGACGTCCTTACCCGCTATGTCGGGCGCGCTGCCGTGTATCGGCTCGAACAGCCCCGCCTTTTCCGTGCCGAGCGACGATGAAGGCAGCAGCCCTATCGAGCCGGTTATCTGACTCGCTTCGTCGCTTAGTATATCGCCGAACATATTGGGGCAGAGCAGTACGTCGAATTGCGAAGGATCGCGCACGAGCTGCATAGCGGCGTTATCGACGTACATATGCCCGAGTTCGACGTCGGGATAGCTTTCGTGTACTTCTTCGACTACGCGTCTCCATAACCGCGAGGACATCAGTACGTTGGCTTTATCAACGCTCGTGACTTTGCCGCGCCGTCCGCGCGCGAGGTCGAACGCGACTTTGGCTATGCGGCGCACCTCGTCTTCCGAATATATCTCGGTGTCGTAAGCCGTTTTTCCGCCGTTCGTGTCGCCGCGCGGTCCGAAGTAGATACCGCCGATGAGTTCCCTGACGACCATGACGTTCACGCCGCGATCCAGCACTTCTTTTTTGAGCGGACTTGCCGCGGACAGCTCGGGATAAATGACCGCGGGGCGGAGATTTGCGAACAGTCCGAGGGCTTTGCGTATACCGAGCAGTCCCTTTTCGGGACGTATGTCCGCGGGTAACGCGTCCCACTTGGGTCCGCCTACCGCTCCGAGCAGCACGCCGTCGGACGCCTTGCACGACGTGACGGTTTCGTCCGGCAGCGGCACGCCGAATTCGTCTATTGCGCAGCCGCCTATCTTTCTGCGATCGAACGCGAATTTTACTCCGGCTTTTTCCGCCGCTCTTTCTAATACGTTTATGGCGGCATCGGTTATTTCCGGACCTATTCCGTCTCCGGCAAGGACGGTTATTTTTTTTGTTTCCATAATGCTTCTCCGTGTGTTCCGGGCGCCGCGCGCGTTGTGCCTGCGTCCGCTTTTTTCTTCTATCGTATTGTAGCACAACCGTGCTTTGCCGTCAAGCAATGACGGCTTCGTGAAAATATTTGCTTCTTTCGTGCGTTAATGCTTTACATCGAGGGGGGAGGGTATGATATGGTATATACACGTGCGTGAGTAACGTTTAACGGCGAAATCGCGCAAAAAGCGGTCACGGCGCCGTGCGCTGCCGCTGACTCTCATACGACGAGAGAAACAAAATTCGGATTTTCTATTGAAACGGGAGCTGCAATGTGATATGTTTGTTACGGAACGGCGGCTACGGGAGGGAAAGATGAATGCAGAGATAATAGGCAGGCATATACGCGAATATCGGGAAAAACATAAACTGACGCAGAAGCAGCTTGCCGAAATGCTGTATGTTTCGGACAGAACGATAAGCCGCTGGGAGCGCGGAAACGGGCTTCCCGACATCGACGAACTGCCCCGTATCGCACGCCTGCTCGGCATATCGCTCAATGAACTCGTCGGCGAACCGCCGACCGCCGACACGCATACGGCAGACTCGCCTGTCGCAGATCCTTCGCCCGACGGAATCGGGACGGCGGAAAAAGGCGGGCGCAACCGGCGAAGCGACGTTTTTTCCGTCGTAATATCGCTTGCGTTGCTTGTTCTTGTCGCCGTCGCGGCGATCGTGACTGCGGCGGGTTACGGGACGTTTGAAACGAAAGAATCGACGTATGTGTTTGAAGCGGAGGACGCGCTGTTTTCGGATTCGTTCAGAGTGGAGGACGCGGACGGCGCGAGCGGCGGCAAGGTAGCTGCGTGGCTGCATACGTCCGGAACGAAGATTACATTCAAAGTAAATGCGTCGCGTTCGGCGCGCGCCGTGCTCGGGCTGCGGGTGAACAGGGCGAAACCGTTCGTATTCGAGGATAAAATGCTGCTTGGCATTAACGGAATGCCGCATGAGGTGGGAGTAGTGCCCGGACTGGGTTTCGACGGCAGCGCGGAGGAACTGTACTACAAGTTCGGCGAACCTATAGAGACGGACGTCATACTGAAAAAAGGCGAGAACGTCATTACGATAACCATTGTGGACGGGTATAATCTGAATATCGACTGTCTGGAATTTACTACGACGGCAAAACTGTATCTCGCGCTGCGTGATTATGACTTTGAAGCGGAGGACGCGGACGTCAGCGGACTGTATTCCGTCATAGACTCTGAAAAGGCAAGCGGCGGCAGATATGTCGGCGATCTGGAACGCGACGGAGCAACGGTGAATTTTTCGATAGCGTCGGATATGACGGCGTATGTTATGATGCGGATATATATCAACCATCCGTTCGATACGACGTTCGAGAGCAGATTCCTGCTGACGGTGAACGGCAGCGCCGTCACCGTAGGCGAGGCGAAAGGCACCGGATATATGAACGGTGCGGACAGATATACGGAATTTACGTCGCCGTTCACAGTGGGGATAGAACTCAAAGAAGGAGAAAACGCGATCGCGTTCACGACCGTCGCGGAGGCGAATTTCGACAGGATAAGTTTTTACACGTCGCTGTCGCTCAGTGCGGCGAAGGAGGCATAAAAAGACAAAGCGGCTCACCGGAAGGAGCGGAACAAGTTACGAAAGGGCACACTCACGGTCTTGTCCGCGTAAAAACGCGGTCGGGATAAATTTACCGTCAAGGAGGAAGAATGAAAAAAAGATTCGTGATCTTGTGGAGCGTGCTTGCGGGAGTTTTCGCATTACTGCTTATCGCGCTTTGCATAGGAAGCGGCTTCGCGGACTATTACGCGAGCCAACTGAACTCGTTTTTCAACATTATCCCTTATGAAAGGATAGAGGACGAGTTCGCGGAAGCGGGGGACACTCAGTACTATAAACCCAAGTTCTCCCGTCTTGCGTCGGATAGCGAAAAGGAGGAGGCGGAGGAGAACGGACAGCCTGCGTTCACCTACATAGCCGACAAGGAAGCGCTGTACGAATACGACAAGGAAGTTGCTCGCGAAGCCGCTGCGAACGGCGCGGTGCTGCTGTGGAACAACGACAAGGCTCTGCCGCTGACGGACAAAACCAAAATCGTCAATTTCTACGGCGGGCGCAGCGTAAACTGGCTGTATGTGACCGACGGCTCGGGCGGCACCAGAATGAGCGAGCATCCGACGGTACGTGCCGCTTTTGAGGCGCAGGGGTATACCGTCAACGATGCGCTGTGGACATGGTATCAGTCGCATAGTTACGGTACGGGCACCGGCACGATAAGCGAAACGACGTGGGACTCCGCGATAGAGAGCAACACCGTGCCGGGCGTCGGTATCTATGTAATATCGCGCAAAGGCTCGGAAGGAGCCGATCTTGCGATGACGGGTACGGACGGCGAGAACGGCAATCTGACTGCGCTGTCGCCAAACGAACGCGCTCATCTCGACAACCTCGTCGCGATGAGAGAAGCGGGCAAGCTGAGTAAAGTGATAGTACTGCTCAACACAGTTTCGATGGGCGTGCAGTTTGACAGACTGTCGGACTATAAGGACGACATAGACGCGTGTATGTGGGTAGGTCTCGGCGGAACGAGCGGTCCCGACGCCGTAGCGGATCTTGTGAGCGGCGCCGCAGTGCCGAGCGGCAGGCTGTCGGACACGTTCCTCTATAACAATTTGTCCGCGCCGAGCACGGAAAACAACGGCAACTACGACTATCTCGGTATGGACGGATATGCGGGTAACGCGGTGTACGACAAACTGCTGCGCGCGCAGGGAACTACGGACTCGACGGAAAAGAATTTCAAATACCTCGTCTATCAGGAAGGCATTTACGTCGGTTACAGGTATTACGAAACGCGTTATGAGGACAGCGTGCTCGGGCGCGGCAACGCCAACGGGTCGGAAGGCTCGACGAGCGCGGGCAGCTGGGACTATGCGGCGGAAGTGGCGTTCCCGTTCGGCTACGGGCTGAGCTATACTACGTTCTCTTACTCCGATTTCGACGTCCGCCGCGACGGGGACGATTACGTCGCGTCGCTGACGGTGACTAATACGGGAGATACGTTCACGGGACGTGAGGTCGTGCAGATATACTTGCAGAAGCCTTACGGCGATTATGAACGCGACAACAAGGTGGAGCAGTCGGCGGTTAACCTCGTCGGATTCGCCAAGACCGCGCCTCTCGCCCCCGGAGCGGAAGAGGAAGTGGAGATAACGATCCCGGGCGAGGAGCTCCTGACATACGACGCAAACGCGGCAAAGACGTACATCACGAGCGAGGGCGACTATATTTTCGCCGCGGGATATAACGCGCACGACGCGCTCAACAATATTCTTGCCGCCAAAGGCTATACGGGCGACGCGGCGGGCAACGCCGATATGACGGAGACGTTCGATTTGCGCGGCGAGTATGAACCGTTCGAGTCGCAGTATACCGGTGAGGTCGTGACCAACCGCTTCGACGACGTCGATCCCAACAAAGCGGGCTACGGCATAGAAACGGTGGAGTATCTGTCCCGCAGTGACTGGCAGGCGACCTATCCGTCCAAGGTCGACATAACGCTGAACGACGCGCTGCTGACCGCTCTCGACTACGAAAAGAGTTGGGTAGAGGACGAATTCCTGACGATGCCGACTTACGGCGCGGACAACGGTCTCACCGTATTCAGCCTCTGGAAGGACACCGACGGCAACGAGATCCCTTACGATCATCCGCTCTGGGAAGACCTGCTCGATCAGACGACGTTTGAGGAACAGACATATCTGATATGCAATGCGTGGTGCGCCACGACCGAAGTGGAGAGCGTTGCCGCACCGGGCACACAGAACAGGGACGGCCCCGCAGGACTCAACTATCTTCCTTCGCCGCCCGTTATCGGGCTGGGTATGTGCTATCCGAGCGAAAACCTGATAGCGTCGACGTTTGACGTCGATATAGCCCGCAGGATAGGCGAATGCCTCGGCGAGGACAACCTTGCGTGCGGATTCACGTTCCTTTATGCTCCCGGCGCAAATACGCACCGTAATGCGTACGGCGGTCGTAACGGCGAGTATTACAGCGAGGACGGTTTCCTCTCCGGAATGATGTGCGAATACGAAGTCAAGGGCTTGCAGAGCAACGGCGGCGGCGCGCAGATCAAGCATTACGCGCTCAACGATATGGAAGTGAATCGCAACGGCTGCGCCATATGGGCGAACGAACAGTCCATCCGCGAGATATATCTCAAAGCGTTTGAAGGCGGCTGTGCCGCCGGCAGGGGGGAAGCCCTGTCCGTAATGAGTTCGTTCACGAGAGCCGGCGCGCTCTGGGCGGGCGCGCACAAGGGCATGATGACGGATGTGCTCCGCACCGAATGGGGCTTCATCGGTTTCGTTCAGTCGGACGGTAACGGTTACGCGCTTATGTCCAACTATGTCGACGGACTGCGCGTCGGGCAGGATATATTTATGTGCGGCGGCGGCAGACACGCGCTCGACGATTACAAAGATTCCCCGACCATCGCTCTTGCGATGCGCGAGGCGACCCACAGAGTGCTCTACGCGCTCGTTCGCACGAATGCGATGAACGGTATGACGTCTTCTACGCGCATAGTCACGCTCACTCCCTGGTGGAGATATGCGATAAACGGACTGATAATCGGATTCGCGGTGCTGACGGCGGCTTCCGTCGGAATGCTCGTATTCACGATAGTCCGCGGCGTGCTGCGAAGCAAAAAGGCTAAACAAGCCGAGGGAGAGGAAAAATGATGACGAAAAAGAAGAAGATCGCGGCGGCGCTTACTGCGTTGCTTATTGCGGTCGTTATGGCGGCGGTATGCCTGACGGCATGCGGGGAAGAAGAAAATAAAAACGACGGTCCGCCTGCCGCGGCGGTCGTGACGAGCATTTCGCTCGACTGGTCGCAGGCTGTGACGGATTACGAAACAGGCGACGAGTTCTCCGCGGCTGGACTCAAAGTGACCGCAAAATACAGCGACGGTACCGAAAAAACGGTGGACGTCGGCGACTGCAAGATCTCCTCGCCGGATATGGGAACGGCGGGCGATGCCACGGTAACGGTGACTTACGAGGGCAAGACGGCTTCGTATAAGATAACGATCCGCGAGTCCGAGCCGGATGACGGCCGCACTGACTACCGCTTCGAGGCGGAGCACGCCGATTTCGGCGGCGGCACGGTCGCGACGGAGAACTGCGGCGACGGCAGCGGACAGGTCCTCCGTCCCGACGGCACGGACGACGAATGCGTCAAGGATCTGTTCCTCGGCAGCGGAGGTTATGTGAACTTCCGTATGTTCGCGGATAAAGCGGCGCCTGCGCGCATATCGCTGTCGATAGGCACTAACGGCTTCAACTTCTATCCCGAGTTCGATAAGTACGCCAAAGTATACGTCAACGGCGAAGCGGTGCCGACCGGGATAGTATACGACGCGAACGCGGCTGTCGAAGAGGGAGGCGTTTCCCCGTGGTGGATATTCCAGCTTTACGAGATGAACGCCGACGTGCAGCTCAAAGAGGGATATAACGAGATCTCGATCCGTACTTACGGCTACGCAGACATCACGCCCGAAGAGGGGGATCAGAGCGCAGCCGCAGGCGGGCGCAACCTCGGTTATATCGTCGTTTCGACGGAAGCGGAACTCACCGACGAAGCGGATATGGTCGAAAGCGTAACGGTCGACGCGTCCGAAGCGCGCACGGAGTTTGAAACGGGAGACAGATTCGTCTGCGACGGACTCGAAGTCGAATGCGTTTATTCGGACGGCACGACGCGCGTTCTCGGTGACGGAGAGTACGAAGTCGCCGCGCCGGATATGGAGACGGAAGGCAAAAAGACAGTGACGGTGACGTACTGCGGAAAGACGGCGACGTATGAGATAAACGTAGTACAGCCCGCTGTCGTCCGCACCGATTATCGCTTCGAAGCGGAATATGCCGACTTCGGCGGCGGCACTACGGCAACGGAAGTTTGCGGCGGCTGGGCAGGCTATGAAGACGAATTTATGCAGCGTCCGGACGGCTCAAACGACGAGTGCGTCAAGGATATGTTCCTCGGAGAGGGCGGATATATCGACTTCCGCATATTTTCGGACAAGGCTGCCGACGCGCGCATCTCGCTCGCGATAGGCACGAGCAGCTTTGCGGACTACCCGAACTTCGACGACTACGCAAGGATATACGTCAACGGCGAAGAGCAGGTCAGCGGGATAGTGTACGACGCGAGCCTGCCGAGTGTGGGCGCGCGCCCGTGGTGGGATTTCCAGACTTACGAAATGAGCACCGATGTGCGGCTCGAAAAGGGGTATAACGAGATCTCCGTCCGTACTTACGGCTTTGCCGGCATAACGCTTCCCGAGGGCAACAACAGCGCGGCGGCGGGCGGCAGGAATATCGGGCATATCATCGTGGAGACGGACGCCGTGCTCACCGACGAATCCGAAGCTATCGGAAGCATAAGCGTGGACGCTTCGGGCGCGCAGACGGAGTTCGGACAAAACGCCGCGTTCTCGTCCGAAGGTATCGAAGTGACGTGCAATTATTCGGATGGAACGGCGCGCGTTCTCGATGCGGACGAATACGACGTCGTCGCGCCGGATATGACGACGGCCGGGAAAAAGACGGTGACCGTTTCGTACGGCACGTTCACGGCGACTTACGACATTACGGTGACCGAAGCGGAAACTCCGCCCGTTGCCGGACCGAAAGATTACCGCTTCGAAGCGGAGCACGCCGACTACGGCGGTGGTACGGTCGCGACGGAGAACTGCGGCGACGGCAGCGGACAGATCGTCCGCCCCGACGGCACGAACGACGAATGCGTCAAGGATCTGTTTCTCGGCGAAGGCGGCTATGTGACGTTCGGGATAAAGTCCGACAGGGCGGCTTCCGCGCGCATATCGCTGTCGATAGGCACTAACGGCTTCAACTCCTATCCCGAGTTCGATAAGTACGCCAAAGTATACGTCAACGGCGAAGCGGTGCCGACCGGGATAGTGTACGACGCTGAAAAGCCCGTCGAAGAGGGCGGCGTTTCGCCGTGGTGGATATTCCAGCTTTACGAGATGAACGCCGACGTGCAGCTTAAAAATGGCTATAACGAGATTTCGATCCGTACTTACGGCTACGCGGACATCACGCCCGAGGAGGGGGATCAGAGCGCAGCCGCAGGCGGGCGCAACCTCGGCTACATCGTTGTGACGACGGAAGCGTCGCTGACGCCGGGTGAGCCCGCCGTATGAGCGGGACAAAGTAAAACAGCCCTTTCGTAACTTGCGCGGGGAGGAACGGGGATCCGCGGTCGGCGGATCTCCGCCCCGGCGCGACAGGGATAAAAAATTAGTATAACAGGAGGAAAAAATGAAAACAAAGATCAGGGTCATCACCGCGGCGCTGCTTGCGCTCGCGCTTGCGGCGGTAATTGTCGGAACGACGGCGTGCGGAGAGCCGGAAGCGGATGCCATAATACTCAAAAACGCACCTACCGTCACGAGCAAATACGACGAAAAACTCGCGATAGCGGACGACGGACTGCTGCGCGTGCGCGATTTAAGCGGAAACGTGTCCGACGTCAAGATCACTCTCGATATGATCGACCAGACGGGCTTCGACAATAAGTCGCTCGAAGAGCAGACGCTGCTCATCAGGTACGGCGGAAAGGAAGTGTCGTTCAGCTTCAAGCTGATCCGCGAAGCGTCGCAGATAACGATCAAGACTATGCCGACCGTTCCCGAATATACCGAGCAGGAATTCGAGATAGGCGGAAACGGCGTGCTGTCCGTGACGTATAAGGACGGCGGAACGGACGAGATCCCCATTACGGAAGATATGATCGACGCGAGCGGCTACGACCCGACTTCGACGGAGAAACAGACAATCTACGTCAATTACGGCGGAGTGCAGACGAGCTTCGACATAACGCTGACCTACGATCCGATCGACGACAGCGGCGAGGAAAAACAGTTCCGTTTTGAAACCGAGTTCGCGGACATCGGCGGCGGTACGGTGGACATCGAATTGTGCGGCGGCGACGAATACGGCGGTTACGTCAAGCGTCCGGACGGCACGAACGACGAATGCGTGAAAAACCTGTTCCTCGGCGAGGGCGGCTACATCACGTTCACGATAGAGAGCAGCAAGCGCTGCCACGCCACGCTGTCATTCGCGATAGGCACGAACGGATTCGATCCCTATCCCGATCTCGATATGTATTCGCGTATAATCGTGAACGGCGAATCTTTGGAGTCGGGGATAGATTACGACGCGTCTAATCCGATCATCGAAGGCGGAGTATCGCCGTGGTGGACGTTCCAGCTCTATGAAATGACGACGGACATCGTGCTCAAACGCGGCGAGAATACGATCACGATCGCGACATACGAGTACGCGGGCGTCGTCACCGAGGCGGGCGATACGTCGTCGGCGGCGGGAGGACGCAATTTCAGCTATATGCTTGTCGATACGACGGCGGCTCTCACCGAGATCGCTCCCGAGTGAGAGACAAAGAATCTCTTGAAGCGGACGGCGCAGGCCCGGCTTTTGCCGGGCCTGCGCAGGTTTTTACTTGACAGATGACCGAATATTTTGTAATATAAGATCGGAAATTTTCCCTCGGGGCATTCTATGAGAAAAGGGAAGATCGCAAAAAGCACCTCTTATTATAAACGCAGGGCAACCATATTCGCCGTTTTTACGACGTTTTTTTCTATTTTCGCCGGCATTTCGATAATATGCGTCGCGGTATACGGTATTGCGATATTCGGCGTGTTCGGGATATTGTCCGTCGGAGGCATCGTCGTTTTTGCCGTGCTTATCTTACGGTCGAAAAGAGTCGTATGTTCGCTTTGCGGCAGCGAGATCGGACCTCGCGATGCGCAAGGTTTTGCGGGCAGGGCATACTGCCGCTGCTGCATCGGGAGAGTAATCCGCGTTGCGGATAACGCCGAACAGGCGCTCGGCGCGTTATATGCTTCGGGCTTTGCGCCGACGCGCTCATTTGCCGCAGATTCGCTTTTCGGCGTGGAAATACCGTCGGAATTGCGGTCGGAGCGCAACGTATTCCGTATGTATATCGATGACGCAGGCGGGAAATTCTGTCTGACTGCGTCGAACGAAGGACGCGAATATCTTTTGAACGTTTACGACAAAAAAGACGTTTGCGGCGTAACTATGTCGTCGTCGGCGGAAACACGCCTCAGGGAGGAAAAACGGATGAACGTCGGCTGCATCGTGGCGGGCTTTCTGCTCGGCGGCATAATCTGGGGACTCATCGCGCTTGCCGTGCGCGAGACGGTACACGTTCCGTATGTAGTATATCATCATGTTGCAGACATATATACGGACGGATCGAACGTGCCGGTACGGGTGAAATGCGGTAGCGCCGAGGAAGCGGGCAGTCTGTGCGCCGCTTTCGGGCGAGGAGAGCCGCCGATCGCCGCCGCGGGCGCGGAAAGCCCGCCGGGCGGGAACAAAATTATAGATAAATGAACGACGATCCGGACAGACGGATAAAATGCCACGCGGGCGCAGCGAATGCTGCGCCCGCGGGTTTTGTCGTTCCGTTCGCGCGTTATGCGGCAGACGGGATCAATCGAAATCGCGGCGGCCGAGCAGATAGTCGACGGACACGTCGAAACAGTCGGCGAGTTTTATCAGTACGTCGAAACAGCACTCGCGCTTACCGCTTTCGAGATATGATACCGTGCGCTCGGATATGCCCGCAGCTTTGCCGAGCTGTTTCTGCGTCATTACTACGCTCTCACGGAGCTCCCTCAATCTTTCCGCAAACTTGTTCATAACAGCATTTTAGAACATTTTGTTCTTAAATACTTGACACGGAACAAAATGTTCTGTAATATAATTATAAATGAGTTAACGGAGGAGGCTGATATGAAAAAGGGAAAGATCGGGCGCGGATCATATTTATTATCCCGCGCGGTGGCGTTTATCGCGCTGGCTGTCGTATGCGCGCTCGCCGCTGTGAGCGCGATCGCGGTTGCCGCGATACTCGACAGCGTACCTGTGTGGGTCGTAGGCGGATTTTTGGCGGCGGGTATGGTCGTGTTCATCGTGCTTACCGTGCTGTCGAGGCGGGTGCGCTGTACGCTTTGCGGCAAGGAACTGAAACTGAGCAAGGCGCACGCTTTTGCGGGCAACGCGTATTGCGACGACTGTATAGGAAAAGTGAACGCCGCCTCGGACAGAGCGGAAAGGGCGTTCAGAGAGCTGAAAGCGTCGGGCTTTAACATAACGCGGTCGTTCACCGTCGATCAGGTCGCGGGCGCGGCGCTGCCCGAAGAACTGCGGGCGTGCAAAAGCGTTATGCGTGTGCATATCGACGATAACACCGGGCGTTTCTGCCTGACTGCGACGATCGACTGGCGGGAATATCTGATCGGCGTTTACGACAGGCGCGAAGTTCTCCGTGCGGAGATCACTCCGCTGGTGCAGAATCGCGTGCGCACCGAAGAGCGCGTGCGCGTTGGCTGCGTCGTCGTGGGATTTCTGTTAGGCATAATCTGGGGGCTCATCGCGCTGTGTATGCCGAAAGAAGTGCAGGTGCCTTACGTCGTGGTTTGCGGCGTCGTCAATCTGCATATGCGGGATACGGTTTTGCAGCTGATGTTTGAAAACGGTGCTGCGGCGAACGGTATTTACGGCTATTTCGCGCAGGGCGTTGTCTCCGCGTCTGCGGGCGCATTGCCGAATGCAGCGGGCAAGCCTATCGACGGCTGACCGCGCCGCGTATATTGTAAATATCTTAAACGTCCCGCGGGCGCAGCATTCGCTGCGCCCGCGGGCTTTGTCGTTCGGTAATTGTATTCTGTTAAACGCAACGATCAAACGCAACCGCCGCGAAAGTATAACTGCCGCGAAAGATCCGTTTGGTTTTCGCGTTATTTGTTGAGCAGGCCGCCGCGCGCGATGATCGCCCTGATCTCGGGAGGGAAAGGGGGAACGGAATACTCTTTGCCTTTCGTGACGTTCTTTATCAGACCTTTTTCGAGGTCGACTTCGATCTCATCGCCGTCCTCCGCGTCTTTCGCCGCTTCGGGACATTCGAGTATGGGCAGACCGATGTTTATGCAGTTGCGGAAGAAGATGCGCGCGAAGTCGCAGGCTATGACGCAGGAAACGCCGCTCGCCTTGATGGCTATCGGAGCGTGCTCGCGCGAGGAGCCGCAGCCGAAGTTCTTTTCCGCGACAATGATGTCGCCCTTTTTCACCTTTCCGACGAACGTCTTGTCGATGTCCTCCATGCAGTGCGCCGCGAGAGCGGCGGGGGACGAGTCGTTGAGATACCTTGCGGGTATGATCTCGTCGGTGTTTACGTTGTCCTTGTATTTATGTACGAAGCCTTTCATATCGTCCTCCCGTCAAAGCACGCCTATCTTGCCGAGCACCGCGGAGCAAGCCGCGACGTAAGGCGAGGCGAGGTATATCTCGCTGTCCGTCGCGCCCATTCGCCCGACGAAGTTGCGATTGGTCGTCGCGACGCATTTTTCGCCGCTCGCGAGTATGCCCATATATCCGCCGAGGCAGGGGCCGCACGTCGGCGTGGAAACGACCGCGCCCGCTTTGATGAACGTCTCGATCAGTCCTTCGCGCAGCGCCTGCAAATATATGCTCTGCGTCGCGGGGATGACTATCGTGCGCACGCTCTCGTGTACCGTTCTGCCTTTCAGTACTTCTGCAGCCGTGCGCAGGTCGCTTATGCGCCCGTTCGTACAGCTGCCGATGACGACCTGATCGATCGCTATGTCGCCGATTTCGTCCACCGTATGCGTATTTTCGGGCAGGTGGGGGAAGGAAACGGTGGGGCGGAGAGAGTCGAGGTCGATGACGACTTCGCGCTCGTATTCGGCGTCCGCGTCCGCCTCGAACACTCTCGGCGTTTTCGCGCAATGCTCTTCGAGATATGCGAGCGTGACGTCGTCGCAGGCGAATATGCCGTTCTTCGCGCCCGCTTCGATAGCCATATTGCAGATGGTCAGGCGGTCGTCCATCGTCATATCCGCGCAGCCGTCGCCCGTGAATTCGAGCGACTTATAAAGCGCGCCGGACACGCCTATGAGCCCGATAAGGTGCAGTATCACGTCCTTGCCGGAAACGTGCTTCGGCTTTTTGCCGCGGAGCACGACTTTTATTGCCGCGGGGACTTTGAACCACGCCTTTCCCGTCAGCATTCCGTAAGCCATATCCGTCGAGCCGACGCCCGTCGAGAACGCACCGAGCGCGCCGTAGGTGCAGGTGTGCGAGTCCGCGCCGATGACGAGGTCGCCCGCTCCGACGAGCCCTTTTTCGGGGAGCAGAGCGTGTTCGACTCCCATCTGTCCGACGTCGAAGAAGTTTTCCACTCCCTGCTCGCGGGCGAAGGCGCGGCAACACTTGCACTGTTCGGCGCTCTTAATGTCCTTATTGGGGACGAAGTGATCCATAACGAGAGCGATCTTGCTCTTGTCGAACACTTTGCCGCCGCCGTGAGCTTCTATCTCTTTGATCGCGACGGGGGAGGTTATGTCGTTGCCGAGCACGAGATCGAGATCCGCCGTGATCAGCTGTCCCGCTTTGACGTCGGACAGTCCGGCGTGAGCGGCGAGTATTTTCTGTGAAAGAGTCATTGCCATCCGGTCTTAACCTCTCTTAAAATTTCTTTTTCATTACCGCGCCGTGAGGAGCGTCGGTGACGAGATAGGAATAGCGGAGCATATATCCCGTCGGATTGATCTCCTTGGGCTTGAACTTTTTGAGCCGCGCCGCGATCTCTTTTGCGCTGACGTCGAGTTCGAGTTTGCCCGCGGGGATATCTATCTTGATCTTGTCGCCGTCGCGGATGATGCCTATCTTTCCGCCTGCGGCGGCTTCCGGCGCGACGTGTCCTATCGCCGCGCCGCGCGTCGCTCCTGAGAAGCGACCGTCGGTGATGAGCGCGACGCTCGCGTCCAGCCCCATTCCGACGAGGGCGCTCGTCGGGGAGAGCATTTCGCGCATTCCCGGTCCGCCCTTGGGACCTTCGTAGCGAATGACGACGACGTTGCCCGCCTTGATCTCTCCGCCCATTATCGCGCGCACGGCTTCCTCTTCGCTGTTGTAGCACTTCGCCACGCCCGTGAAGCGGAGCATTTCCTTCCTGACCGCGCTGCGCTTGACGACCGCGCCGTCCTCGGCGATATTGCCTTTTAAGAACGCCAGTCCGCCGGTAGGAGAGAGCGGCTCGTCGCAGGTGTGGATGACTTCGGGGTCGGTTATGTCCGCGTTAGCGTAGCTTTCCGCGAGCGTGTTTCCCGTTATCGTCCTGACGCCGCCGTCTATGAGCCCTTTGCGCGAAAGCTCTTTGAGCACCGCCATTATGCCGCCCGCTTTGCCGAGCGCGTCCATATCGTACTCGGTGGCGGGGGAGAGCTTGCACAGATTGGGAGTCACGTCCGCCGCCTCGCGGAACATATCGTAAGTCAGTTCTATGCCGCACTCGCTTGCGATCGCGATCAGATGCAGCACGCTGTTGGTGGACGCGCCTATCGCGTTGTCGCAGGCTATGGCGTTGCGGAACGCGCGCTCGGTGAGTATCATACGCGGCGTGACGTCGTCGGCGACCGCTTTCATTATCGTCTTGCCCGCTTCCTTGGCGAGGCGCAGCCGCTCCGCGCTCGTGGCGAGCACGGTGCCGTTGCCGGGCAGAGCGATGCCCAGCGTTTCCATAAGGCAGTTCATCGAGTTGGCGGTATACATACCGCAGCAGGATCCGCAGCCGGGGCAGGCATGGTTTTCGAGATAGTCCAGTTCGTCGCGGCTCATCTTGCCCGCCTGCGTCGCGCCCACCGCCTCGAACATCGCCGACAGCGAAACTTTATGCCCGCCGACGACGCCCGATTCCATCGGACCGCCCGAAACGAGCACGGTCGGGATATTGACGCGTACCGCGCCCATCAGCATTCCGGGAACGATCTTGTCGCAGTTGGGGATGAGTACCGCGCCGTCGAACGCGTGGCCGATGAGCATCGCTTCCACGCTGTCAGCGATCAGTTCGCGGGAGGGGAGCGAGTACTTCATTCCCGCGTGTCCCATAGCTATGCCGTCGCATATGCCTATCGAAGGCACGACGAACGGCGTGCCGCCCGCGGCGTAAATGCCGGCTTTGACGGCGTCGGCTATGCGGTCGAGGTGCATATGCCCCGGAACTATATCGCTCTTGGCGGATATGACCGCGATGAGCGGCTTGCGCAGCTCCTCGTCCGTCATTCCGAGAGCCTTATAAAGCGACCTCTGCGGCGCTTTGTCTATTCCCTGCGTTAAATTCTTTCCCATGGTCTGACCTCTTGTAAAAGGCGCCTTTCGCGCCCCTTCGTGTTTTATGCTATGATTATACACCCCGTTCAGGGAAAATGCAAGGCATTTGACGGCAAATTCGGGGAAAATGCAAGGCATTCGGCGGCAAAAGCGGCTCCGGATGCGGATTTATATCCTTATGCGGCGGCAGAAAGCCGATTTTCCTTGACAAGAAACGCCGCGCAGGGATATTATTTATATATATTATGGGAACCATTGCCGACGGAACGGAGCGGGACGGAGGATATCTCCGCCTCGAAAACATATGCAAACGCTACGGCGATACCGCCGCGGCGGACGGCGTGACGCTGTCCGTGCCGCGCGGCTGTTTTCTTTCGCTGCTCGGCGAGTCGGGCAGCGGCAAAACGACGCTGCTGCGCGTTATCGCGGGGTTTGAAAAGCCGGACTGCGGCAGAGTGTATATCGGCGGCAGGGACGTTACCGACGCTCCGCCGTCCGAACGGGGCTGCCGCACCGTCTTTCAGGACCTCGCTCTGTTTCCGCATATGTCGGCGGCGGGTAACATAGCGTTCGTGCTGCGCGCGGGCAAGCGGCTGTGCGCGGACGGGCAATACCGCCGTATGAGCGCGGCGGAAGCGCGAGCCGAGGCGGAACGCGCCCTTGCCGAAACGGGGCTTGCGGGAATGGGGAGCAGGAAAATATCCACGCTGTCGGGCGGGGAGAAACAGCGCGTCGCGATAGCGCGCGCCCTTGCTTCGGGCGCGGACGTAATGCTGCTCGACGAGCCGTTCAGCTCGCTGGACGCGGTGACCCGCGCGGGACTGCGCGCTCTCCTCGCCGACCTGCACGCGCGCACGCCCGTCACGTTCGTATACGTCACGCACGACAGAGAGGACGCCATGCGTATGAGCGACAGGGTGGCGGTGCTGTCGGGCGGCAGGCTGCTGCGCTGCGCTTCGCCCGAGGAGGTCTACCGCGACCCGCAAAGCGCGGAAGCCGCGCGGCTGACGGGCGAGTGCGGAGTGCTGCGCGCCGCGGACGGCTCGGAGATCTTCGTACGCCCCGAGGACGTGACGTTCGGCTCCGGTGAGGAGTGCGTCGTTACGGAGTGCGCTTACGGCGGCGGGAAATATCTGATAACGCTGCTCTCTCCCCGCGGAGAGGTGAAGGCATATTCGGACAGGGAGTACGCGAAAGGGGAAAAGGCGCTGTTCGACATCAAGAGCGGCTCGGGCGGAAAGGCGGTGAAAGTATGAACGGAACTTACGACGGCATAGTGATAGGCGCGGGGCACGCGGGCATAGAAGCCGCGCTCGCCCTTGCTCGCACCGGCATGAAAACTCTCGTGCTGTCCGTCTCTCTCGACAACATAGGCTGGCTCGCGTGCAATCCGTCGATAGGAGGCACGGCGAAAGGGCACCTCGTGCGCGAGGTGGACGCTCTCGGCGGCGAAATGGGCGTAGCGGCGGACAAGTGCCTGACGTGTCTGCGTATGCTCAATTCCTCCAAGGGACCTGCCGTGCGCAGTCTGCGCGCGCAGGTGGATAAATATGCGTATCACGCTTATATGAAGAGCGTGCTGGAAAACGAGAAGAACATAACGCTCCGCCAGGGCGAAGCCGTGGAACTGCTGACGGACGGAGATCGCATATCCGGCGTTACGACGGCGTTCGGACTGACTTATAACGCCCCGGTCGTCGTAGTGTGCTCGGGCGTGTATCTCGGCAGCGACATCATAGTGGGCAGCGTGATATTGCCGCAGGGTCCGGCGGGTTTTCCGCGCGCGAACGGACTTACGCGCAGTCTGCTCGCTCTCGGCATAGAGGTGCGGCGGTTCAAGACCGGTACGCCCGCACGCGTGCATAAGGACAGCGTAGACTTTTCCAAGCTGACCGTACAGTACGGCGAGAAGGGGCTGTACTCGTTTTCCGCGCTCTCGAAAAAGGTGAAAGCGACGGCGGAAACGTGCTGGCTGGGCTATACGAACGAGCGCACGCACGAGATAATAAGGAACAATCTCCACCTCGCGCCCAAATACAACGGCACGATCAAGGGGACGGGACCGCGCTACTGTCCGAGCATAGAGGACAAGATCGTGCGTTTTCCGGATAAGGAGCGGCATTCGTTCTTTCTCGAGCCGGAGGGCTGCGGCACGAAGGAAATGTATGTGCAAGGCATGTCCACGGGTTTGCCCGCCGACGTACAGCTGGAAATGTATCGTTCGATAGAGGGTTTCGAGCACGTCGAGATAATGCGCGACGCGTATGCGATAGAGTACGACTGCATAAACTCCCTCGAACTGCTGCCCACTCTCGAACACAAGCGTTACAAAGGGCTGTATTTCGCGGGGCAGGTCAACGGCACGAGCGGCTACGAGGAAGCGGCGGCGCAAGGACTCGTCGCCGGGCTGAACGCCTCGCTCGCGCTGCGCGGTATGTCGCCTCTCGCGCTGCGGCGCGATAATTCGTATATAGGCGTGATGATAGACGACCTCGTCACGACGGGAACGGACGAGCCGTATCGTATGATGACGGGCAGGGCGGAATATCGTCTTTGTTTGCGTCAGGATAATGCGGACACCCGCCTGACCGCGGAGGGATACCGCGCGGGACTGGCAGGGGAAAAGCGCATGCGCCTGCTCCGAAAAAAGGAAGCGAACATCAAGAAGGCGAAAGCTCTGCTAGGCGCGACCGTACCGCGCGGCGAGACGGAAGCTTTGTTTGCCGAATCCGGAACCGAGCCGCCCGTTTCGGGTATATCGTACGGCGGACTGATGCGCCGTCCGGAAGTAACGGGGGATATGATAAAACGGCATATGTCCGCGCTGTCCTTTCTCTCTTCTTCGGAGGCGGAGGAACTGTTCACGGACGTGCGCTACGAGGGGTATCTCGAACGTCAGGAAAAAGCGCGGGCGGAGAGCGTGCGTCTGGAAAACATGCGCATTCCCGAAGGAACGGATTACGCCGGAATGCACGGACTGCGCCGCGAAGCCGCAGAAAAGCTGGAACGGATCCGCCCGACGACGATCGGGCAGGCGTCGCGCATACCCGGAGTCAATCCTGCGGACGTGAACGTGCTGATAATCAAGCTCAAAGCGAAAAACGTGAAAAGCTGACCGTAAAAATTCCCGCCGCTCGTTGACAGCGGCGGTTTTTTTGTGGTAAAATAACAGCGGAGGCGGAATTGCTGTGAAAATAGGCATACTTACGAGCGGCGGCGACTGCGCGGGACTCAACGCGGTGATCCGCGCGATAGGACTTTATTGCTGCGAAAATATCGCGGGAGCGGAGATATACGGTATACCCGACGGTTACGGCGGACTGATACGCGGAGAAAGTTTCCGTATGGATGAAAAGGACTTCGGGGATATTCTCGACCGCGGCGGCACCGTGCTCGGCACGTCGCGTCAGCCGTTTAAGCGCATGACGGTGGAGGAGAACGGCGAGTCGCGGCTGGAAAAGATGTGCGAGAATTACAAGAAAATGGGGCTGGACTGTCTGTTCACTCTCGGCGGCGCGGGAACTCACAAGACGGCGGCTCTGCTCTCGATCGAGGGGTGCAACGTCATAGGACTGCCGAAAACGATAGACAACGATATTTACGGTACGGACGTTACGTTCGGTTTCCAGACGGCGGTAGAAGTGGCGACGGACAGTATAGACAGGATAAAGACGACGGTCGCGAGCCACCGCCGCACTATGCTCGTGGAGATAATGGGCAACAAGGCGGGATGGCTGACGCTGCACTCCGGTATCGCCTCGGGCGCGGATATGATACTGATACCCGAGATACCTTTCGACATAGACGCGGTGTGCGAGTTCGTTTCCGACAGCCGCCGCGACAAGCCGTATAATATTATCGCGATCGCCGAGGGCGCGACCCTCGCGAGCGAAGCGAAATACAAGCGGTCGGAACGAGCGTTCGCCCGCGCGCATATGGGCGAAACGACGGTGACGCGCCACCTCGCGGAGGTCATAGGCGAGCGCACGGGAACGGAAACGCGCTGCACCGTGCTCGGCTATCTGCAACGCGGCGGCACGCCTTGCGCCTACGACAGACTGCTGTCGTCGAGGCTGGGCGGGTTCGCGGCGCGGCTCGCAAAAAGCGGCAGGTTCGGAGTGACGGCGGCGGTCGTGGGCGGAGAGATCACGTTCAACGCGCTCAGCGACATAGCCGGCAGATACAAGCTCGTTTCGCCCGACTGCCCGACTGTGCGGTTTGCAAAAGAAATAGGTGTAAGTTTCGGGGATAAGACGTAAAATAACGATATGAGATCGTAAAGGAGAGAAGATATGAAATATGCGGTCGCGGATATAAGTTCGAGCAGTCTTTCCGTTATAATAGCGGAGCAAAACGGAGATATGACGGAGATCGTCGGCAAGGAGCGCGAAAGCCTCAGCCTGCTTTATTATATGGACGACAGCCGTCTGTCCAAAAGAGGGATCGAAAAACTCGTTTCCGTTCTGTCGCAGATGAAGAGCCGTCTTGCGGAAGTCGGGGTCGGAAAGTGCTGGCTGATAGCGACTGCCGCGCTTCGGCATATATCCAATTTCGAAGAAGTGACGGACGCGGTGCGCGGGCGCACCGGGCTTGTCGTCAATCTCATCGACGGCAGGGCGGAAGCGTATTGCGACTATATCGCCAACCTCTGTTATTCGTCCTGCGAAAAAGCGGTGCTCGTCGATCTCGGCGGCAAGAGTATGGAGATCTGCGGACTGGGCGAAAACGGCGGAATGACGTGCTTCGATTTCGGTCTGCTCGACCTCTACGAGAAGTTTGCGGATAAGATCCAGCCGGACGAGGACGAAGCCGAGGATATGGGAAAATACGTCAAGTCGCGCTTCGACAAGGCGGATCTGCCGAAAAAGGACGCATATTCGACGGTCATACTCGTCGGACAGACGTGCGGCGCGATATACGACATATACGCCGAACTGACGGACGCGGACTCGGACGACGGCGCAAAGACGATGGGGCGCAAAAAGTTCTTCAAGCTCGTCAAGCGGCTCGTCGGCGGAGCGGACAGGTCGCGGCTCATCTTGAAGACCGCGCCCGAAAAGACGCACGTCATACTGCCCGCCGCCGTCGTTATCAAAAAATTGCTCAAACGCTTCGGCGCGGAGAATATCATCGTCAGCGACCGCGGCGTCAAAGAGGGGTATCTGACCCTCGTGCTCGACGGCAGGGAGAGCGGCGCGTATTACGACTTCGCCGCAGGTTCGTCCGTCGGGGAAGCGCGCTCCGTGCGCGCCGAAAGCAAGTCGGACGGCAAAAAGAACGGTAAAGCGCCCGCCGCTTCCCGTCGCACGCCCGTGCGCCGCAGCGAAACGGCAGCGCCGTCCGCGTCCGCCGCGCAGAAAAAACGGGGCAGACCGAAAAAGGCGGCTGCCGAAACGCCCGCCGCACCGAAAAAACGGGGCAGACCGAGAAAGACGGCTGCCGAAACGCCCGCCGCGCCGAAAAAGCGGGGCAGACCGAGAAAGACGGCGGAAGCGAAAAGCGAATAAGGGAACTGCCGGGCGCGCGTAACGGGAAATAAGCGTCGGGAGAAAAACGGAGTGAAAGACATTTTGGCTGACGGTAAGATCAAAAAGAGATTTATGAGCGGCGTTTATATGAACCGCGAATACAGCTGGCTGCTGTTCAACAAGCGCGTGCTCGACCAGTCGCGGGACGCAACCAATCCGCTGCTGGAAAAATGCAAATTTCTGTCCATATTCGGGTCCAACCTCGATGAATTTTTTATGGTGCGGGTGGGCAGTCTGTATAACGAGAACGTATCCGACCCGCAGGAGAAGGAGAATAAGACGGGGCTGACCGCCGCGAAACAGCTCGAAGGCATAAACGCGGTCGTCCGGAAACTGTACGTCGAGCGCTCCAAGTGCTACGCCGCGCTGCGCCGCGAGCTGTCCGCCGCGGGGATAAAGATACTCCGCGCCGACGAGCTGACCCCGCTTCGGCGGGAGGAGTGCCGCGCGATGTTCTCCTCGCACATACTGCCGCTGCTGTCGGTTATGGTGCTGGACGCGAAGCACCCGCTGATGCAGTTCGAGAATATGAAGAGCTATATGCTCTGCGATCTCGAACGCGGCGGGCGGAGGATGATCGGCGTGCTGTCTTACAGCGCGGCGCTCGACAGGCTCTACCGCGTCGGCGGAGGGGAGAAGGTCAAGCTGATACCGCTCGAAGAACTGATACGCGCGTTCGGCGATATGGCGTTCATAGGCTATACGGTGACGGACAGGATGATGATGCGCGTGACGCGCAATGCGGATTTCGACACGCACATAGACGACAGCGATGTCGAGCGCGATTTCACGGAGTTTATGCGTAAAAAAGTGGAGTCGCGCGCAAAACTGAACGTCGTAAGGCTGGAAACGGACAAGGAAACGTCCCGTCTTAGAGATTTCGTGATCAAGCTGCTCAAAGTCAAGCCCGATTACTGCTTTACCGACGAGCGGTTCTTCGATTATAAATTTATGTTCAATCTCGGCAAGTTTCTGCCGCCCGAGCGCGCGGCGCAGCTGAAATATCCGCCGTTCAAAGGCGCGGTGCCGGGGTATGTGCGCGCGTCCGCGTCGCTGATAGACACCGCGCTGTCGCGTGATATTTTCCTGTCGTACCCTTACGACAGTATGTCGCACGTCGTCGATCTGCTCGAACAGTGCGCGTCGGACGACAGGGTGTCGTCCATATCGATCACGATATATCGGCTCGCGAGCCATTCGCGCATCGCCGATCTGCTCTGCCGCGCGAGCGAGAACGGCAAGCAGGTGACGGTCGTTATAGAATTGCTCGCGCGCTTCGACGAGGAGAACAATATGTACTTCGCGTCCAAGCTGCATGAAGCGGGCTGCACGATCATTTACGGTATGGAGAACTACAAGGTGCACTCCAAGATAATTTCCGTAGTGCTCAAAGACGGCGACGACATTCGTTATATAACGCATCTCGGTACGGGAAACTACAACGAGTCGACGAGCAAGCAGTACACCGATCTGAACATTATAACGGGCGATACGGCGATAGGCGAGGACGCTTCGCAATTTTTCCGCAATATTGCGATCTGCAATACGGATTTTAAGTATTCGCGTCTGCTCGTCGCCCCCGAAACGCTCAAACCCGGTCTCATCGCATACATAGACCGCGAGACGGACAAGGCGCGCCGCGGCGGCGAGGGCGCGATCCTCGCGAAGATGAACAGTCTGACCGACAAGGACATAATAGACAAGTTCGTCGAGGCGAGCCGCGCGGGCGTAAAGATAGACCTCATAGTGCGCGGCATTTGCTGCCTGATCCCCGGCATCCCGGGCATGACGGAGAATATCCGCATAATAAGCATTGTCGGCAGGTTCCTCGAACATTCGCGGGTCTATTGCTTCGGCAGCGACGACGACCGCATCGTCTATATTTCCAGCGCTGACCTTATGACGCGCAATACCGACAAGCGTGTGGAAATAGCCGCGCCCGTGCTTGACCGCGGTATCGCCGACAGGATAGTCGGCATATTGCAGCTGATGCTGTCGGATAACGTCAAGGCGCGCAAACTCTGTCCTGACGGCAAGTACCGCCGCGTCGAGACCCTCGGCGACCCCGTCGACGCCCAGCAGGCGCAGATAGCGGTAAAGAGTTAGAATTTTTCGGCGAATGTATTTCAGAAGACCCCTCTTCGGATAAAGAGGGGTCTTTTGCGAATTTTCGTGAAGCAGTAATATGTCACTCTGCGGCGCGGAGCATTTTGGTATAGAAGCCGCCGGCTTCGACGAGCTGATCGTGCGTACCCGATTCGATGATATGCCCTTTGTCCATAACGACGATGAGATCGCTGTCACGTATGGTGGAGAGGCGGTGGGCGACGATGAACGAAGTCTTGCCGCCGAGCAGGTCGGCGAATGCGGACTGAACGGCGCGTTCGGTCAGCGCGTCGACGGACGCGGTGGCTTCGTCGAGTATGAGCATTTCGGGCGAGGTGAGGAATACGCGCGCAATGGCTATCAGCTGTTTCTGTCCTTCGCTGAGTTCCTCGCCGTCGCCGGAGATCACGGTGTCGTAGCCGTTTTCCAGCGTGCTTATGAATTTGTCGAGGTGCGCGGCGTCGGCTGCGCGGCGGATTTCCTCGTCGGTAGCGTCGGGCTTGCCGTAGGCTATGTTCTCCCGCACGGTGCCGGAGAACAGCCAGGTATCCTGCAAGACCATGCCGAACGAGCGTCGGACGCCCTCGCGAGGGAATATCTCGATGTCCTCTCCGTCAAAGATCAGCCTGCCGCCCGTAATGTCGTAGAACCGCATTATGAGGTTGATTATCGTCGTTTTGCCGCTGCCCGTGGTGCCGACGAGCGCTATCTTCTGTCCCTGTTTCGCCGCGAACGAGATGTGCTCCATAAACGGCTTGTCGGAATAGGAGAAAGAAACGTCGTCGAGGATAATGCCGTCGACGGGGTGCTCGACGGGAACGGAGCCGCCCTTGTCTTCGTCCGCGCCGTCGGTGATCTCGAGTATCCTGCGCGCCGCGCTTGCCGCCGTCTGCAATTCGGCGGTGACGCTCGTGACGTCGTTGAACGGCTTGGCGAACTGGTTGGCGTAGGCGAGGAACGCGGACAGTCCGCCGAGGGACAGCCCCGCGCCTATCTGCGCAGCCCAGCCGCCGTCGCCGCTGCCGATGATGAACAGTCCGCCGGCTATCGCGACGATCGCATATATCGTATTGTTGACTATGCGGCTGACGGGATTGACGAGCGCGCCCGCGAACTGCGAGCGCAGTCCGCTGTCGAACAGCGCGGCGTTATGCTCGGCGAACGCGCTTTCGCTCTCGCCGATACGCCCGTAGGAGCGCAGTATGCGCGTGCCGGACAGGTGCTCCTCCGCCATACCGCTCATCTTTTCCATATTCTCGCTCTGCCTGGCGAACGCCGTGCGGTTGCGCTTGGCTATCGCCGCCGAAACGAACGCGGATACGGGCGTGAGCAGTACGACTATCGTCGCGACCGCCCAGTTCATAACGTACATACACACGATCGTCATCAGCAGCGTGACCGCTCCCGCCGAAAGCTGCATTATGCCCTGATACAGCCCGTCGGACAGGTTCTCGCCGAACGCCGTCATGCGCGTCATCAGATCTCCTCGGCTGCGCCGTTCGATCTCGGACAGCGGCGCGGTCAGCAGCTTGGAATAGAGCTCGCGGCGCACGTCGCGCACCGTGAGGAAGGACAGGCGGCTGAGCAGTATATTGCCCGTCCATACCGATATGCCGCTCACGGCTATGCACGCGGCGATGATGACGCAATAGCGCGCTATCATCCCGAAGTCCGTTGCGCCTTTTATCGCGTAGTCTATCGCTTTACCCGTGAGCACGGGCGCGAGCAGCGACAGCGCCGTTCCGACGACGACGAGCAGCAGTCCGGGGATAAGGCACGCCTTGTGTTTGCCGGCAAGGCGGATCAGACGCAGTATGACCGAATACTTTTCGCGTTTTTTCATACCGCGCCTCCTTCCGCCGCGTGCTCCTTGCCGCCGAGCATGCGGTAAAGCTCGCAGCTTTCGAGCAGCTGTTCGTGCGTGCCGTAGCCCGCGACGCGCCCGCCGTCGAGCACGAGCACTTTGTCAGAACGCCTTATCGTGCCTATGCGCTGGGAGATGTTGATCACGGCTTTGCCGCGGCTGGCTTCGCGGATGTTCTTCATCACGTCCGCCTCGGTAACGTAGTCGAGCGCGCTTGCCGCGTCGTCGAGCACGAGCACGGGCGCGTTGCGCAGCACCGCGCGGGCGAGGGAAATGCGCTGCTTTTCGCCGCCCGAAAAGTTATTGCCTTTCTGCGTGACCTCCGCGTCCAGTCCGTTTTTATCCGAAACGAACTCCCACGCGCGCGTCATTTTCAGCGCCTCCGTCATTTTTCCGACGTCGGAGCAGCCGCTCATTTCGAGATTGCCGCGCACCGTTCCCGAGAACAGCAGCGGTTTCTGCGGCGCAAGGGTGACGAGCGAACGCAGCTGTTCGTCCGTGTAGTCGCATATGTCGTTGCCGGCTATGCGCACCTGTCCGCTCGTGGCGCGGTAGAACCTGACGAGCAGCCCCGCGAGAGTGGACTTGCCGCTTCCCGTCGTGCCGATGACGCCGAGTATTTCTCCGCGGCGGAGAGTGATGTTCAGCCCGCCGACGGCGTTTTCCTCGCCGCCGAACGAATACGCCGCGTCCCGCAGTTCGACGAGCGGAGCGTTTTCGTCGGGCGCCGCGCCCGCGCCTTCGCCGTCCTCGGCGAGCGCGAACACTGAATTTATGCGCGCCGCCGACGAGATCGCCTTGGATACGATGACCATCAGCGTCGCCGTCGTGATGAGCGCAAGCAGTATCTGATTGAGATAATTGACGAGCGCGACGAGGTTGCCCGAGGATATGACGCCGTCGTTCACGGCGCCGCCGCCCATCCACAGCAGGAGAACGACCGCCGCGTTTATGACGACCGTCGCGGCGGGGGTCAGCAGGCAGGACAGCGCGGAAGCCGCGACAGCGGCTTTGCAATGCCCGTCGAGCGCGGAGGCGAACCGCGTTTTGCCGCGCTCTTCGCCCGCGAACGCGCGTATTACGCGCTCGCCGCGTATCGTTTCGCCCGTCAGACGGGAGATCTCGTCCAGCTTTTTCTGCATGACGGCGAAGCGCTTAACGCCCGCGTTCATAACGACGAGCAGTACGACGAACGCGAGCACGCCCGCGCTCACGCCGATATACCACATCGACGGCGCGACGACGATGCTCATTATCGCGCCGCCCGCCGCGATGACGGGTGCGCGCAGCATCAGCCGCAGAAACATAGCGAAGCCCTGCTGCGCCTGCGCCACGTCGTTGGAAATGCGGTTGACGAGCGCGCCCGTGCCCATACGGTCGGCGTCGCCGAGGTTGAGCCTGTGCAGGTGCGCGTAGAGCGCGGCGCGTATGTTGCAGCCCATACCGACGGCGGCTTTGGACGCGAGATACTGGCAGGCGAGGGAAAAGCCCAGTCCGACGCACGACAGCCCCGCCATCAGCGCGCCCAGCCCGACGACGAGAGGTATGTCGCCGCCTGCGATCGCCGTGTCGATCATATACGCGACGATGAGCGGGATGACGAGTTCGATCAGCGCTTCGATGATCTTGAACAGCGGGGCGGCTATCGCCGCGGCGCGGTAGCCTTTGAGATATTTAAGCAGTTTCAGCATTTATTTCTCCGAGTCATTATTTCCACTGCAAGAGCATAACATAAATCGAACCGTGTGTCAACGAATACGGCGGCAGGGCGCGGAGCGAAAAAAGTTTATTAAAATTTTCTAAAATTCCGGCTTTCATATTTACATTGTGAAAATTATGTGATATAATGTAACAGGCAGATGAAAATTGCCTACTACATAAGGAGGGACAAGACCAATGGCAGATAAGAAAGATTACTTCGGACTCGGACGCGTCGTAAGCATTATCCTTGCGATCATTCCCATCACCGCGTGGATATGCGGAATGGTGACGCGTTTTTCCGAAGGCAAGATTCTTGCGGGCATACTCCGTTTGATTTTCGGCGGATGGATAGTATGGCTCATCGATCTGGTGCTGATGATCGTCAGCGGGTCGATACTCAGAATAATACCCATTTAATGCGATCCCCGCGTGCCGCAAGGTGCGCGGGCGTTGCGTTTTTAAGGGTCTGCCGCACCCGACTTGCAGGCAACCGCGGGTAAACGCTTGCGTTTTTCGCGGCGATATGTTATTATGCGGGGTAAGGGAGAAATGTGAAATAAGCCGAATGTGAAAAGCAAGGAGCCGAATACAAATGGAAATTTCTGAGAGAGCAAAAAACATTTCGCCGTCCCTCACACTCGCGATAACCGCGAAAGCCAAAGCCATGAAAGCGCAGGGGCTGGACGTCGTGTCCTTCGGCGCGGGCGAGCCCGACTTTAACACGCCGGATTACATCATCGAAGCCGCCAAGCGCGCGCTCGACGCCGGAATGACGAAATACACGCCCGTTCCCGGCACGCCCGAACTGCGCCGCGCGATCGCGGACAAGCTGAAAAAGGACATAGGCGTTGAATACGCGCCCGAGCAGATAGTCGTTTCCACGGGCGGAAAGCAGACGTTGCGCAACGCGTGTGAAGCGCTCATAAACCCGGGCGACGAAGTGATCCTTCCCGCGCCGTACTGGCTGACGTATCCCGAACTGATACGGATGTCCGGCGGCAGGGTCGTCGTCATCGAAACGACGGACAGGGATAACTTCAAGGTCACTCCCGAAATGCTGGAAAAAGCGATAACGCCGCGCACCAAGGCGTTCATCTTCACCAACCCGTCCAACCCTACGGGGATGGTCTATACGCCGGAGGAAACGGAAGCTCTGGCAAAGGTGCTCGTAAAGCACGGCGTGTACGTCATCAGTGACGAGATCTACGAAAAGCTCGTCTACGGCGTGCCGTTCCGTTCGATAGCGTCCTTCGGCGACGACATCAAAGAACTGACGGTCATCTGCTCGGGAATGAGCAAGACGTATTCGATGACGGGCTGGCGAGTGGGTTACTCCGCCGCGCCGCTCAACGTCGCTAAGGCGATGAGCAGCATACAGAGCCACACGACGTCCAACACCAACTCGATCGCGCAGTACGCGTCCTACGCGGCGCTGACTGACAAGCGCGGGGAGGAATTCCTCTCGCATATGGTCAGCGTGTTCGACGCGCGCCGCCGTCTGATAGTTTCGCTCGTGCGCAGCGCGCCTCTGCTCTCCGCGCCCGAACCTATGGGAGCGTTCTACATAATGGTGAACGTTTCCGCCACGTTCGGCAAAAAGTGCGACGGCGAGGAGATAGGCAATTCGTCCGACTTCTGCGCGAAGCTGCTGGAAAAGTCGCTCGTCGCGGTGGTGGACGGAGCCGCGTTCGGCGCGCCCGACTATGTGCGGCTGTCGTATGCATGCGGCGAGGACGATATAAGAAAAGGTCTGGGGCGCATAGCGGAGTTCACCGCGTCGCTCGAATGATTCTAACGGAATTTTAATGTAATGCGGACGGTGCGGTTAAATTTGTTTTAATTTGCATCGTTATGATTGAGATCAAAGACTGCGCGGCGCGGAAACGCGTGCTGCAAATAAAAATACACGGAGGGAAGGAAAATGATAAGTCTGATCTACGGAGCCAAAGGCAGCGGAAAGACCAAGGAGATACTTCGCCGCGCGAACGAGGCGCTCGAAGTGAGCAAGGGCAACATCGTATACGTTACCGATACGCCCGCTTATTCGTCGAGCATCCCCGCGGCGATAAGATACGTCAATGCGGCGGAGTATCTTCCCGAGAACGGCAGGATAAGCGAGGAAGCTCTCCTCGGCTTCGTGAAAGGCATCATCGCGTCCAATTCGGACGTGACGGAGATATTCGTCGACGGCATCGCCCGTATGCTGGGCGAGAGCGCCGACGAGCTCGAGGAGTTTTTTGTGCGGCTGGACGCTCTTTCGGACGCGTCGGGCGCGGACTTCTGCGTATCGCTGACGTGCGACAAACTCCCCGCGGCGCTTAAAAAATACATCTGATTCAACACCACGGACGGACTAAATGAGATTTATTTCCACAAGAAACCCCGCTGACGCGGTGAGCGGCAGCACGGCGGTGCTTTCGGGGCTTGCGCCCGACGGCGGACTTTACGTCCCCGAAAGTTTCCCGCCCGTATCGATGAAAGAAATCGAGGACATGACCGCCCTCGATTATCCCGAACGCAGCGCGCGCATAATGAGCCTGTTCTTCGACGAATTGTCTTACGACGAACTGCTCTCGATAACCACGCGCGCGTACTCGACGTTCGACGGCGATCCCGCCCCGCTCGTGAAGCTGGACGGCGGGCTTTACGTGCTTGAACTCTGGCACGGAAAGACGCACGCGTTCAAGGATATGGCGCTTTCGGTCCTGCCGCTCCTTATGACGGCTCTTAAAAGCAAGGCGGGGCAGAAAGAGACCTGCCTTATCCCCGTCGCGACGAGCGGCGATACCGGCAAAGCCGCGCTCGAAGGCTTTTCGGGCGTGGAGGGCACGGGCGTAATCGTATTCTATCCCGACGGCGGGGTCAGCCGCACGCAGCGCAGACAGATGGTCACGACGCTCGGCGACAACGTGAGCGTCATAGCGGTGCGCGGCAATTTCGACGACGCGCAGACAGCGGTCAAGCGCGCGTTCGGCGACGAAAAGCTGAAAGAGGAACTTAAAACGCTCGGCTGCAAGATGACGGGCGCGAACTCGATCAACCTCGGCAGGCTCGCGCCGCAGGTGGCGTATTACTTCTCCGCTTATGCCGATCTTTTGGCGGCGGGGCAGATAAAAGCGGGGGACGAAGTGGACTTCTGCGTGCCTACGGGTAACTTCGGCAATATCCTCGCGGGGTATTACGCTTACCGTATGGGGCTGCCCGTCGGAACGCTGATATGCGCGTCCAACGACAACAACGTGCTGTCGGACTTTTTGGCTACGGGCGTATACTCGCTCGACAGACCGTTCATAAAGACCACTTCGCCGTCTATGGACATACTCGTGTCCAGCAATCTCGAACGTCTGCTGTTCGAGTTCGCGGGACGCGACGGCGCGGTCGTGCGCGGCTGGATGAACGAACTGAAAGACGCGGGCAGTTACGACATAGGCGCGGAACGGCTCGCGGAGATAAGAAAAAAATTCCGGGGCGGCTACGCGCTGCAAAGCGACTATGCCGAAACGCTTGCGGAATTGTACGACGAATACGGCTATCTCGCCGATCCGCACACGGCGGTCGCTTTCGACGTGTGCGCAAGTTACCGGGACGGTTGCGTGAGCGATGTTCCGACCGTTGTAGTGGGTACGGCGTCGCCCGTCAAGTTCGCTCCGGCCGTGCTTGCGGCGCTCGGTGAGGAAGTTCCCGACGACGATGTCAAGGCGCTGCGCAAAATGGAAGAACTCACGGCGTTTCCCGTGCCCGACAGCGTTTATGCGCTGTTCGGAATGAAAGAGCGTTTCAATGAAACGATAGATCCGTCCGACGTGCCGTCGGCGGTAGCGAAATTCGCGGAGAAACTCGGGGAGAGAGCATGAGCGAACAGATGACCGAAAGAAAAAAAATCGTCTATTCCGCGCTCAAACCCACAGGCGATCTGCAGCTCGGCAATTATATAGGCGCACTGCGCAATATGGTAGCGATGCAGGACGAATTCGACTGCATATACACCGTTGCGGATATGCACTCGCTGACGGTGGATACCGTGCCTGCGGAACTGCGCCGCAGGAGCTACGATTTTATGGCGGTGTTTCTTGCCATAGGGCTGGACCCCGAACGCAGCGTGCTGTTCGTGCAGAGCCACGTCCCCGCGCACGCGGAACTGACGTGGGTGCTCAACTGCAACACGATGATGGGCGAAGCCAACAGAATGACGCAGTATAAGGACAAGAGCAGAAAGGCGGGAAAGGCGGGCATAAACGTCGGTCTGTTTGACTATCCCGTGCTGATGGCGAGCGATATACTGCTCTATAATGCCGATCTCGTGCCGATAGGTAAGGACCAGCAGCAGCATCTCGAACTCGCCCGCACGATAGCCGAACGCTTTAACGGGCGTTACAGCCCGACGTTCACCGTACCGGAGGGGTATTACGGCAACAGGCGCACGTCCAAGATATACAGCCTGACCGATCCGACAGCGAAAATGGGCAAGACGGATTCCAACGCGAACGGCGTCGTGTTTTTGCTCGACAAGCCGGAGGATATAATGCGCAAGTTCGCCCGCGCCGTGACGGATTCGGGCAGCGAGGTGCGCGCGTCCGCCGACAAGCCGGGCATAACCAATCTGCTTACCATATGGTCGGTGATGACGGGGAAGAGCATAGCCGAAGGCGAAAAGGAGTTCGAGGGCGCGAGCTACGAGAGCTTCAAGCGCACCGTCGGCGAAGCGGTCGTCGAGCGGCTCCGCCCGATACGCGAGGAGTATTCGCGTTATATAAGCGACAAGGGCGAACTCGAACGCATAATGCGCGCGGGCGCGGAGAAAGCGTCGCGCATAGCGGGCAGAACGCTCGCAAAAGTCTACCGCAAGGTGGGCTTCGTGGCGCGCTGAATGTTCGGGTACGTCATTCCCGACTGCGAAACGGTCTCCGTGCAGGACTTTTCGCTGCTGCGCGCGGTGTATTGCGGGATATGCCTCGCGACCAAACGCAGATACGGCAATCTCGCGCGGCTGACCGTCAATTACGACATAACGGCTTTCGCGCTGCTCGCGCTGGAAGCGGAGAACGTCACTCCGGAGTTCGGCGCGTGCAGGTGCATAGGCGACCCGCGGAAGAAACCGTATGCGAAAGAATGCGGAACGCTGGACCGTATGGCGGACGTGAACATACTGCTCTGCCGGCATAAAGCCGTCGACGACGTCATAGATTCGGGAAAGAAGAGCTCTCCTGCGCTGCGTATGCTCGCAAGACCGTACGAAAAGGCGAAAGCGGCGCGCCCGGACGAGGAGAACGTCATAGCGTCGGGGTACGCGCGGCTGCGCGCTGCGGAAGAGGCGGGCGAAACTTCCCTCGACAGGGCGGGCGACTGCTTCGCCAAACTGCTCGAAGAGCTGATGGTTCCGTCGCTTTCGGGGCGGGACGCGGCGTATTCGGATAATATGCGCCGTCTTTGCTATAATATAGGTAAATTCGTCTATCTTGCCGACGCGATCGACGATCTGGACGAGGACTTCACTGCGAAGCGTTACAATCCCGTGCTCGCGGCTGCTCCCGATTACGAAAAGGGCGGACGGCGGGGATATATGGAGCGGCACGGGGATATGCTGCGCTTCGCGGTAAACTCGACGGTGAACAGCGCGATAGCCCGCAGCAACGCGCTGACGTTTACCCAGGCGGACGGTCTGCTGCGCAACATAATATACGAGGGTCTGCGCAAAAAAGCGGATGAACTGTTCGGCGCGGACAAAAAACTCCCTCCGCCCAAAGTGTATCTCCCGCGGCGGACGGCAAAGGCGTTCCGCTCCGCGATGCGGGCAAAAAAAGCGGGCGATAAAGGAAAGAAATGAGAGATCCCTACGAAGTGCTCGGAATGAGCAGAAACAGCGATCCCGACGCGCTCAGAGCGCGTTACGAGGAGCTCAAAGCGAAATACGGCGAACAGCGTTTCGAGGACGGCGAGCGCGGCAACGAAGGCGCGCGCCTTTTGAGCGAACTCGAATCGAGCTGGGCGCTCGTCAGCCGTGACATAGAAAGCCGCGGCAGCGGCTCGGACGGCGGTAAGTCGGTGGGCGGCGGTTATCCCGCGGTGGAGAACTATATCCGTAGCGGCGACTACGACGCGGCTCAGCGCGAACTGGACGACATACAGGACCGCGACGGCAAGTGGCACTACTACCAGTCTATAATATTCTATAAGCGCGAGTGGCTGAGCGAGAGCCGCGCGCAGCTCGTTCTCGCCGTGCAGATGGAGCCGGAGAACGCCAAATACCGCGAGAGCCTGCGCAAGCTCGACCTTGTTATGGGCAACGCGGGCGTGGATCCGCGGGATATGGGCAGGTCGCAGCACGGACCTTACGACGACGGCAGATACGCGACCTACGACGACGGCGCGTCGCAGCAGGCGGCTGCGGGCAACGCGTGCGTGAACTGTATGTGCGCGTACTGCTTCACGGAAATGTGCTGCGCGATGATGAGAGGCTGCCACTGATATGTGCGCCGTAGCGGACGAGAGCGGATCGACCGAAAAGGACGGTCAAAGCGAAAAGAAAGACCCGCCCCGCCGCAGGCGCGGGCTGCCGCCCGCGCGAAAGACGGCTTACGCCGCGATAGGCACGGCGTTGTCCGTCGTTATGATAACGATAGCGGCGTGGCTGCCCGTGACGATAGCCCCGCTCGTGCTCGTGTCGGTGTGCTGGAACATCGTTGCCGACAAGTGCGGGACGCTCTGGGCGCTGCTCACGATCGCGGCGAGCCTTGCGCTCGGGTTTTTGTGCTCGGCGCTGAACGTCGTCGTGCTTGCGCTCGTCGCCGTCGCGTTCGTGCCTTACAGCCTGCTCTGTATGCTCCTGCGCCGTTTCGTTTACGGCGGAGTGCGGCATACCGTCGTGCGGATCGTCTGCGTGTCCGCGCTCGCCGCGCTCGAAGTGCTCGCGCTGTATTTCGTCTGCGGCGCGCTTGCGGGAGCTGCCGATTATGCGGACATAGCCGGGCTGGCGGAAACGCTCGGCGCCGGCAATTTCGCCCTCGGTTATGCGATGCTCACCCTCGTCGCCGTCGTGATATTCGTGCTCGTTGACTTTATGTACGTGCGGTTCGTGCGCGCGCTCGTCGGCAAGCTGAAATGATATGCGGCAAATATTATAACGTATGGCAAAAACGCGTCCCGACCGGTCGGGGCGCGTTTGTTCACAGCGTTAAAAAAGCGTTTGCAGCAGTTCGGGGCGGAGCGCGATATATACGGCGGCGAGCAGCGCGAGATGGGCGGGGTAGAAAACGTAGAAGAAATATTTCATCCGCACCCGTCCGACGTACCCGCCGTAAAACGCAAGGATGAGCAGCGACGCGAGACAGAAGAACTGTATCCCGCCGAGCGCGACGGACAGCGCGACGAGCCCCGCCGCAAACGCGGGCAGGGAAACGTGCGGACGGTATGCAGGCGCGGGTGCGTTATTTAAGACGGGCGGATCGAACAGTCGCACGGTAACGGGGAGAAGCACCCCCGCGATCCCGTAATCAATATGCACGCCCGAGAAACAGCACAGCCATATGCTGCCGCCGAGGGATGCGGCGAGCGCGGCGGACATAAGCGCGGCGGCGCGCGCGTTCCTTTCGGCAACGCCGTTTTTCAGCCCGTCCAGCGAGTATATGACGAGCGACGACAGCGAAAGCGTCGTCATTATGTCGAAGTACGGCTCGCCGTAGGCTGTCGACATTCCCGTTCCCGTGACTATCCCGATCGCAAAAACGATGACGAACCGTTTCGCTTTGTGCCGCGTATGGCGGCAGCCCTCGGCGAACGTGAACGCGAACAGCGGCATGGCAAGCCGCCCGATTATGCGCAGCGCGGTAACTTCGGGGAGCAGTATCATCCCGATATGGTCGACGAGCATAAAAAGACAGGCGAGCAGCTTGATCGCGCCGCCGCCGAGAAGTCCGTTCCCTTCGTTCCGTTCGCCGTCCATACCGCTATTTTACGACAGACCGCGCTTACGGTCAAGCGTTTTGCGGGGGCTCGCAGAGCGCGCCGCGGCGGGGGAAAAATTAGTATTTAATTAAAAGGAAATAAAAAAACAAAAAATATCTTGACTATCGCGCTCGGAAAATAGTAAAATATCCGTGTGGCGGGGAACGACCCCCGCGCTATCGAAAGGTGAAAGGTCAATGAAAGATTACGGCAGGACAAAGCTCAAAAGCCGCGGCAAAGCGGGATTTGTAATAAGTCTCGTTATGTTCATAATTTTTCTGGCGTCGTGTATCGGCGGCTCGCTGGCGGCGGTGTTCGTCGGCAACAGCGTGTTCAGAAACGCGTTCGGCGTTTCTCTGTTCGACGTGGCGGCATGCTTCGGCGATCTTCTCGGCGCGCCCGACCGCTCCGCGATAGTCACGAACGCATATTCGGACGAGGACGAAAAGGGATTTTACACGTCGCTCGATTCCGCGCTGTACTTAAAGAACGGCTCGGTGACGGAGGAATATCTCGCCGATGTCGTCGATTCGATGACGTCGGGCGTTCTCAACGGCACGTCCGCGGAAAACCCTTCCGCGTCCGATCAGGGTACGGAAGATCCGGGCGCAGTCATCTCTTCCGCCTCCTCGGGTGAAAGCGTAGAGCAGACGGGCGGCACGGAGGGCGGAACGGAAGAGCCGGGAGAAGATACCGATATAACCGACCCCGCGGAGGCGCTCACGCGCGTGCTGCGGCTGGAAAACTTCGACGCGGCAAAGCTCGCCGCATACGATTCGACGGCGGCAAAGCCCGTTACCGCGACGATGACCGACCGTCAGGCGGCGGCGTTCGTGAACGCGTTCCTGTTCCGTTCGGGTCGGCTCGACGAGATGTTCGGCGAAACTGCCGGAGAACTGCTCGGCGACGTGAAGATCTCCGAAGTTCTCGCGCTCGAACAGGTGACCATCTCGGCTTATAAAGACCTTTCCGACAACGATAAACTCGCGTGCGCCGCAAAAGAGGGCGGGGTGTATTTCATCGCGACTATGTCGCTGGACGCTACGAAGATAGTGCGGACGCTCGTCGACAAAACGCCTATGTATATGCTTTCGGGCATAGCGGCGGCTTCGCTGCCCGAGCGGCTGTATATCACCGCGTCCGCGGACCTGAAGGACATCAACGAAGGTATGCGGGTGGACGTGAACGGAATGGCGCGTCAGGAGTGCGAAATGGACGCCGTTCCCGCCGCGCTCGCGGATAAGTACGGCGAAAAGCTGACCAAGTTCGACAGGCTTTGCATCATAGTGGAAGCGTTCTCGGGGACGGACCTCAACGCGCTGATAAACGAAGCGGCGGGGACCGCGCTCGAATTTATCTGCGAGGGCGGCGAGGGATCGTTCGCTTTCGCCGACCTGATAGATACGGACAGCGTGACCAGGACGGAAAAGGGCAATTCGTTCGGCGTCGACGCTTACGGACTGGTGGCTATGATGCTCTCCGAGCAGACTGGCACGGACGCGACCGCGGCAGACCTGCTGCGCGTACTGCAATCCCTCGTCTGCACGGACGCGGAGGACGCTCTCGCGCTTTCCGACCGCGTGGATATTTATACCGAGGACTACGATAAGCTGCAAACGGCTATGGCGGAGTGCGGCATAACGTCCGTCGAGGATATCGACACGGCGGAGGACATAGAAAAGCTCGCTGAGAGCGGAGCGACCGTCGTCGTGCCCGCCGCGGACGAGGCTCCGCCTGCGGGATATGCGAACATATACCGCGATCTGACGGTGAACGCCGTCGCCGAAGCCTACGGCATAAGTCTGGATAACAAGCCGAGCGGCGGAAAATATACTTACGACGACATAGTGAGCGTTATGGGATATTCGACGGACGACCCGGACGCGCTCGCAACGATGAGCGAGGATCAGCGCGAACTCGTGACGCGCATAGCGGAAGCCGCGGAACAGGGCGAGGGCACGGGCGTGTTCTCCGTCACCGACAAAATGCTCGGCGCGGCGGTGCGCGATATGACGGAGCTGTTCGGCACGGGCGAACTGGCGGACTACGCGTTCTCCGTGCGCTCGATGAAGCTCGTCGAAATGAACGGAAAGACTTACGTCGAAACGGTCGCGACCATATCGCTGTCCGGCATAGCGGACGGCAGCTATATCGACGGCGTTCTGCCCTCCGCGATAGCCGTGGGCGTGCGCATAGACCTGACCGACCCCGCGACGGGCAGCCGCGACAAAGCGGTGATGACGGCGTTCAACGGCATAGGCGAGAACGGCGGACCGACGGGCATAGATGAACTGACGTGCGGGATGCTGCTCGATTCGGTGAAACGCATCGTTCCCGACTTCGACGTAGACGCGGTGCTCACGTCCGTTTCCGACGCGATGGGCGACGTCGTGAGCAACCTCACCGAGTATTTCCCCGACTACGAATTCGTGCCGAGCGCGGCATGACAAGCGCTCGCGGTGCTGCGGGATGATAATAGAGCGGATCAAACTTAACGATTACAGGAACTACGCGTCTGCCGAGGTGTTTCCCGGCAGGGGCGTAAACCTGTTTACGGGGGACAACGCGCAGGGCAAGACCAATCTGCTCGAAAGCGTGCGGCTCGCGAGCGTGGGGCGCAGCGCGCGCACCACGCGATGGCAGGAACTCGTGCGGCGCGGCGCGAAAGCCGCGTCGGTCAGCGTGCGCGTGCGTTCGGACGCGGGCGCGGACGAAGTAACCGTCAGGCTGGGCGACGCCAAGACGGTGCTCGTCAACGGCTATCCCGTTTCGCGTATGGGCGAGCTGATGGGCGTGGTCAAGACCGTGCTGTTCACTCCCGACGAACTGCGGATAGTCAAGGAGGGACCGGGGGAAAGGCGGAGGTTCGCCGACATCGCGCTCTGTCAGCTTTCGCGGGGGTATTTCTATACGCTGACGCGCTTCAACCGCGTGCTCGCGCAGCGCAACAGACTGCTCAAAGGCAGTCCGACGGACGAAGAGCTCTCCGTGTGGGACATGCAGCTCGCGCGCGAAGGCGCGCGCATAACGTATACGCGCAGGCAGTTCGCCGCGCGCATAGCCGGGTTCGCCGCCGCCGTACACGCGGACATTTCGGGCGGGGAAAAGCTGGAAACGGGCTATGAAGGCGCGGAGGGCGACAGCATAGCGGAGATAGAGAGCGGTCTGCTCGACGCGCTCGCGCAGAGCAGAGAGCGCGACAGGCGGTTTTCGGTCACCCACGTCGGGCCGCAGCGCGACGATATTTCCATACGTTCGGACGGAATGGATCTGCGCGCCTACGGCTCGCAGGGTCAGCAGCGCAGCGCGGCTCTGTCGCTCAAACTCGCGGAAATGGAACTGATGAAGAGCGAGGGCGGGGAGTACCCGATCCTGCTGCTCGACGACGTGCTCAGCGAACTGGACGAAAAGCGGCAGTCCAAACTGATAGAGCGCATAAAGGCATACCAGACGATAATAACCTGCACGCACTTAACGGACGACGTGCGCGAAAAAATAGGAGAGATCACCGAGTTCCGCGTGCGCGCGGGCACGGTGGAAAGGAGCGACAAGTGAAAGACGGGATATATAAGGTCGCGGCGGCGACGCCGCATATAAGACCGGGCGACTGCGCGGGCAACGCCGACGCGATAATAACGCTCATCGGGCGGGCAGAAAAGGAGGGCGCGAACGTGCTCGTCCTGCCCGAGCTGTGCGTGACGGGCTACACGGCGGGAGATCTGTTCCTGCTTGACAGCCTGATAAGCGGCGCGGAAGAAGCGGTCGACCGCATAGCGGACTTTACGGCGGGCAAGGACGTGTTAGTGATCCTCGGCGCGCCCGCGATGATGCGCGGCAAGCTGTATTCGGCGGCGTTCGCGATCCAGCGGGGCAGAGTGCTCGGCATAGTGCCGAAAAAGCACGTTCCGAACTATGCGGAATTCTACGAGGGGCGGATATTTTCCGAGTACGACGGCGAAAACGACTTCGACGACAAGCTGAACTGCCCGTTCGGCGGCAAACTGCTGTTCAGGCAGAAGAATGGTCCGCTCGTCGTCGCGGCGGAGGTGTGCGAGGACTTGTGGGCGCCCGACAGCCCGTCGGTGGAGCACGCTCTTTCGGGCGCGCTCGTGATATGCAATCCGTCCGCGTCCGACGAAACCACAGCCAAGGCGGACTACCGGCGCTCGCTCGTATCCATGCAGTCGGCGAAGCTGTGCTGCGCATACGTCTATGCGGACGCGGGGCGCGGCGAATCCACGACGGACACGGTATACGCCGGGCATAACCTCATCGCGGAGAACGGAAAAACGCTCGCCGAGGGCAGGCTGTTCGAGGACGAATTCATCGTAGCTGACGTCGATCTTGCATATCTCGCGCACGACCGCCGCCGTATGACGAGCTTCGGCTGCGGCAGGCGCGCAGGCTATGCGGAGATATATTTCGAGCAGGACGTGAAAGAAACGAAACTTTCGGAGAAGCCGGACAAAAACCCATTCGTACCCGCCGTTAAAGGCGATCTGGACAAGCGGGCGGAGGAGATACTCCGTTTGCAGACGGCGGGACTTGCGGGGCGTTTGTCCAACTGCGGGATAAAGAAATGCGTCGTGGGAGTGAGCGGCGGGCTGGACAGCACGCTCGCGCTGCTCGTTTCCGTCCGCGCCGTCGACAGCGTCGGACTGCCGAGGAAGAACGTGATAGCCGTGACGATGCCCTGCTTCGGCACGACGGGCAGGACGCGCCGCAATGCGGAAGCGCTCAGCCGCGCTCTCGGCACGGACTTCCGCGTGGTGGATATAGGCGAGAGCGTCAGACTGCACCTGCGCGACATAGGTCACGACGGGACGACGACGGACACGGCTTACGAGAACGCGCAGGCGCGCGAGCGCACGCAGGTGCTGTTCGACATAGCGAATATGAACGGAGCGGTGCTCGTCGGCACGGGTGACCTGTCCGAGCTCGCGCTCGGCTGGTGCACCTATAACGGCGACCATATGAGCTCGTATTCCGTCAACGCGTCCGTGCCCAAAACGCTCGTGCGAAGGCTGGTAGCCTACGAAGCCGAGCGGCTGCCCGAGGTAGGGGCGGTGCTGCGCGACGTGCTGGATACGCCCGTCAGTCCGGAACTGCTGCCCACGGGCGGAGATACCGTCGTTCAGCCGACGGAGGAGATCATCGGACCTTACGAGCTGCACGACTTTTTCCTCTATCATCTGCTGCGCCGAGGTTCGTCCGCCGCGAAGATAAAACGGCTTGCGCTCGCCGCGTTCGACGGAGAATATTCCGAACGCGAGATAGACAAGTGGCTGGACGTATTTTTCCGCCGCTTCTTTTCCTCGGCGTTCAAGCGCAACTGTCTTCCCGACGGGGCGAAAGTGGGGAGCGTCAGCCTGTCGCCGCGCGGGGACTGGCGTATGCCGTCGGACGCCGCCGTGATAAAGTGAACAAGAAATATTCGGAAATCGTATAAACGATATATGCGCCGGATATTTAATATCCGTTTAAGACAGGGGCGTTATCCTATGCGTGTAAAGCGGTCCGGAACGGAACGCCTTGCGTATGAAACAGCCGTATCATCCATCCTCAGGGAGCTCCGCGCTATGGGACGTTCGTCCCGCGGGGCTCTTTTTTATTTTAACTTTAACGGCAGTTTAAGATTGCGGGACTATATTGAGTTTACAAAACCGGAAGGTTATGATATAATTTGAAAGAGGAAACGAAAATGAGGATCCTGCTCGTGGAAGATTCCGTCAGTCTGACGGATGCGCTGGAAAGCGTGCTCAAACGCGAAAAATTCGTCGTCGACGTCGCTCACGACGGAGAAGAGGGCGTGGCGTACGCCGAAACGGGCGTATACGACGTCATTCTTATGGACGTTATGATGCCCGTCAAGAGCGGCATCGAGGCGACTAAGGAACTGCGCGCGAAAAAGATAAACACCCCCATCATTATGCTGACCGCGCTCAGCGAGGAAAGTGACAAGATAGCGGGGCTGGACTGCGGCGCAGACGACTATATCACCAAGCCGTTCTCGATGTCAGAACTGCTCGCGCGTATACGCGCCGTTATGCGGCGCAAAGGCGACGTGTATGTTTCGGACGACGGGCTGTCTTACGGCGGAGTGACTCTCAATCTTTATACCTATATGCTGTCGTCGGGGGAGAAGTCCATAAAACTCAGCAAAAAGGAAGCGGAGATCATACGGTTTTTCTTTGAAAAGCCGACATTCGTCGCGCAGCGCGACCAGCTGATAAGCAAGGTCTGGGGGTTCGACAGCGAGTTCGAGTCCAACAACCTCGAAGTGTTCATCTCCTTTTTGCGTAAAAAGCTGCGCTTCCTCGACGCCAAATTCACGATAACGCCGGTGCGCGGCGTGGGTTATCGGCTGAGCGAGCCGACGGCGGACTGACCGATCGTAATAAGAGGACGGTATGGCAGGCGGAAAAACGGACAATAAGAGCACGGAAAAGAAAGTCACGCTGTCGGCGCGGCTTTTCCGCAAAATGCAGACGAAGTTCACCGCGCTCGTCGCGGTCGTCTGTTCCGTGCTCGTCACCGTCGCGTTCGTCGCTATGATGATAGTCAATACGGTCGCGCTCAACGTTTCCGTGAACGAGATAATGAACGACGCGATCCGTGAAGTGATAAGCAACTCGCTGCTGCCCGATCAGGGAGAGAGCGAGGATATGCCGCGCCCCGACTGTCTGATAGTCGTGGAAAGCGGCGACGAAACTTACGAGTTCGGTTCGCTCGGTCCCGAAGTGGGAACGCTGAGCCGCGAAAGTATGAACGAACTGAAAAGCGCGGCGATCCGCGGCGAAACGAGCGTGCGCCTGGACGATCTGATAGTACGCGTTTCTATGCGCACCGACGTTCCGCGCGAGGGCGACGCCGTGTTCGTGTATTACGATTTCACTGACAGGTATTCGCTGTATGTGACGCAGACCCTCGGGATGCTGTTCTCCTTTGTGGGGCTGACGATCATCCTCGTGGTGTTCTCTTATATGATGTCGGGAGTACTGCTCGCTCCCGCGCGCGACGCGCTCGTCCGCCAGAAAGACCTCGTTGCCAACGCGAGCCACGAACTGAAAACGCCGATAACGATAATCAACGCCAACCTCGACGTCATCAAGAACAGCCCGGACGGCGCGGATAACTCCAAGTGGATAGCCAACATCGAGGCTCAGACGAAGCGGATGAACAGCCTTATCATCGAACTTCTTGAAATGAGCAGTTTCGAGTCGGACGCTTATAAGCCGGAACTGACGGAATTCGATCTCGGCGAAATAGCGGAGGGCGCGTGCCTGACTTTCGAGGCGGCGTGCTACGAAAAGGGGATAAGCGTCGATTACGAGAGCGACGGCGACACCGTCATCCGCTCGGACGAAAAGGGCTGGACGAAGCTCGTCGGCATACTGCTCGACAACGCCGTCAAATATTCCCCCGAGCGCGGGCGCATAAGCGTGCGGCTGGAACGGAAGAAACGCCGCATCGTGTTCTCCGTCGGCAACGACGGCGAGATCCCCGCGGACAAAAAGGACAGGATATTCGACAGGTTCTACAAGGGCGGCGACGCCGCGGGCAGCTTCGGACTGGGGCTTGCGATGGCGAAGGTCATTACGGGCGGTATGAACGGCGACATAAGCGTCGCGAGCGCGGACGGGCGCACGGTGTTCACCGTGAGCGTTCCCGTCGGCAAAGAACAGAAGGACTCCGAAAATGCGGACGTCCGGGAGGAAAGGAAAGATGGATAGGATATACGGCGGGGTGGAAGAGCTGATAGGCAATACTCCCGTGCTGGAACTGCGCGGTTACGCGCGCCGTATCGGCGCGTCCGCACGCATACTGCTCAAACTCGAAGACCGCGAGCCGGGCGGCAGCATAAAGGACAGGGTCGCTCTTTATATGCTGCGCGACGCGGAGGAAAGCGGCAGGATAACGAAGAACACCGTCATCGTCGAACCGACGAGCGGGAATACCGGCATAGGGCTGGCGATGCTGTGCGCCGTGCGCGGTTACCGCCTTATCATCGTGATGCCCGACAGTATGAGCGTCGAACGCCGCAAACTGATGTCGGCTTACGGCGCGAAGCTCGTGCTGACGGACGGCGCGCTCGGTATGGCGGGCGCGGTCGCGGAGGCGAAGCGTATAGCGGCGGAACTGGGCGACGCGTTCATAGCGGGACAGTTCGTCAATCCTTCCAATCCGAAAGCGCACTATATGACGACTGGTCCCGAGATATATTCCGCAGTCCCCGGGGTAGCTGCGTTCGTCGCGGGAGCGGGAACGGGCGGCACGGTGAGCGGCGTCGGCAAATATCTGAAAGAGCGCGATCCGCTTATCCGCATCGTCGCGGCGGAGCCCGCCGAAAGCGCGGTGCTGTCGGGCGGCGCGGCGGGGAAGCACGGCATTCAGGGCATAGGAGCGGGGTTCGTCCCCGAAGTCTACGACGCCTCCGTCGTCGACGAGGTGCTCGCCGTGACGACGGCGGACGCGGAGAAGACCGCTCGCACGGTCACCCGCACGGACGGAGTGCTTGCGGGGTTCAGCGGCGGCTGCAATATCTTCGCGGCGGGAGTTCTCGCTTGCCGCAGCGAGTTCGCGGGCAGGGACATAGTAACCGTTCTTCCCGACTCGGGGGACAGATACCTCTCTGCGGATCTGTTCTGAAACCGCGGTAAAACTCATAAAAACAAAAGCGGACGCGTCTGCGTCCGCTTTTGTCGCATTCGGATGAATTATATACTATTATGCGCAATAAAAGAGAGAAAAAAAGGAGGGCGCTTCGCCATTCGCTTCGCGCGGAAAGAGCTTTACGCCCGTCCGCGGCGCGTAAGCAAGGCTATCCGTTCCGAAAGACCGGAAGAGGTCATACTTCGTCTATGTCCGCTATCTTGTTTCCCGACATACGGAACACGAATCCGTCCGCCCGTCCGCCTTCGGCGGGGGCGAGGAAGTGGGTTGCGGGCATATCCGGGAACGGATTTTCCGCGATATGCGAATACGGCGCGAAAAATCCCGTTATCGCTTCGTCGGTGACCGACCGCGCGAGTTCGTCAGTCATCAGCCGCCGCGCCGAGGCGACGTCGCCGGATTTGACGAGTACGAGCAGCCGTTCGGGCGCGTTGCGCGCGGGCGGCGGAGAGAGAACGGGCGAATAGACGTAGTTGTGGCGTTCGGCAAAGCTCACGATATAACGCTCCGGGCTCGCTTCGACGACGGACGCGAGCAGTCCGTTGCTCGCCGCTTTCCCGCCGAGCAGCTTGACTGTATACGGCAGCAGCATCGCGTCGAGCGGCAGCAGCGTAACGTACAGCGGCGACGCCGCGGGATATGCGACGGGCGAGGGGCGTTCGTTGAACGCTCCGTTGAGCAGCGTCACGCAGTCGAAGCGCGGTAAAAATGCGTACAGCAGTTTCATTACGTTAGATTATATTTTTCAGCCGCGCGGGATATTACCGCCGCGCCGTATATATTATTATACGGTTTATGCGGTATGCCGACTGCCGGTATATCTTAATATATATTATATAATGTCGGGGCGGGCGGCCGCACGGCGCGTCCCGCGCGGTTTTTTTGTAAAAATCGTGTGAAATTTTTTGAAAAACAGGCATAAATTTGCTTGACGGATATTGACCTCTTTGATACAATATATAGGCTGCACTATAGCGTGCGGCGAAAATCAAAGCGAAAAAGCGGAAGAATCCGGAGGTTACCGTGCGCTGCCGCGGCTTGGGCAGGGCGGATAACTTCGGAGGACGCGTGAGGGGACTATCCCCGTTCGCGGACGGCCTTTGTTCGGGCGGCGGAAATGACCGCCCTTGAAAAAGCGCGGAAAAAGAAACGCACGACAGGGTTGTCTTAAAAGTCAAAAACGGAGGAATCAAACAAAATGCGCAGCAATCAGAAAATTCGGATCAAGTTAAAGGCATACGACCACGAGCTTCTCGACAGAAGCGCCCAGAGGATCGTGGACACCGTCAAAGCGACGGGCACGAAGGTGAGCGGTCCCGTGCCTCTTCCCACCGACAGAGAGGTCATAACCGTTCTCCGCGCGGTGCACAAGTACAAGGATTCGAGAGATCAGTTCGAGATCAAAACGCACAAGCGACTGATAGACATATACAGTCCGTCGAGCAAAACGGTGGACTCGCTTATGAAGCTGGATCTTCCCGCAGGCGTGGATATCCAGATAAAACTGTAAGTCAGAGAGAGGCAAGAGAGAAATGGAAAAAGCGATTTTAGGCAAAAAAGTCGGAATGACTCAGATCTTCTCCGAGAAGGGCGAGGCTGTTCCCGTAACGGTGGTCAAAGCCGGCCCCGTCACGGTGATACAGGTCAAGACCCCGGAGAAGGACGGATACAGCGCGGTCAAGGTCGCGTTCGAGGACATCGACAAAAAGCGCGTGAACAGGCCGGATATGGGTCAGTTCAAAAAGGCGGGCTGCTCCCCCAAGAGATACCTCCGCGAACTCAAACTCGACAAGACGGACTTCGCGCCCGGCAGCGAGATAAAGTGCGACAGCTTCGCGGTCGGCGATATGGTAGACGTAACGGGCATCACGAAAGGTCACGGTTTCACGGGTACGATCAAGCGCTGGAACCACCACAGACTGAAAATGACGCACGGCGTCGGTCCCGTGCACAGGGAAGTCGGTTCAACGGGCGCGAACTCCACGCCCTCGCGTAAGATAAAAGGTCTTAAAGGCCCCGGTCGGTACGGACACGAGCGCGTGACGATACAGAATCTCGAGATCGTCAAGGTAGACGCGGCTCGCGACGTGATACTCATCCGCGGCGCGATCCCCGGTCCGAGAGGTTCGCTCGTAACGGTGAAATCCACCGTCAAGAAGTGAGAGGGAGGTCAAAGCAATGCCTAACGTAAAATTGTATAAGCAGACGGGCGAAGAAGCCGGCACCGTAGCTCTCGACGACGGAGTGTTCGGAGCGGAGCTCAATACGGCGGTCATCCACCAGGTGGTCGTGGCTCAGCTCGCAAATAAAAGACAGGGAACCAAGAGCGCGCTGACGCGCGCGGAAGTCTCCGGCGGCGGCAGGAAGCCGTGGCGCCAGAAGGGGACGGGCAACGCCCGCCAGGGTTCGATCAGAGCGCCTCAGTGGAAGCACGGCGGCGTCGTATTCGCTCCCAAGCCCCGCGACTTCTCCCAGAAGATAAACAAGAAGATGAAGGACGTCGCTTTCAGAAGCGCGATAAGCTCCAAGGTGACGGACGATCAGCTCAAAGTGGTCGACGAGATCAAGGTGAGCGGAAAGACCAAGGAAATGGCTGCGGTCGTCAAGGCGCTGGGACTGACGAAGAGAACGCTCTTCGTACTGACGGCAGGCGACGAGCTCGCGGTACGCGCGGCGGGCAACCTCGAAAAGGTGGACACCGTGAAAGCGGAACTCGTCAGCGTGCTGGATCTTATGAACCACACGGACGTCGTGCTCACTCAGGCGGCGGCGAAGCAGATCGAGGAGGCGTACAGACAATGAACGCATACGACGTTATCATAAAGCCGGTGCTGACCGAAAAGGCGTATGCCGGCATAGCCGCGAAGAAGTATTGCTTCTATGTCCGTCCGGACGCGACCAAGACGGACGTCAAGACGGCTGTCGAAAAGATATTCGAAGTGGAAGTGGAGAGCGTCAACATTCTCAACGTCCGCGGAAAGAAGAAGAGAGAGCGCGGCACCGTCGGCTTCACCGCCGACCGCAAAAAGGCGTACGTCAAACTGACGGAAAAATCGAAGACGATACCGTTCTTCGACAGCCTCGCGTAAAAGGAGCACACCATGGCAATTAAGAGATATAAGCCCATTACTCCGGGTACGAGATTCAAGACGGTTTCCTCTTTCGAAGAAGTGACCCGCTCGAAGCCCGAAAAGTCCCTGCTCGTCGCGATCAGGCATAAGGCGGGCAGAAACAGCTACGGCCGCATAACCGTGCGTCAGCGCGGCGGCGGCAACAAGACGAAATACCGTATCATCGATTTCAAGAGGAACAAGGACGGCGTGCCCGCGAAGGTGGCTTCGGTGGAATACGATCCCAACCGCACGGCGTACATCGCTCTGCTCCACTACGCGGACGGCGAAAAGAGATATATTCTCGCTCCCGTCGGACTGAACGTCGGCGACACCGTCGTCAGCGGTTCGGACGCCGACATAAAGGCTGGCAACGCTCTTCCGCTTGCGGACATCCCCGTCGGTACGTTCGTCCACAACATCGAAATGCAGCCGGGACGCGGCGGTCAGATAGCCAAGACCGCGGGCGCGGCGGCGCAGCTGATGGCAAAGGAAGGCAAGTACGCGACGCTTCGTCTGCCCAGCGGCGAGATGAGATATATCCTCGCGCGCTGCAAGGCGACGGTCGGACAGGTCGGCAACCTCGACCACGAGCTCGTCAGCCTCGGCAAGGCGGGCAGAAAGCGCCATATGGGACGGCGTCCCGAAGTGCGCGGCGTGGTAATGAACCCCAACGACCACCCTCACGGCGGCGGCGAAGGCAAGTCTCCGATAGGACGTCCGACCCCCGTCACTCCTTGGGGCGTGCCTACTCTCGGTTATAAGACGAGAAAGAAGCGCAAGTCCAACAAGTTCATCATCAAGAGAGTAAATTAGGAGAGAGCAGATGTCAAGAAGCGTTAAGAAAGGCCCTTACGTCGAGAAGAAACTCTACGCGAAGATAACGGCCATGATAGAAAATAACGAGAAAAAGGTCGTCAAGACCTGGTCGAGAAGCTCGACGATAATGCCCGAGTTCATCGACTTCACCATCGCCGTGCACGACGGACGCAAGCACGTTCCCGTATACTGCACGGAAGAGATGGTGGGACATAAGCTCGGCGAATTCGCGCCCACCCGCACGTTCCGCGGTCACGGCGGCGACAAGACCGCGAAGGGCAAGTGAGCGGGGAGGACAGAAAGGCAAAGAGAATAAGAGAAAAAGCCAAAGCGCGCAGCGCCGCGAAGGACACGCGTCCGAGCGCTACCGCAAGATATATCAGGATATCCCCTTCCAAAGCCCGCGTGGTGATGAGCGCGGTGCGCGGCAAGTCCGTGCCCGAGGCGATCGCCATCCTCGAAAACACTCCCAAGGCGGCGTGCGCTCCGCTCGTCAAGCTGATCAACAGCGCGGCGGCAAACGCGGAGAACGGCAGCGGGCTCGCCAAGGACGAGCTTTTCGTCGCGGAGATAAGAGCGGACGCCGGTCCTATCTATAAGAGATATCAGCCGGTCAGCAAGGGCAGAGCTCATTCGATAATGAAGCGCACGAGCCACCTCACGGTGGTGCTCGGAAAGAAGGAGGCATAACCTATGGGACAGAAAGTTAATCCCCACGGACTCAGAGTGGGAGTGATAAACGGCTGGAACGCCCAGTGGTATGCCGGCAAAAAGGATTTCGGAAAGAACCTCAAACAGGACTACGACATCCGCAACTTCATCAAGAAGAAGTACTATTCTTTCGGCATCAGCCGCATAGTCGTGGAGCGCAGCCAGAGCAAGGTATCCGTCAATATCTATACGGGTAAGACGGGACTGCTCATCGGCACGAAAGGCGCGGGAGTGGAGCAGATCAGGAGCGAGCTCAAAAAGCTCACCGGGCTGCCCGACGTCAGAATAAACATCCACGAGGTCAGGAAAGTCGATCTCGACGCGACGCTCGTCGCCGAGAACATAGCGTTCCGCCTCGAAAAGCGCGAATCTTTCCGCCGCACGATGAAGAAATTCATGGGCAACGTTATGAGAAGCGGCGCGAAGGGCGTGAAGATAATGGTCAGCGGCAGACTGGACGGCGCGGAGATCGCGCGCAGCGAGCAGTACCACGAAGGCTCCATTCCCCTCCAGACGCTTCGCGCGGACATCGATTACGGCTTCGCGGAGGCTCACACGACCTTCGGCGTGATCGGCGTCAAAGTGTGGATATACAAGGGCGAGGTCCTTCCCAAGACGGGCCGGTCCGGGGCAGGAGGAAACGAAAATGTTAATGCCTAAAAGAGTTAAGAGAAGACGCGTTCATCGCGGCCGTATGAAGGGCAAGGCTCTTCGCGGCAACAAGGTGGCATACGGCGAGTACGGTCTTGCGACGACGGAGTGCGGTTGGATAACCTCCCGTCAGATCGAGGCGGCGCGTATCGCGATGACGAGATATATCAAGCGCGGCGGACAGGTGTGGATAGACATCTTCCCGCACAAGCCGGTGACGAAGAAGCCTGCGGACACCCGAATGGGTTCCGGTAAAGGTTCGCCCGAGTTCTGGGTGGCGGTAGTCAAGCCCGGTCGCGTGATGTTCGAGATCGCGGGGGTGAGCGAAGAGGTCGCCAAAGAGGCGCTCCGTCTCGCTTCCCACAAACTTCCCGTCAAGTGCAAGTTCCTTCGCAAGGGCGAGCAGCTCACGGGCGAAAAAGAAGAGGAGGTCGAAGCGTAATGAAAGGCAAGCAAGTCCACGATATGACGGACGCCGAGCTTGAAGCGAAACTCGCGGAGCTCAAAGCGGAGCTGTTCAATCTGCGTTTCAGTCACGCCACTCATCAACTCAATAACCCCATGCAGCTCAAAAACACCAAGCGCGACATCGCGCGGATCAAGACCGTGATGAGCGAGAGAGTGAAGAAGCAGGCGTAAGGAGAGGGATCATGGAAGCAGTAAGAAACCAGCGCAAAGTAAGAGCGGGCATCGTCGTCAGCGACAAGATGGAAAAGACCATCGTCGTCGCGGTACACGACAAGATCAAACACCCGATATACAAAAAGACGATGAACAAGACGAAGAAATACAAGGTCCACGACGAGAAAAACGAAGCGGGCGTGGGCGATTATGTGGAGATAGAGGAAACCAGACCTCTTTCCAAGGACAAGTATTTCCGTCTTGTGCGCATCGTGGAGAAAGCAAAGTAAGGAGATCCGACCATGATACAACCGCAGACATATCTCAAAGTCGCAGACAACAGCGGCGCGAAAGAAATAATGTGCATAAGGGTGCTCGGCGGATCGTTCAGACGCAGCGGTAACATAGGCGACGTGATCATAGCCTCCGTCAAGTCCGCAACGCCGGGCGGCGCGGTCAAGAAAGGCGACGTCGTAAGAGCGGTCATCGTGCGCAGCCACAAGGGCATAACCCGTCCGGACGGCAGCCATATCAGATTCGACGACAACGCGGCGGTCATAATCGACAGCCAGAAGCAGCCGAGGGGAACGCGTATCTTCGGACCCATCGCGAGAGAGCTTCGCGAGAAAGATTATATGAAGATAATCTCCCTCGCGCCCGAGGTCTATTGAGGAGGAACGAATGAACAGTTTGAACGTAAAAAAAGGCGATAACGTCATCGTCCTCACCGGACAGGACAAGGGCAAGAAGGGCACGGTCATATCCGCGTCCCCGAAGAAGCAGACGGTCAGAGTGGAAGGCGTGAACGTGGTCACGAAGCACGTCAAACCCAGAGGACCTCAGAACCCGGGCGGAATGATGAAAGAGCCCGGCAACATCCACGTCAGCAACGTGCAGATAATCTGCCCCGATTGCGGCAAGCCCACGAGAGTGGGTCACGCGATCGTCGACGGCAAGAAGGCGCGCGTATGCAAGCACTGCGGCGCTTCGCTCGACAAGCAGGCGAAAGCGGCGGTGAAGAAAGAAAAGAAGGCTGCGAGAAAGCCAAAGAAGGAAGCAGAGGAAGCGACGCCCGTCGCCGAGGAAGCTCCCGCTCCCGCCAAGAAAAAGCCGGCGAGAAAGGCGAAGAAAGCCGAAGAATGACATTATAAGGTAGCGATTACCGGAGGAACCCACAGTGGCAGAGAAAAAGACGAAGCAGGCGGCAGCGGAGCCGAAAGAGACCGCTGAACCTGCAAAGAAGGCGCCCGCGAAGAAAGCGGCGAAGAAGTCGGAGCCTGCTCCCAAGAAGTATTCCAAGGACGGCAGATACAGACTTTACGCGCGTTACGTCGAAGAGATCGTTCCCGCTCTGATGAGCGAGCGCGGCTACAAGAACGTGATGCAGGTGCCGAAAATAGACAAGATCGTCGTCAATATGAGACTGGGCGACGTGAAGGACAACGCGAAGAGCATACAGACGGCGATAGGCGAGCTGGGGCTCATCACGGGACAGAAGCCCGTGGTCTGCAAGGCGAAGAAGTCCGTCGCGAACTTCAAAGTGAGGGAAGGAATGACCATCGGCGCGAAAGTGACGCTCAGAGGTCTGCGCGCATACGAGTTCTTCGATAAGCTCGTCAGCATAGCGCTTCCCCGCGTGCGCGACTTCCGCGGTATCTCCGGAAAGTCCTTCGACGGCAGAGGAAATTACGCGCTCGGCGTCAAAGAGCAGATAATCTTCCCCGAAATCTCCTACGAGCTCGTGGAGAAACTGCGCGGATTCGACGTCGCCGTCATCACCACGGCAAAGACGGACGATGAAGCGAAGGCGCTTCTTACGAAGCTGGGAATGCCCTTTAAGAATTAGGAGAACGGAAAATGGCAAAGAAAGCGATGAAGAACAAGCAGCAGAGGCCCGCGAAGTTTTCCACGAGAGCATACACGAGATGCTCCATCTGCGGAAGACCTCACGCCGTGCTGCGCAAATACGGAATTTGCAGGATATGCTTCAGAGAGCTTGCCTACAACGGCGAGATCCCCGGAGTCAAGAAATCCAGCTGGTAAGGAGGCGTTGAAATTCATATGATGACGACAGATCCCATTGCAGATCTTCTTACGAGAATAAGGAACGCTCTTACCGCACGTCACGAAACGGTGAACGTCCCCGTAAGCAAGACGAAGAAAGCGATCGCCGACATACTCCTCGAAGAGGGCTATGTGTCCGCGGTCGAGGTCGTGAGCGAAAAAGACGGCAAGACCGGCAAGAACCACGACGAGATAAAGATCACTCTCAAATACGGTCCCGCGAAGCAGAACGTGATAACCAACTTAAAGCGCATCTCCAAGCCGGGTCTGAGAGTATACGCAGGCTGCGAGGACCTTCCCAAGGTGCTCGACGGACTGGGTATCGCGATAATATCCACCTCCAAAGGCATAATGACCGACAAGCAGGCGAGAGCCAACAAGGTGGGCGGCGAAGTGCTCGCCTATGTGTGGTAAGGAGGCAGTATGTCGAGAGTAGGAAGAGCTCCCATAGCTATACCCGAGAAGGTCACCGTTGATATAAGCGGACAGACGGTCAGCGTCAAAGGACCCCTCGGCAGTTTAAGCAGAAAGATAGAAAGCAAATACATCACCGCAAAGACGGAGAACGGTCACGTCATCGTCGAGCGCAGCTCGGAGATCAAGGAAGCCAAATCGGCTCACGGACTTTACCGCCAGCTCATCGCCAATATGGTGGAAGGCGTGGCGAAGCCCTTCTCCAAAACGCTCGTGGTGTCCGGCGTCGGTTATCGCGCCGCGGTGCAGGGCAACAAGCTCGTGCTCAACATAGGCTACTCGCATCCCGTCGAACTCGTCCTTCCCGAGGGCGTCAAGGCGGAGGCGAAGGAGAGCGACGACAAGGACAAGAAAGCGCTGCTCGTGATCATATCGGGCATCGACAAGGAAGCCGTCGGACAGTTCGCGGCGACCGTGAAGTCCAAGCGTCCCGTCGAGCCGTACCACGGCTACGGCATACACTACAGCGACGAAGTCGTAATCCGCAAGGAGGGCAAGACTTCGGGCAAGAAGTAATACACGGCTATGATAAACAGAGAGAACAAAAACGAGATCAGGCAGAAGAGGCACAGAAGAGTGCGCGCTCACGTCAGCGGCACCGCGGAGCGTCCCCGTCTTTCCGTCTATCGCAGCACGAACAACATCTACGTTCAGCTGATAGACGACGAGCGCGCCGTTACGCTCTGCGCTTCTTCCACGAAGTCCAAGAACCTCAAACTCAAAGGCAAGACCAAGACGGAAGCCGCCGTTGCGGTAGGAAAGGACATCGCGAAGAAAGCGAAAGCGCTTAAAATAACGAGCGCGGTGTTCGACAGAGGCGGATACCTCTATATCGGCAGAGTCAAGGCAGTAGCCGACGGAGCCCGCGAAGGCGGACTGAACATATAAGGAGGGCAGGCTTAAAATGGCAAGAAGAGAAAGAGAAGACGCCGTCAAACAGGACGACGGCATTAAGAGCAAGCTTGTCTCCGTCAACAGGATAACCAAGGTCGTCAAGGGCGGACGCATAATGCGTTTCGCGGCACTCGTCGTCGTAGGCGACGGCAACGGCAAAGTGGGCGTCGGCACGGGTAAGGCGAAAGAAGTTCCCGAAGCCATCAAAAAGGCGGAACTCATCGCGCGCCGTCATATGATAGCCGTTCCGATGAGCGGAACGACGATCCCCCACACGGTGACCGGCAAATTCGGCAAGAGCACCGTTCTGATGAAGCCCGCTCCCGAAGGTAACGGCGTCATCGCGGGCGGCAGCGTCCGCGCGGTGGTCGAGCTTGCGGGCATACGCAACATCACGACGAAGTCGTACGGTTCGAGAAACTCCATCAACGCCGTTCGCGCGGCGCTCGAAGGGCTCAAGGCTCTCCGCTCTCCCGAGCAGATAGCCGCTCTCCGCGGAAAGACCGTGGAAGAGATCCAGGCGTGAGGTGACCGAAATGGCAGACAAAATGTTGAAGATCACGCTGGTAAAGAGCGTGAGCGGCAGGCAGGAAAAACAGCAGCGCACGATAGAGGCTCTCGGACTCCGCAAGATCGGGCAGTCGGTAGTCAAAAAGGACAACGAATGCACGCGCGGGATGATATTCGCCGTCAGGCACCTCGTCGAGGTTGCCGAGGCTTAAGGAGCAAGGATTATGATAATAAACGAACTTAAACCCGCAGCCGGCGCGAAGAAAGCTCCCAAGCGTCTGGGCAGGGGCATCGGCTCCGGCACGGGCAAGACCGCAGGCAAGGGTCACAAAGGTCAGTGGGCGAGAAGCGGCGGCGGTGTGCGCCCCGGCTTCGAAGGTCAGATCTTCGGACTTACCCGCAGACTTCCCAAAGCGGGATTCGACAACAACTGGAAGAAGGTGTATTCCACCGTCAACGTGTCCGCGCTTGAAATATTCGGCGACGGCGAGACGGTAACGGCGGAAGCTCTGCTCGAACGCGGAGTGCTTTCCAAGATCGAGCCGTACGGGCTTAAAGTCCTCGGCGACGGCGAGCTTACCAAAAAGCTCACGGTCGTGGCAAAGAAGTTCACGAAGAGCGCCGCTGCCAAAATAGAGGCGGCGGGCGGAGTCGCAGAGGTCAAATAAGATGTTCCGCACGCTGGCAAACGCATTCAAGAACAAGGAAGTCAGGACCAAACTGCTCCTGACCCTGCTGCTTCTGTTCATATACAGACTGGGCTGCTGGATCCCCACTCCCGGACTCGACGCCTTTGCGCTGAACGAAGCGGCGGGCGAGACGGGCGCGGGAGCTATATTCGGCGAAACATCCTTCCTCGGATTGCTCAACAGCATAACGGGCGACGGTCTGTCCAACGGAGCGCTGCTCGCTCTCGGTATCTCGCCGTACATCAATGCGTCCATAATCGCGCAGCTGCTGACGATAGCGATACCTCCTCTCGAGAGGTGGACGAAGCAGGGCGACGAGGGCAAGCGCAAAATGTCCACGTTCACGAGAGTGCTGACGATCGTTCTCGCCGTCATACAGGCGGTCGGTATCATCATCAGCTTCCACCGCGGCGACGGCACGAATTCGTTCATCAATTACGACGCGTACTACGGCGACGGCACGGGGCTTCAGATGCCCCAATGGGTGGTCTGCATGATCATCGGCATCATCCTTGTCGGCGGCGCGGTATTCACGATGTGGCTGGGCGAAAAGATAACCGACCTCGGCGTGGGCAACGGTATATCGCTCCTCATCTTCGTCGGTATACTTTCCACCGCCGGTCTTGCGATAGTCAATTCCGTCAGCATCATGGCTTACGGCGAGGAGGGCTGGGATATGCAGCCGTGGTATCTGCTCATCTTCTTCGTGATGGTCGTGTTCATCTTCGGATTTATCACGTTCATCGACGGAGCGGAGCGCAGGATACCCGTTTCGTACGCCAAGCAGATCAAGGGCAGAAAGCAGTACGGCGGGCAGAACACCCACATCCCCATAAAGGTGAATGCGTCCGGCGTCATGCCGATAATCTTCGCGACGGCGATCATAACGTTCCCGCAGCTCATCATGCAGATGGTTGGTGTGGACACGGTAAACAACCCCAACTGGTGGACGATTGCGTTCGGCACGGGCAGCCCCGGATATTACGCGCTCAGCGCGCTGCTGATACTGTTCTTCAGCTACTTCTACGCGATGATCCAGTTCAAGCCGGACGAAGTGGCGCGTAACTTGCAGCAGTACGGCGGTTTCATCCCGGGCATACGTCCGGGCAGGGCGACGCAGGATTATCTGTCGAAGGTGAACAAGCGTCTGACGTTGTTCGGCGCGATATACCTCGCGGTAATATTCATCATTCCCAGCCTTCTGTTCTCCATACTCAACTACACGATAGGGTTTAACTCCGCGCTGACCAACGCGTTCAGCTCGACGGGTATGCTCATCGTGGTCAGCGTCGCGCTGGAATTCCAGAAACAGCTCGACAACCAGCTGCTGATGCGGCAGTACAGAGGCTTCCTCAAACAATGACCGGAAAAGGGGGAAGGTAAATGAACATCGTACTTTTGGGCGCGCCCGGTGCGGGCAAAGGCACTCAGGCGCTGCGAATGGAAGAACGCTACAAACTCAGGCATATCTCGACGGGGGACATCTTCCGTCATCATATGCGGGTACAGACGGACATCGGGAACCTTGCCAGATCGTATATCAAAAAGGGTCAGCTCGTTCCCGACGAAGTCACGTTCGCGATCGTTTCCGGCGCTCTCGACGAGGCGGGCAGGGAAAACTTCCTGCTGGACGGTTTCCCCCGTAACCTCGCGCAGGCGGAAAAGCTGGACGAATTTGCGAGGATAGACAAAGTCATAGACATCGACGTGGACTTCTCGGTGCTGACGGACAGGATCTGCGGCAGGCGCAGCTGCATGGAATGCGGCTACACGGCGCACGTTTCCGACCTTCCCGACGGCACCTGCCCCAAGTGCGGCAGCGAGATGCACCAGCGCATAGACGACAGGGAGGAAACGGTAAGATCCCGCCTCGACGTATATGCGCGGCAGACGGCTCCGCTCATCGATTACTATGAGAAAAAGGGCGTGCTCGTCCGCGTGAGCGGGATGGGCTCTCCCGACGAAGTGTTTGCGGAGATAAGAAAGGTACTCGGATGATACCGATCAGAAACGCGGCTGAAATACAAAAAATGCGCGAAGCGGGCGCGGCGCTGAAAGAAGTGTTCGGCGTCGTCGCCCCGCTGGTCGCGCCGGGCATTACCACGCTGGAGCTCAACGCTGAGATCGAAAAAAAGATCTTTTCGCTGGGAGCGACGGCGCCCTGCAAGGGCTTCGAGGGGTATCCCGCGGCGGCGTGCATTTCCGTAGACGACGTGGTGGTACACGGCATACCTTCATTTCGCAGGCTCGCCGAAGGCGAGATCGTCAGCGTGGACATCGTGCTGAAACTGAACGGTTACTGCGCGGACGCGACGCGGACGTACGCCGTCGGCAAGGTGAGCGACGAAAAGCTCCGCCTCATCGAGGTGACGCGCAGATGCTTTTTTAACGGCGTGTCCCGTATCAGGGCGGGGGCGAGGCTGGGCGACGCGCAAAGCGCCATACAGCTGACCGCAGAGCTTGCCGGTTACGGCGTGGTCAGGGCGATGGAAGGTCACGGCATAGGCAAAAATATGCACGAGGAACCGTCGGTGCCCAATCACGGACACGCGGGGACGGGCGTGCTGCTCAAAGCCGGGATGTGCCTTGCAGTCGAGCCTATGATCACGATGGGCGACTGGCGTGTGAAGATCGACGGCGACGGCTGGACCTGCCGCACCGTGGACGGATCGCCCGCGGCGCACTACGAGAACACCGTCCTCGTTACGGCGGACGGGTGCGAGATACTGACGGAGTGAAGATGCGAAAGGTAAGCGCGGTGATAAGCAAAGCCGGAAGCGACAGCGGCAGGGTATATCTCGTCGTCGGAACGGACGCGAGAGGATACGCGCTCTGCGTGGACGGCAGACGCCACAAGCTGGCGGCGCCGAAGAGCAAGAACGTCAGACACCTGAAACTCACGGGCAGGGAAGTGGAACTTCCCGTAACGGACTCCGGTATCGCGAGTGCGATCGCGAGACTGGATATCCCGTCTTGAATGGAGGTCATATGTCCAAATCGGATGCAATCGAAGCGGAAGGCGTAGTGATCGAGTGCCTTCGCGGAGCGATGTTCAAAGTGAAACTGACGAACGGATTTATCGTCACGGCGACCATATCCGGCAAGATCCGTCAGCACTACATCAAGATACTCGAAGGCGACTCTGTCAAAGTGGAGATGTCCCCGTACGACATAACGCGCGGGCGCATAACCTACCGCAACAAGTCCTGACCCTAAAAAACAGTTTTCCAAGGAGAATATCATGAAAGTAAGAACTTCCGTAAAGCCTATGTGCGACAAGTGCAAGGTCATCAAAAGACACGGCAAAGTGATGGTCATCTGCTCCAAGTACCCCAACCACAAGCAGAGACAGGGCTGATCATAAAAACGATCCGCCGAAGCGGCGCAGACCGACATTCCACGGTGCGACGGACGGCGGCAGAAGAAGATATATAACCACTTTATCATTTTTCAGGAGAGAACAATGGCAAGAATTGCAGGTATCGATTTGCCCAAGGAGAAGCGCGTGGAGATAGGGCTGACCTATATCTACGGCATCGGCCGTCCGATGGCAGACAAGATCCTCGCCGCGACGGAGGTGAACCCCGACACGCGCGTCAAGGATCTCACCGAGGACGAAGTACAGCGTCTCAGAGAATACATCGATAAGAATGTCGTGACGGAGGGCGACCTTCACAGGGACGTTTCGCTCAGCGTTAAACGCCTGATGGAGATCGGCTGCTACCGCGGCATAAGACACAGAAAGGGACTGCCCGTTCGCGGACAGAACACCAAGCAGAACGCGCGCACCCGCAAGGGACCCAAGCGCACGGTCAGCAGAAAGAAGAAGTCTTGACAGGGAGCGTAATCGGCAATGGCAGTTAAAAAAACGGCAGGTAAAAAGAAGATAACCAAGGGCGTGGACAAAGGTCAGGTCCATATACAGGCTTCTTTCAACAATACGATCATCACGATAACCGACGAGCGCGGCAACACCGTGACGGCGTCCAGCGCGGGCGCGACGGGTCTGCGCGGCAGCAGAAAGAGCACGCCGTTCGCGGCGCAGCTTGCGTGCGAAAAGGCGGCGAAGATCGCATACGATTCCGGAATGCGCAGCGCGGAAGTGTTCGTCAAGGGTCCGGGCGCGGGCCGCGAATCGGCTGTGCGTGCGGTGGAAGCGTGCGGCATCAAAGTGACGGCGATAACGGACGTTTCGCCCATCCCTCACAACGGATGCAGACCTCCCAAGCGCAGAAGAGTTTAAGGAGCAGGTAAATCATGGCAAAGAATACATCACCCAGCTGCAAACAGTGCAGAAGAGAAGGTCAGAAGTTATATCTCAAAGGCGATCGTTGCACGGCGGAAGGCAAGAAGTGCGCGATGGACAGACGTCCGACGCCTCCGGGACAGCACGGACTTTCGAGAAAGAAGGTCTCCGAATACGGTATGCAGCTTCGCGAGAAGCAGAAGGCGCGCCGCATTTACGGAGTGCTCGAAGGTCAGTTCCGCGGTTACTACGACAAGGCGGAGCGCATGAAGGGCGTCGTCGGCGAGAATATGCTCGCCCTGCTCGAAAAGCGTCTTGACAACGTCGTATACCGTATGGGCATCGGCGCTTCGAGAGCGCAGTCCCGTCAGATCGTCAATCACGGCCACATAACCGTCAACGGCAAGGTAGTGGATATCCCGTCCTATCAGGTCAAGGTAGGCGACGAGATCTCCGTCAAAGAGAGCAAGAAGAACAAGGCTTGCTTCACCGCGCTCAAAGACGCGAAGATCACGATGCCCAAGTGGGTCAGCTTCGATACCGCGACGCTCACTGGCAAGATCCTCGAAGAGCCGAAGAGAGAGGATATCGACGCGAACATCACGGAATCGCTCATCATCGAGAAGTATTCCAAGTAATCCCGAGCCGCCTTGCGGCGGAAACCGACAGTCCCGTGGGGATTGCGCTTCGTCTCGGCGTTTTATGTTAGCAACCGCAGACGAAAAGGAGATATGAATATTATGATGGAAATCGAGAAACCCAGGATCACCATCGAAGAGAGCGCGGATCTGCGCGAAGGCGTATTTGTCGCGGAGCCGCTCGAAAGAGGCTACGGTATCACGCTCGGCAACTGTCTGAGAAGAGTGCTGCTCAGCGCTCTTCCCGGAACTGCGGTCGTCGGAGTGCAGATAAGAGGAGTGAGCCACGAATTCAGCGTCATTCCGGGGATCAAAGAGGACGTCGCGGAGATAATCCTCAATCTCAAAGGGCTCAACCTCAAGGCGAAATACGAGGACAACACGATAACCAAGACGCTGCGCCTGACGCGCAACGAGCCGGGCGTGGTCACCGCGAAAGACATCGTGACCGACCCCGAGATCGAGATCCTCAATCCCGAAATGTATATCTGTACGCTGGACGAGGGCGCCGACCTCGACATGGAACTGACGGTCGCCAAAGGCCGCGGTTACGTCGTCGCGGGGCACCTCAAAGATCTGTCCAAGCCCATCGGATATATTCCCATAGACGCGATATTCACGCCCGTCAAGGCGGCGAGCTACGCCGTAGAGAACGCGCGCGTGGGTCAGAGCCTGGATTACGACAAACTCACGATCAAGGTCAAGACGGACGGAAGCCTGAGCGCGAAAGACGTGCTTTCGCTCGCCGCCCGCGCGATCGAGGATCACATCCGTCTGTTCGCCAATCTTTCGGATATGTTCGCCGGTATGGATATACTCGTTTCCCGTCCGGAGGACCGTCAGCAGAAGGTGCTTGAAATGAGCATCGAGGAAATGGATCTTTCCGTGCGCAGCTACAACTGTCTGAAACGCGCGGGCATCCATACCGTCGAGGACCTCACCAAGCGCAGCGAAGAGGATATGCTCAAGGTCCGCAACCTCGGCAGAAAGAGCCTCGACGAAGTGATCGCGAAACTCCGCGGTTACGGACTCGACCTCAAAAGCAGCGAGGAATGAGACATCGAAAAACATTAAGGAATCACGATAATCATGGAAAACAGGAAATTAGGCAAAGCTACTGATAAAAGAATGGCGCTTCTTCGCTCGCAGGTGACCGATCTTCTCTGGCACGGCAGGATCGAAACGACTTACGACAGAGCCAAGGAAGTTCAGAAAATGGCGGAAAAGCTGCTCACCAAGGCAATCGACAGCTATAAGGACACCGTCAAAAAGGTGGAGACCCGTCAGCGCAAGAAGAAGGATAAAAAGGGCAACGTCACCGTCGAGGAGTACAAAGTGGAGCTCGTCAACGACGGTCCGAAGAAGCTCGCGGCGCGCAGGGCGATAATGGCGGTCGTCTACGAGCGCAAGGAGCAGAAGGCGTTCGCCGAGTCCAAGAGCGCATACAGAGTGCGCGCGGGCAAGATAAACCACCCGCTGATCGAAAAGATCTTCAACGAATACGCGCCCAAGTACGACAACCGCGCGGAGGAGCTCAAGATCAAAGGCGGTTACACCAGAGTGCTCAAACTCGGCTTCCGCCGCGGCGACGCAGCGGAGATGGCGGTCATCGAGCTCGTCTGATCGGTTTAATCAAATTTTAATCCAATTATAAAGGGCTTCCTCTTTACAGGACGCCCTTTTGCATAGTATAATTTATTTGACGGAGGACCGTCTGTCTGCGCGTCCGTCCGTCTGTGCCGCGCCGCGATCGGTGCGGCTGAGAGGAGTCGTTTTAAGTATGATCTGTAAGAACTGTCATCACGACGCAGGCAACGAGAATTACTGCCCTTACTGCGGCGCGCCTATGAAAAAGCAGACGTGCCCCAACTGCGGAGCGCCTCTGCCGCCCGACGGCAGCGGGTGCTATTCGTGCGGCTGGACGGGCAGGCGCGGGGCTTCGGGCAGCGCGTCGTTCGCGCCCGAGGTCAGCTCCGGCGACAGGGGACTGCTCGCGGGCAAGCGGGACGGCGCGGCTCGCGACGACGAATACGGTCCGCCGCGCAGGACGACGGGGCAGACCGTGATGTGCCTGCTGTGCGGTCTGGCGGTGCTCGCCTCGCTCGGCGTCACGGTATATCTTATGCTGATGGGCAATATGTTCGCGGCGGAGGGCGGCGCACTCGACCCGACGACAATGCTTCCCGCGGCGAACGGCTTCGGGCTCGTTTCCGACTTTGCCGCACTGCGCGATTTCTTCGTCGGTCTGGGCGGAGAGTTTACGAATATCTTTGAAAGCGGCGAACTGACCGCCGCCGAGATGAGCGCGGCGGCAATGCTGGTCTCGCGCGTCACCGTGGTCGCGGCGTATATATTCGCAGCGGCGGTCGCGTCGGTAGCCGCGATAGTCGCCGTGATACGCTTTATAGTCGGCATGGCGCGCGGACGTTATTTCAATATGGCGTCGTTCGCATCGGTGAACTTCGCCGCCGTCGCCGTTATGTGGATGATGGCACGCTTCGGATATTACGGCAATGCTGTCGGAGCGGGCTCGGGTACGTTCACCTGTATGATACTCGCCGCCGCGGCGTGCCTCGTGTGTATGCTCGGCAATCTGCTGCTTGCGGGCATATGGTTCTTCCGCTTCGGCAGCGCCGCCAAGTGGCTGACAAACCTCGGCATCTTCGCGTCGTCCGCGGTGTGCCTCGTGTTCTTTCCGTTTTCGCTGTCGTCGGAGTACGGCAATGGCGGAGCGGAGGTGTTCGGCGGCACGGTGGATATAGTGGCGGACGCGTTTGCGGGCGGGGATTCGCCCGTGTCCGTGTTCGGTCTTGTGTTTATGATCGCGCTGTTCGTGCTGACGCTCAAATATGTGTTCACGCTGCCTTTCCTCGTCGGCAAGACGGCGTCGCGTCTGGCGAATACGTTCAAGTTCGACGGATACAAGGATAAGGGCTTCCTGTTCCGCTCGATAGTGCTGCTGGTCGGCGCGGTCGTGTTCGTCGTGTTCGCGATAATGTACTTCTCCGACAGGTCGGTTTCTCCGTCCGCGCAGTTCTACGCGTTCTGCGTCGGCATAGCGGCTATGTTCACGTTCTCGCTGATCAACCGTTTCGTGCTCAACAGGGATCAGCTTTGATCCGCCGCGCGTGATATGCGTTGCGTGATATGCGTTATACGGCGCTCCTTCGGGAGCGCCTTTTTCACCCCGTCAAGCCGCCGCAAATGAGTTGCCAAGCGTGCGGCAAAGGTGTATAATATATTGAAATGGTAACGATAGTCAACAAGAAAGCCCGCTTTGAGTACGAGATAGTGGAAAAGTTCGAAGCGGGGATCGCGCTCGAAGGCAGCGAAGTCAAGTCGGTCAGGGCCGGGCACGTCAATCTCGGCGACGCGTTCTGCTTCGTCGAGAACGGCGAGTTATACCTCAAAAACTGCCGTATCTCCGCATACGACAAAGCGACGGTGCTCCCTCCCGACGAACTGCGCAGCCGCAAACTGCTGCTCCACCGCAGGGAGATAGACAGGCTGATCGGCAAATCGCGCGAAAAGAGTCTGACGATCGTGCCGCTTTCGATGTATTTCAAGGGCAGGCGGGTAAAAACGGAGATCGCGCTTGCCCGCGGCAAGCGCAGCTACGATAAAAAGCAGACGATCAAAGAGCGCGACGGCACGCGCGATATGCAGCGGCAGATAGCGGACGCCGTGCGCAGCAGGGATCCACGCTGACGGAGGCGACGGTATGATAGACGGCATTCCCGGATTTCTTATGACTCTCGCGATCGTCATAGTATCGACGAAGCTGTGCGGACTGCTCTTCCGTAAGCTGAAACTGCCGCAGGTGCTCGGCTATATCATAGCCGGCGTGCTCATCGGTCCCGCGCTGATAGGGATGAGCGGCGTTTCGCTGATAGGCTTCCAGAGCGAGGCGGACGAGATAGCGTGCTTCGTTATGCTCGACGAATTCACGCTGAGCGGAGGCGGAACGTATACCATACTCGACGTGTTTGCCAAAATAGGCGTGATCCTGATAATGTTCTGCGCGGGGCTGGAAACGGATCTGAAAGAGCTGAAAAAGACGGGCGCGACGGCTGCGCTCGTGGCGGTCGCGGGAGTCGCAGTGCCGCTCGTGCTCGGACTTTGCGTATCGTTGCCGTTTATGGGCACGGGGCTGGTAGACGAGTCCTTCGATTCGGTCATACAGGGGCTGTTCGTAGGTACGATACTGACGGCGACAAGCGTCGCGATAACCGTTTCCGTGCTCAAAGAACTGGGCAAGATAAACACGCGCATAGGCACTACGATAGTGAGCGCGGCAATCATCGACGACGTGATCGGTATGATCGTGCTGTCTGTGATGACGAGCCTCGGCAGCGCGGACTCGGGCGCGGATCTGACGGGCTTTGATTGGTTCAAAGCACAGTGGTGGGGGACCGTGATTATGATAGTCGCGTTCTTCGCCGCGGCGATCGCCGTCGGCATAGGACTGCACTATCTGTTTGCGTGGATGGACAGAAAATGGCCGTCCACTCATCGGCTCGCGCTGTTCGGGCTTGCCGTGTGCTTTGCGTATGCGTTCGCCGCGGAAGAGGTGTTCGGCGTGGCGGACATAACGGGCGCGTATATCGCGGGCGTGATGCTGTCTACCGTGCGCCGTATGGCGGCGTATGCGGACGAAAAAGCGGACGTCAGCAGCTATATGATATTCGGCCCGGTATTCTTCGCGTCCATAGGAATGACGATGTCATTCGAGGGTTTAAGCGGATGGCTCGTGTTGTTCACGGTCCTGTTCGTACTCGCGGGACTTGTCGGTAAGATAGTCGGCTGCGGCGTTGTCATAAAGGCGAAGAAAGGCAGCTGGCGTGACGCGGGCATAGCGGGCGCGGGAATGATGGCGCGCGGTGAAGTGGCGCTGATAGTGACCACCAAAGGCATAGAAGCGGGCATCATCCCCGACAGTTTTATGATAATGACGGTCATGCTGATACTCATTTCCTCCGTGCTCACGCCCGTGCTGCTCAAAGCGCTGTTTTCGGGGCACAGAGATCCGTCGGACGGTCCCGAACCGTCCGAATACAGAGGCTGCCCGATACTTCCGGGCGGCGGGAACGCAACGGACCGCGGCGCTGACGGCACGGACGCGGTCGGCAATGAAATATCGTCCGTCGGCGCGGAGAGCACGGACGGACGGGGAGAGGAAAAACGGACTTAGCTAAGAACGACAAGATAGAGGTGACGGTCGAAACTCTCGGCTACCGCGGCGAGGGCATAGCGCGCATAGAGCGCAAGCCCGTATTCATCAAGGGCGCGTTGCCGTCGGAACGCGTCCGCGCGCTCGTGCTGCTCGTAAAAAAGGACTACGCCGTTGCGAAACTGCTTGAAGTGCTGTCGTCGTCGCCGCACAGAGTTACGCCACCGTGCGCCGTGTTCGGGAAGTGCGGCGGCTGCGACCTTATGCATTCGGATTACAAAGGTCAGCTCGCGTTCAAGCGCGACGCGGTGCGCGACGCTTTGCGCAAGATAGCGCATATAGAGCCGTATGTCGACGAATGCGTGCCGAGCGACCGCGTTCTCGGCTACCGCAATAAAATATCCCTGCCCGTGCGCAAGACGAAGGACGGCGCGGCTGCGGGGCTTTTCGCATACAATTCTCACAGAGTGGTGAGCATCGACGACTGCCCGTTGCAAACCGACAGGGTGCGCTCCGTCATGCCCGCATTGAAAAAATTCGTTTCGTTTTTCGATCCTTACGACGAGGAACGGGGAGAGGGTGAACTGCGCCATATCGTCGCGCGCGATCTCGCGGGCGCGCTCTCGGTGACCGCCGTCGTGACGCGCGACCTGTCGGAGCGGATAGCGCGCGCGGCGGAAGAAGCGGAGCTTGCCGCGGACGAGCTGTGGATGAATATCAACGATTTGCGCACCAACGTCATTCTCGGCGGCGATACGCGCCTCCTGCGCGGCGAAAGGTCCGTCCGCGATATAATTATCGGTGGCATAACGCTGCCCGTCGAAACACACCCGAACGCTTTTTATCAGGTGAACGGCAGCATTGCTGCAAAACTGTACGAAGCCGTGCGCATGACGGCAGAAAACGTGAAACCCCGGCTTATAGTGGACGCATACAGCGGCGGGGGGCTCATGACCGCATTGCTCTCGGATTGCGCCGAGCGCGTTTTCGGCGTGGAGATAGAGCCGTCCGCCGTCGCGGGCGCGGACATGCTGATGCAAAGAGCGGGCATAAAAAACGTGCGCAACATCCTTGGCGATTGTTCTGCCGAGTTGCCGCGCCTTACGCATGAGTGCGGCGACGATTCGCTTATCGTTCTCGATCCGCCCCGTTCCGGCTGTTCGGAAGCCGTGACGAGCGCAGTGGACGCCTCGGGCGCGTCGCACGTCGTTTATGTTTCCTGCGATCCTTCCACCCTTGCACGCGATCTTTTCCGCCTTCCGTCATATATTGTCCGTTCCGTCCGCCCCTTCGATATGTTTCCTCAGACGTGCCACGTCGAGACTCTAATTTGTCTCGAACGGAAATAATGCAAAGCCGCCGACCATAGAAAAAAAAGGGCTCCTCGAAGGAAGCCCCTTTGAAATGTTCATTGTGCGGACATGGCTGCAACGATATACTCCGCATAGCGCCTTGCAGCGTTGATTTTTGTCACACGCTCGAACGTGCCGAAAAAAGCGTTGGAATTGACATCGCCCATCAGCTGTTATCCGCGGGCTGATTTATTGTCGTTCTGTTCCGATGAGGCAGGCGCGTCATTCGATTGTGGTTTCTGCCAGGATCCTAATCTCCACCAGCGAGGTCCCCGACCCGCCGCCAGCGCCGTCGCTTTCATAATCATACAAAATGACGGAAACGGGAAGACTGATCTCCATGGGCGGGGCGACATCCGGAACGTTCATCCAAAAATACTCCCTTACGCCGTTCCAGGAAGTCGCAAAACTTGCGTTGCCGCTCCAATTTTCGCCCGACAGCATTTCGCTCGACAGCACCGTTCCGTCCCGATCCGGAGAAGTGTCGGTGCACGTGTAGCGATATTCCTTCCCGTCGGGAGCAGAAAAGACCACTTCGACCTCATCGCTCTTGCTCCCCACGGTGACCGTCGCGCCCTCCAACCCGGCATAGATGCCGCGCTCCTGCACGACGGTGTCGATATATGCCATGAACGCGTCGGGGCTTGCCTTGTCCTCTTCCTGCAAACCTCCGAGAATATCGTAGTTATCGCATTCATTGGTGAAGTCCCAATCGATCTCGTCAAAATACTTTTCGATCAGATCGCCGACGGGAGTTTCCGACTCCCCGTCGGCATATCCCGCACCCGTCTGCCCGTCCCAATCGACGGGCATGGTTTTCCCCGTGAACGTGACCGTCTTACCATACAAAGGGGTACTAACTAATCTCCCCCCGCATCCGACGGATAACAGCAACACGGAAGAAAGCATCAACGTGCCGATGGCGGTAATTACAACTTTTTTCATACATGCCCTCCTTATCCGCCCTCTCCTTCCGAGAAGGCAACCTGATATTA
>CALVYT010000006.1 GCA_944372345.1 uncultured Clostridia bacterium
TTTCGGTCTTGTGTCGGAACAGGCGATGAGTCTTACGTCGCCCGCAAGCGGCTGACTTCTGACTATCGGAATGTTCCATTTCCCCGCGCAAAGATACTCATTGCGCAGGAAAGTTTGTTTTTGTCTTACTTCATTTGAATGCATTATAGCACCTCCATTAGTAATGTTGTCAACCTTTGGTTGCCGTCAAAAATATCTTGACATAAAGAACGGAGGTATGCTACAATAAATGTGATAAGTGTGCTTTATGAAGCATACCGTTCCGAAAGGCTTTGATTTGATCGTTGCCGCGATCTCTTCAAGGCTTTTCTTTATGATATTTTCAAAAATCCAAGTCGATAACGATGCCGTTTTGTTTGCTTCTCTCGCTTTCTATTGCGCTTAATTGCCTATCTGCGCATGAAAATGAAACCGAGCAGCGTTTTTGCACTATATACGCAGGCAATCCGTCGATCAGATAAGACGGAGCAAGCAGTTCTCCGGCGAATACGTTTGCCTGCCATTCGGGATCGCAAAAAGTCGGGATCTTGCCGCTGCCGGCAGATTTTGGAAATATTATTGACTTCTCGTCGTGCATAAAGTAATGTTCCGCTTCGTGCGCCATAGTGAGGCGGTCGCGTCCTATATCCATACACGCATTGTTATATACGTCTTCCCGAATACGTATCTTGTGCTCGCTCGGGATCGTTTCGCCGTGCATATTGCCCATTTCTTCCGTAGTGCAGACCTCAAATATAAAATCGGGAAACATAACGGGCATTACTTTTTCGACAAAATTGACAATATTGAAATAAAATTCATATTCAAGCCCCAAAGTGCGGCGCAGATTTCTGACAAAATCCCAAATAGCTTGCCGCGAAGTAGGACTCACGGGGAAGCGGCTCATTTGTCATCCTCGCTCAACATCAATTTTTTCAATGATTCCATTTGCTCGTCGGTAAAGTCGCAAAACGAGCGAGCGAAAGACACCGCAAGTTTTTTTGCGGCAGGGGACGCATTTTCCAAATCAAGGGTGACGGTTTTTTCGGATGACGCGATGGCTTCGTCAAGTTCGTTCTCCTGCGACGGAGTAAGCGGGTAAACGGATCGGATCTTCAAGTTCCATTCGTAAGGCATTTTTTTCTTTCCGAGTTCGACCGCAGAAAGAAAAGACGAAGAAACGTCGAGTTTTTTTGCCATTGTAAAAAGTATTTCGCCGTTGTCTATTCGTAATTTTTTCAAAAATTTACCGATCTCTGTCATATTATAAAGCCCCTGCTTATTTAATTCGGATACATAATATCATATTGATCCTGCTTTATCAACTATTTGGTTCAAAAAATCTACAAAAAGGTCAAAAAGAGTTTGTCGGCGGAAAATTGCGCCGCAACGTGACGTTTTTCCGCTCCCGGGTTGACAAAACGCGGCGGGTGTGAGATAATGGCGATATGAAAACGCAGGCATTCAATCCGTTCCTGCCGAGCTGGGAGTACGTCCCGGACGGCGAGCCGCACAAGTTCGGCGACAGGATATATCTTTACGGCAGTCACGACCGTTTCGGCGGCAATGCGTTCTGTATGAACGACTATGTGTGTTGGAGCGCGCCCGAGAGCGATCTGTCCGACTGGCGCTGCGAGGGCGTGATATACCGCAAGACGCAGGATCCGTATAACCGCCGCGGGCGGCTGCATATGTATGCGCCCGACGTGTGCCGCGGACCTGACGGGCGGTATTATCTGTATTACGCGCTTGCGTTCACCGGGCGGGTGAGCGTCGCCGTGTGCGACGAACCTGCGGGAAAGTATGAGTTTTACGGCTTCGTGCATTACCCCGACGGCACGCTGCTCGGCAGCGAAACGGGCGGCAGGTTTCAGTTCGATCCCGGCGTTTACGTCGAGGGCGACGACGTTTATCTGTATACGGGGTTCTGCCCCGTCGGGTTTCCGTTCAATATCATTCTCCGCGGTAAGGAGAGCCGCCGCGGCGCGATGGTGACCAAGCTCGAAAGCGATATGTTGACGATCGCTCTGCCGCCGAAATACATAGCGCGCTGCAAGCACAATTCCGCAGGCACGGATTACGAGGGGCACGAGTTCTTCGAGGCGGCGAGCATGCGGAAGATCGGGGAGAAGTATTACTTTATCTATTCGTCGTTTCTCGGGCACGAGCTGTGCTACGCGGTGAGCGACCGCCCCGACGGGGACTTCGCGTTCGGCGGCACGCTCGTTTCCATAGGCGACGTCGGGCTGCGCGGCATAACGGGCGTTAAGGACGCGGCGAACTTCACTGGCAATACGCACGGCTCGATCGTCGAGGCAAACGGCGAGTATTATGTGTTCTACCACCGTCAGACCAACCGACATTGCTATTCGCGGCAGGCGTGCGCGGAGAAGATAACGATCGGCGCGGACGGCGGGATCTGTCAGGCGGAAGTCACGAGCTGCGGTTTGAACGGCGGTCCGCTGTGCGGAGCGGGGACTTATGAAGCGCGGACGGCGTGCTGTCTGACGTGCAAAGCGGGCGGGAGGTTTTACGGCGTGTTCCGCGGCTTCGAGGGCGCGCGGCCGTACTTTACTCAGTCGCTGCCCGACCGCGAGAGCGATCCCGACCAATACATAGCCAATCTGCGCGACGGCGCGGAGGCGGGCTTCAAATATTTCGACCTTACGTCGACCTCCTCCGTTGCGGCGACTCTGCGCGGCAGGGCGGAGGGGAGGCTCGTCGTTTCGTTCACGCCGGGCGGCGAAGCCGCCGCGGCGATCCCCGTATCCCTGCGCTCGCGCGAGTGGACGGAGCTTCCGTCCGTGCCGCTTGCTCCCGCCGCCGTGAGCGTGCGCGCCGCGCTGTTCTTCCGCTTCGAGGGCAAGGGCAGACTCGATTTTTCGGCATTTACGCTCTCATAGTCCTGACGGAGCTCCGGCGGACGGTAATTGAAAGGCCGGGCAGCCGAGCGGGGTGCCGTGCGGCAATGCGTTGCGTGATTCGCGACGGCGAGGCGGTCCCGATGGACAGTAAGCGGTCCTGACGGAGCCGCGGCGGACGGCAGAGTGATAGCGGGCGCAAGACGGCGCAAGACAAAGACGATAGTCGGGCGGCTCGTGCATTGCTTTCGACAAGACAAGTTATCGAAAACGCGTTTTCGCGCGATCGGCGCGGGGACGCGTTTTTTCGTTGCGGAACGAGTGCGGGATTTTATAATTAAACTTCGTCGCGGCGTTATTTTATCGCGGCATCGGGCGCGGCGTGAAATTTTCGGCATATCCGCGCCGCGAGGTATTGACTTTACGCCCGCGTTGCTGTATAATAGAGCAATGAGCGAGGGAACGAAAAAGATCGTATCGGAAAAGGAGAGGCTGGACAAGCATCCCAATGTGATAGGGCAGATCCCGCCGCACAGCGAAGAGGCGGAGCGGGGGCTGCTTTGCTGCATGATGATAGACGCCAACGTGCCTATGGAGGTCGTGCATCAGCTCGATCCCGAGGATTTCTATTACGAGTCCAACGGGCTGATATATTCCGCTATGCGGCGGATATGGAACGACAACCGCCCCATCGACCTGGTGACGGTCACGACGGAGCTGGACGGTATGGGCGCGCTCAAAAAGGCGGGCGGCGCGAGGTATATCAGCGAGCTTTCGGGGTATCTCGCGACGAGCGCGAACTTCAAGGCGCACCTGGATATAGTGCGCAAGGACGCGCAGCTGCGCAAGCTGATGAACGCCGCCAACGAGGTATTGAAAATGTGCTACGCTTCGTCCGACGCGCAGGAGACCCTGCAATTCGCCGAGCGCGCGGTGAACGATGTGGCGGAGAGCCAGGGCATACACGCTCTGCGCCCGTTTGACGAGGCGGTCAACGAGGCTGTCGCGGACTTTGACGCGGTATGCCGCGATCCCAAGGCGAAAAAGGGATTGCAGACGGGCTTCCGCGATCTCGACTATCTGCTCGGCGGGCTGGGCGCGGGCGACCTCGTAATAATAGCCGCCCGTCCCGGGCAGGGCAAGACGAGTATCGGTATGAATATCGTCAGCAACGTTGCGACGGCGCACCTGACGGAGGACGGCACGCCGAGAAAGACGGAAACGCCCGCCGTGTGCGCGATATTCTCTCTGGAAATGCCCGCTTCGCAGCTTGCCAAGCGTATGCTGTGCTCGCTCGCGCACGTCGATTTCGCGCGGATGAGCAAGGGCGAGATCAAGAGCGCGGACGAGTGGCGCAGGATAACCAATGCGCGCTCCGCTCTGTGCGCGTCCAAGATCTTCATAGACGATCTGTCGCTGACCACGCCTATGGACATACTCTCCAAGTGCCGTCGGCTCAAACGCGAGCAGAAGCGGCTGGACCTCGTTATGGTCGACTACCTGACGCTGATGAGCAGCGGCAAGCGCGTGGAGAACCGCCAGCAGGAGGTGTCCGAGATCTCGCGTATGATGAAGCTCGCCGCCAAGGAACTCGGCGTGCCCATACTGCTGCTCAGCCAGCTTTCGCGCGAGAGCGAGAAGAACAAGCGCGCGCCGCAGATGAGCGATCTGCGCGAGTCGGGCGCGATCGAGCAGGACGCGGACGTCATTCTGTTCATATACCGCAAGACGGACAAGGAGGGGCAGCCCGTCGATACGACCTCGCCCAAGGTCATCGTCGGCAAACACCGTAACGGTCCGCTCGGCGAAGTGGAGATGCGCTGGATGGGCGAGTACGTTTCGTTCGCCGACAAGGATTCCTCCGACCCCGTCCCCGCACCCGCGGACGACAAGACGGAAGCCAAAGGCATCGGCGCCGTCCTCGTTGCGGACGACTCCGACGAAACCGCCGGTTTATAATATCGATTTTTGCGGGGAGAACCCTCTTTGAAAAGAGGGTTCTCCCCGCACCCCTTTCCGAGAAACTTAAAAATATTTTACCTCGGGGCGGAAACCCCTCTTTCGACAAAGAGGGGTTTCCGCCCCGCACCCCACCTTCCCGAGAAACTTAAAAATCCTTTTTATAATTTTCTTTCGAGAAATTTTCAAGGGGAAACCCCTCTTTGCAAAGAGGGGTTTCCCCTTGACCCTTTCCCGAGAAACTTAAAACTCCTTTTCATATAATATAGAGGCACGTTTGTAAAGCAAGGCAAACGTGCTTTGTTTTATGTCGTGCGCGCCCGACGGCGACAGGCGCGGCGGAGCTTGCGGAAAGGCATTACGCTTGAACGCCGCAGGGCAAACGGAACAGCTACGAAGCAAACGCAGTCCTTTTCCGCCCTCGCCGTTTCCGCGGAGCGGCAAACAAAATCAATCTGCACCCTGTGCCCGTTCGTCTGCGCCTGAAGCGAAAACACGGCTTTTGCGGGGGCAGCCCCGACGGCGACAGGCGCGGCGGGACTTGCGGAAAAAAGTTATGTCGAACGCCGCAGGGCAGACGGAGCTGAGCGCGGAGCAAAGCAGCCCTTTCCGCCTTCGCCGTTTCCGCGGAGCGGCAAACAAAATCAATCTGCACCCTGTGCCCGTTCGTCTGCGCCTGAAGCAAAAAGTTTATATACTTTACGTTAAAATTTCGTCCGCAACTCGCCGTGCGCGAAAGAAAAAACGTCAATGCGCGTTTGCCTTGTTCGGCAAGCGCGCTTAATACCGTTAAGGAAAAAGGTGTTTTGAGTTCCTTGGGAAAGGGGGTTTCCAAAGGGGGAAAACCTTTCCTTGCAAGGAAAGGTTTTCCCCCTTTGGGCGCTTTGCGCAACCGCCTAAATCGCTTGACAACAGGGGGCGCTTGCGTATATAATACAAGGGCAAGGAAAGAACGATGAAGAACAACACACCCGAAACAAAGAAAGCGATATTCCGCTTTATGCTGATACTTACGGTCGTCGCGGCGGTCGCGGCGGTCGCGCTCATAGTGTTCGCGTTCATCGCGATAGGCGAACTCGGGCTTTGGTCGTGCCTTATCGTAGGCGTGCTGATGCTCGTTATCGTAACGCTCATCGCGCTGACGATAAGACAGGGACTCGGCGCATACGGAAAATAATATCCGTCGCGGCAGGCGCGCTCTGCCGCTATATTTTTACGCGCACAGGCGGGGAAGCGGATGAAGACAGCGTTATATCGCAAATACCGTCCGTCGACGTTCGACGGGGTCATAGGACAGGACGTCATCGTCAGAACGCTCCGCAACCAGATAGAGCGGGGCGCGCTTTCGCACGCGTATCTGTTCACGGGCAGTCGCGGTACGGGCAAAACGAGCTGCGCGAAGATCTTCGCGCGCGCGGTCAACTGCCTGCACCCGATAGGCGGCAGTCCGTGCGGCGAGTGCGAGGTATGCCGCGCGCTCGCGTCGCCCTCCAACCTCGACATAACGGAAATGGACGCGGCGTCCAACAACGGCGTGGATAAGATCCGCGAACTGCGTGAGAACATAGACTATATGCCGAGCGTGGGCAGGTATAAAGTATACATCGTCGACGAGGTGCATATGCTGTCGTCGAGCGCGTTCAACGCGCTGCTCAAAACGCTGGAAGAACCGCCCGCCCACGTCATATTCGTGCTCTGCACGACGGAAGTGCATAAACTCCCCGCGACGATACTGTCGCGGTGTATGCGGTTCGATTTCCGCCTCGTCCCCGCGGAGAAATTACAGGCTCTGCTCGCGGATATCTTCGCGCGCGAGGGCGTTAAAGCGGAGGACAAAGCGCTCGCGCACATAGCGCGGCTCGGCGAAGGCAGCGTGCGCGACACGCTGTCCGTTGCGGACAGGTGCGTGAACGCCGTTTCGGGCACGCTGACGTATGCCGACGTATTGGAGATCACGGGCGCGGGCAGTTCGGAAGAGATAGCGTCGCTCGCGGAGTCGGTAATGGACTCGGACGCGGGCGCGGTCGTGCGCAAGGTCGAGGACCTCGCGGCGCGCGGCAGGAGCCCGTCGCAGATAAGCCACGAACTGACGGTGCTCGCGCGCGATCTGCTGCTCCTGATCTCGGGCGCGGAAGAGGACGTGACGGCTTCGCCCGAAACGCTCGCGCGGATGAAAACGCTCGCGTCGCGCGTCGGGGCGGGGTATCTCGTGAAATTCGTCAGAGAACTCGGCGTGGCGGAGGCGGAACTCCGGTATTCGTCGTCGCCGCGTATAGTGCTCGAATGCGCCCTGCTGTCGCTGTGCGATCTGCCGGGCCCAGAGCATAGCGGCGGGTCCGCGCCGGGACGCGCCGCGGGAACGGAGCAAGGCGAACGAAACGCGGAGCGGAGCGGCAACGATAACGGAAAAACCGCTGAAACCGCAAAAGCCGCGGAAGCGCCGCAGGCAAGCGGCGGCGACGGGCGGGGCGGCAGAAAAGAGGATATGAAAGCCGTGAGCGTGCTCGGGCACATACGTCACGCGCTGCGCACCCGCGGGGAACTGCGGCTGTTCGGCGAATACGCGGCTTTGCGCGACGACGCGGTGCGGCTGCGCGGGAACGATTTCGTGGTATCCGTGCCCGCTTCGTCGACGGAAGTGTTCGCGGAAGAGAGCCGTATGCGCACGGTGCAGGCGTGCCTCGGCGATATAGGCGGTCTGCGGCTCGTTATAGAGGAGCTGCCGCCCGAAGCGGAAACGCGGCTGGATACGCTGCTGCGCTGCGCGGAGGGGCTGGCGACGGAAGTCGTGGACGGCAAGGGAAGAAAACTGCGGCGGTAGCCGCGGACGGTCATAGACAAAGATCATCGGAGGTAAGATTCGGATATGTCCAAGCACGGAGGATTCGGAGGCTTCGGCGGCGGAATGAATATGCAGTCGCTGATGCAGCAGGCGCGCAAAATGCAGGAGCAGATGGAAAAGGCGCGCGAGGAACTGGAAAACGCGGAACTGACGGGGAGCGCGGGCGGCGGGCTCGTGACGGTCACCGTGAACGGCAACGGCGCGCTCAGAGGCGTTTCCATCAAACCCGAAGCGGTCGATCCCGACGACGTGGAAATGCTCGAAGATCTGATCATAGCGGCGTATAACGAAGCGGCGCGCGAGGCGGAGGAGATGAAGAACTCCGTTATGCCCGCGGGCGTCGGGCTGTAAAAGCACGCGGCAGGGTATGAACAGTCTGGACAGGCTCGCCCACGAATTCGCCAAACTGCCGGGAGTGGGCGCGAAAACGGCGATGCGCTACGCATACGCCGTCATAGGTATGAGCGCGGAGGACGCCGCGGACTTTTCGCGCGCGATCTCCGACGTCAAGGAAAAAGTGCATTACTGCCGCGAGTGCGGCAACTTCACCGAGGACGACGTGTGCGAGATCTGCCGCGAACGCCCGTCCGACGTCATCTGCGTCGTGACGTACCCCAAGGACGTCGCGGCAATGGAAAAAGCACACTCGTTCGGCGGCGTTTACCACGTCCTCCACGGCACGATCTCGCCGCTCGGCGGGCGCGGCGCGGACGACATCCGCATAAAAGAACTGCTCGCGCGGCTCAGCGGCGTCAAAGAGGTCATTCTCGCGACCAACCCCGACGTCGAGGGCGAAGCCACGGCTATGTATATCGCCGCGCTGATCAAGCCGCTCGGGATCAAGGTATCGCGCATAGCGCAGGGCGTCAGCCTCGGCAGCGACATAGAGTACGCCGATTCCGTTACTCTTTCGCGCGCGATCGAGTCGAGAGTCATGCTGTAAGACGGTAGGGAACGCCGCTTGCATATGTCGGATCCCGCGCGGGAAGCGTTCGCTTCCCGCGCTTTTGACGGCAAAACAACGCCGCGCCCTTTTCGGGCGCGGCGGTTTTTTCATCCGGCGTTTTGTGTTTTTGCGTTTTGCGGTCAGCCGTCGGAGTCGCCCGCGATCTGCACGGGCGCGCGGCCTATGATGCGGACGTAAGCGCGGTAGAACGTGGAGTAGTCCGCAAAGCCGAACTCTTTGGCGGCGCGGGTGGGGCGTTCGCCGAATACTATGCAGCGGTGCGCCGCGACTATCTTTTTTATGCGGACGTACTGGATGAGCGAAACTTTCATATACCCGCTGAACTTGTTGGACAGGTACGACGACGAGAAGCCGAGGTCGGAGCATATGCGCGAAAGGGTGAGCGGCTCGCGTATGTGCGCGTCGACGTATTCGACCACGCGCGCGATCGTCTTGTTCTTTTTGAGCGGTTTGCTGCTGCATTCCGCGCGGCTGAGCAGTACGAGCAGTTCGACGAGCTTTACCCCCGCGAGCACGCCGCGCTCGTCCTCGTCCTCGCGTTCGGCTATGGCGTCTATCTCCGCGAATATGCGCTTCATTTCGTCGGTGACCGTATAGAACTTGTCTTTTGCGCTCAGCCGCGAGATGAGGAACGCGGGCATTTGCTTTTCGCCGAATTTGAGCGACCAGCTTTCGCACGGGATCTTTTCCGCGCCGTAGGTGAGGTAATGGTGCTCGCCCGGCAGAATGAATACCACGTCGCCCGCAGTCAGGCGGCAGTGCACGTCCTCCATTACGAATTCGCATTCGCCGGCGGCGAAGTACAGCAGTTCGTAAAAATCGTGGTAGTGTTTTGCAAAGTCGGGTTTTGTTTCGGGAGCTTCCTCGTATCTGTGCGCCAGATCGAGTTCTCCGTAGCTGAATTCAAACATAGTACGACCCCCTTTCGCCGCGCGTTCCCGCCCGATATATTACATTATACCACCATTATCGCATTTCGTCAATACCCATTTTCAAACTTTTTGTTTCTCGCTTATGCCGCGCCCGAACGCGCGCCGTTCCGCCGCTCCCGTGCAGGGAGAATGCCGAACGGCGGCTTATTTGTGCTTCCGCTTGTCGCGCGGAAAAATTTTACAAAACTTTAATATTATATTTACGCATAATTGACAACGGCGGATTAGAATGTAAGTGAAAAGAGGGAAGAGTGGGGCGAACGGAGAAAACGCGGCGGCGCTGCGGGGAGGTGCATATGAACAATACATACAGGGCTGCGGAAAGCGTCGGCAGGGTCGGTTACAGGCGGCACCCGCTCGCGCTGACGGTGCGCATACTTTCGTACACGCTGTGCGGGTCGGCTGTGATATACGCAGTCGTTCGCGTGGCGACGGGCGCGGCTTCCGCGGACACCAAGCTGTTCTCGCCGTTGATAGGGCTCGTGCTGTTGGGCGGTATAGCTGTTTTCGAGCGGGTGATAAAACGGCGGCTCCCGACGTATCTCGACGTTGCGCTCTGTCTGTTCATATGCGGCGCGCTGCCGCTGGGCAGTACTTTCGATTTCTATAATCTCGTGCCGGGCTGGGATAAGATACTGCACACGTTCAGCGGGTTCGTGTTCTTTATGTGCGGGATGTGTATCGGGGATCTGCTCGCGGGACCCGGCGTCAAAGGCAAACGCCGCGTGGCGATCGTTGTCGTGACCGCTCTGCTCGTTTCCGTTGCCGTCGGCGCGCTGTGGGAGATGTTCGAATATGCCGGCGACAGCTTGTTCGGGATGAACAATCAGCGCTGGCAGAACGGACTGGTCGGCGAAACGGGCGACGGGAACTATATAGTGACCGATCCCCGCGGCACAGCGATCGTTGATACGATGACGGACGTTCTGCTCGCGTTTGCAGGTACGCTCGTCTGCTTCGTGCCCGTGCTCGTCGCCTGTCTGCGCAAGCCCGGCCGCCTCGATATTTTCACGCTCGTCGCCGTTTGAGTTTTTCGGGAAGTGTTTTTTCGGGGCGGAAACCCCTCTTTCGACAAAGAGGGGTTTCCGCCCCGAACCCCACCTTCCCGAGAAACTTACAAGTGCGTTTATAATTTTTCCGGGAGTGTTTTTCGGGGAAACCCTCTTTGCAAAGAGGGTTTCCCCGAACCCCTTCCGAGAAACTTAAAACTCTTTTTCATATAATACAGGGGCACGTTTGCTTTGTTCGGCAAGCGCGCTTCATACTATTAAGATATAAGGTTTTAAGTTCCTTGGGAAAGGGGGTGCGGGGGAAAACACTTCCTTACAAGGAAGGGTTTTCCCCCGCATAGTTCACCCTCCTGACAGCCAGCAGCGCGGCGCAGACGGCGGAGCCGAAAAGATTGACGAACATATCTCCCATCGTATCGACGATCGCGGAGCCGCGGGGGTCGCGCACGAGCCAGCCGCCGCGATCGGGCAGGCAGGCAATGACGTTCTCCGCCCAGCGCTGACTGTTCAGCCCGAAAAGCGCGTCCCCGGCGAACTCGAACAGCTCCCATAAATACCCGCTTGCGAGCGCGAGCAGAATGCCGCAAAGCACGGCGTGTTTTGCGCCTTTCGCACCCGCTACCTCCGTCCCGATCAGCGTGAACACCGCGCCGCTCGCCGTATGTAACAGCTTGTCGTAGCCCGGCACGTCGTACAGCGCGAACGACCGCCCGAGCACCACGCACGCCGCGATCAGCAGCCGCGTCAAAGCTGCGGTCGTGTCCGAAAACCGCACGCCGCTCAGCCGCTCGGCAAGCCCCGCCGCCGCGACCAGCCCCATACAGATAACGGGCGACAGCAAACGGTAAACGTACATCTCCGACCCCGGCGCAGCCGTCATCGGCACATAATACTCCGCCGCCGCGCATACGAGCGCGACCGCTATGAGCGCCGCCGTCCGCCTGTTCAGCCTGTTTCCCGCCCGCACGGCGGTTCCCGCAACTCCCGTCATCACCCTCATTTTGCCGCGCTTTGCCCCCGCTTATGCCTCCGCCGCGCTGTCAATATCTGTCCGCCGCGCCCCGCGGCGCGCCGCACGGTAAATAATTATTTTTTAATAACTGAAACGGGGGCGGTGTGCACAGTTGTGCACAAGTTGTGCATAACTGTAACGGAAGGGTGGGTAAGCGGCGGAAAAACGCGTTGTCGTTATCAAGCGATACCGTTATGCGGCGGGAAAACGCGGGTATTCGGAAAATGCAAGCGGCGTTTGGGGAAAACACGGCGCACATTGTTGACATTTTGCCGCGGGCAAGGTAAGATATAATAAACGGTGCGGCGAATATACTTTTAACGTAAAAGCGCCGCGCGCTCGTCCGACGTTCGGACGCGGAGGAGACAGTGAAACATTTCAGTCTGATGATAATAATGCTGACGGCGCTCGGGGTCGTCGGGATAGGCGCGGGGGCGTTCGTGATGACGCTTATGCTTTACAGCGACAGGTTCGATTACGTCGCGATCCCCGTTGTCTGTATGTCGGTGGGGTTTGCCGCGCTCGTGGCGGCTCTTGTCCTGCAGTATGTGAACAACAGGCGCATACGCCGTTCGCGCGGCGCGGGCGGTACGTTCGGCAACGGCAATCCTGCTCACGGCGGACCCGCCCACGGCACATATCCTTACGGGCAGAAGATCGATCCGTTCGAGGAATTCCCCGACGATCCGTTCGCTTTCGGCGGACCTGCGGCCGGCAGACCTGCGGCCGGCGGATCTGCGGCCGGTAATTCCGCTCCGGATAATTCCGCTTCCGGCGACGGCGCAAATGACCCCGCTTGCGGCGGCAAGTTTGCGAAGCCGGACGACGGGGCGGGCGCGGGGAAATACTGCATGCATTGCGGCTCTCCGCGCGATCCGAAGGATAAGTTCTGCCCGTTCTGCGGGCATCGTTACGACGAGTGAAAGCGGCGTTCGGCTGCTCTGCGGAGGTTTTCGGATGGGAAGAACGGTCATAGGCATGAGCGGCGGCGTGGACAGCGCCGTTGCCGCCGCGCTTCTGAAAGAGTCAGGGCGCGACGTCGTCGGGCTGTTTATGAACAACTGGGAAGACAAGGACGGGACGTGCCCCGCGGACGAGGACTGGGCTGACGCGCGCAGCGCGGCGGCTCGGCTGGGCATACCTATCTATTCCGTGGATTTTTCGCGCGAGTATTACGAGCGCGTTTTTCGGCATTTCCTCGACGAGTACGCGGCGGGAAGGACGCCCAATCCCGACGTGCTCTGCAACCGCGAGATCAAGTTCGACGCGTTCCGCCGCTATGCGGACGAGCTGGGCGCGGACGAGATAGCCACGGGGCATTACTGCGGAGTGCGGACGGGCGACGGCGGCGCGGAACTGCTGCGCGCTCTCGACAGGAATAAGGATCAGACGTATTTTCTCAATCAGGTGAGGACGGAGCAGCTCTGCGGCGTGACGTTTCCGCTCGCGCGGATGACGAAGCCGGAGGTGCGTGCTCTCGCGGAAAAGTACGGGCTGGATTCCGTTGCGAAGAAAAAGGATTCGACGGGCGTGTGTTTTATCGGGGAGAGGAATTTCCGGCGGTTTCTGTCCGAATATCTGCCCGCGCGCCCGGGCGACATAGTCGACGAGGACGGTACGGTCGTGGGCCGGCACGAGGGGCTTATGTATTACACGCTCGGTCAGCGGCGCGGACTGGGCATAGGCGGACTGAAAGGCAGAGCGCAGGAACGCTGGTTCGTCGTGGCGAAGGATCTCGACCGTAACAGACTGATAGTTTCCTGCGGGGAGGACGATAAGTTGTTTTCGACGCGGCTGACGTGCTCCGGGCTTAATTTCATAGGCGCGCCCCCGACGGGCGGCGAACTGTCGTGCACGGCGAAAACGCGCTACCGCCAGCCGGACGCGCCCTGCCGCGTGACGCTTGCGGAGGGAGGACGCGCCGAAGTGACGTTCGCTTCTCCCGTGCGGGCGGTGACCCCGGGGCAGTACGTCGTGTTCTACGACGGCGAACGCTGCCTCGGAGGAGGAGTGATAGAACGGACCGACGCCTGACGGCCGCAGACGGCTTTTCCTTTACGGGAAGAGCCGTTTTCGCAATTTATGAGCGTAAAACGGGGCGGAAACGCGGGTGCAGATTAAAATTCGTTAAATTCGGTGCGGAGATATGCGAAGATTATTGCTATTTCGACAGTAATATGTTACAATATCACAGAATCGGAATAACGTGAGGCGGTGTGATCAATGGCAAACGAGATCTGCATAGGGCTCGATCTCGGCAGCGATACGCTGAAAATAGCGTATGCGTCCGGGAGCGATAAATGCGGAAAATTTCTGGACGACAAACATTCGCTGAACGTCGCCGTTCCCGCCGTGGCATATTACGACAGAGCCGCGGGCAAGTGGATATACGGCGACGGGGTGGACAGCGGAGAGCGATCCTTTATCAACGTCGTGAAGATAAAGGCTCTGATCTCTATGCTGATAGACCGCCCGGACGCGCCGACAGTCGTTAAGAAGAACAGGGAATACTACGCCGACGGCAGCCGTTTCCCCAAGTTCTGTTTCCCCGCGCGCCGCAAAATGCTCGACGATTTCGGAGAGATGGTGCGCCGCGACCTGACGTTCGACGCTCCCGGTTTTACGCCGCGGTCGGTGTGCGAGGGGTATTTTTCGTATATAGCCGAGGTCGTGAGCCGCAATATAACCGAACTTACCGCGCTCAAAGGCGCGGAAAAGTGCGAAAAGATCAGGCTCGCGCTCGTCTATCCGGCGGTCGCGGATAAGGCGTATATCGCCGAGTACACCCGCCTCGCGGAAAACGCGTTCGGGATAAAAGCGGACAAGGTGATGAGCTTTACCAAGGCGCTTTCGATGTACGCATACGGAATGGGAATGGTATCGCGCAACGAGTCGCTGCTCATATTCGATATGGGCGAGGACGTCATATCCGTCGCCAAAGCCTCCGTCATACCTTCGGCGGAGGGCGCGCGCGGCTCCAACGGCGACGAGCTCGTCGTCGACGGCAGCGACGGGCACAGTGAACCGCTCGCCGTCGGTGGCAACGACATAGACCGTGCCGTGGCGGAATATATCCGCGGCGGCATAGAAAAGCGCGAAACGGTGGGCTATCCGTCCTACGGCGACCCGGGACATATCAGTGAAACGTGGCTGCACTCCAAGCTGTATCTGTTTATGAAGGAGATCAAGGCGGCGAAGGTCATACTGAGCGCGCCCGGCGGCGGTTCGGGACTGTTCGCCGACGGCGTTCCCGTATCCGTCAACTGCGATCTTTACATAGAGCGCAAACTGACGCGCGAAGAGCTCTGCCGCTGCATAGGCGTGACGGACGGCAGCGGAGTCGCTCGCGAGATCGCCGATTACATTCTCGGCGAACTGCGCCGTTCGGTCAATAAGGGCGTAAGTAAAGTGTTCCTTTCGGGCGGACTGACGGAAACGTACGCGCTCGCGGATTTCATCAAGGAGCAGGTCGCGCGCGAGTTCCCGGGACTGCGATTTTATCCTGTCGATTCGGACGGCACGGAGGAGAACGACGGGTTCACCATTCTCCGCAACGAGGACTCCGTTTACGCTCCCGCGGCGGGCGCGGCGATCGCGGCGTACCGCAACTACGACATACGCGCGGTGCTCGCGCTGTCCTACGGGACGTGGGTGGACTTTAAGGATCAAAAGCTGAAACTGCTCGCGCTGTTCGTGGACAGGGGCACGCCTCCCGACGCGGAGGGCGAATACAAAACGGAATTCACCGTCCACGGCGAAAAGGTGCCGGACGAGGAGATATTCTCGACGGTCATCACCCGCCGCGACATACGCTCGGGAAATTATCCCGGACTGCGCGACGACGATATGATAATTTACGACAACGAGCCGTATCTCGTCATCGGGGAGCGCGGGAGCGCGCAGCGCAAGCGCGTCGCCGCCGCCGTGGAGCTTTGCTCCGTCAAGAAAGACGAGATACTTTACTGGCATAACGGCGCGCGCGTCCATATCACGGAGGGCAGCGTGTCGTGCTGCGAGGGGATGCGGATAACGCCGGAGGGCAGGGCTAAGCCGTTCGTGCGCAACGACGAAACGGGATACTCCAGGATAGTGGGGATAAAATATCTCGGAAAGCCGCGGCGGCAGGACGGGACGACGGACTTTTCCGTCGATATTTCGCGGATATACCACGTCTACGCAAAGGACGTCGTGGTAGGGTTCAAAGACGGTGCGGAGCTGGAACTGTCCACCGGCTGAGGAGAAGATGAAAATGGCAAAAGAAGAATACGACGTACTTTCCGAAGCCGCCCTGCGCGTCACTGCCGACGCGGAAGCGCTTTCGGGAGATATAGGCAGGCAGCAGAGCCTGTTCGACTCGGTCGCCGTCAAACCCGCGACGGAGGAACTTTCCGAAATGAACGCCGCGGCGGAGGAACTCAACCGCTACGACGACTTTTCCGCGCTCAAAATAGCCCCTGCAAAATACGAGAACGGCAGCGGCACGGGCATATACGGCATCCGCCGCCGCGACGAAGTGCAGGGGATCGGCGGACCCATCATACTCGAACACCAGAGCAGCGCGGCTCTGCGGTTCCTTCGCGAACTGCGCGGGTTCGGACTGCTCGCCGACGTGGTCGGCAGCGGCAAGACGTACGAAGCGGGCGTCGTGATCAGCGAACTCGCCGTGCGCGGCAACGTCAACTCGCTGCTCTTCGTCGTTCCCGCGCAGGTATACGATACCTGGACGGAAGTTATGGAAAAGCAGTTCGGGATGGGGGAGAACGTCCTGCTGCATATAGGCGGCGATCTCGCGGAAAGCGGCGTCCCGTGCGAAAAAGCGGGCGCGTTCCTGCGCCCGACGCGCCCCGTCATCGTGACGACGGAGGATTTCGCGGCGTGGTCGGACTCCGCCGCGGCGTATCTGTTCGACGTCATCGTCGTGGACGAAGCGCACAACCTGTGCGCCGAGGGCGGCAAGTACGCGCGGGCGATGAAGATGCTCAGTATGCTGATGCAGACCAAGAAGAAGGCGGGCGCGACCTACTGCCTGCTGCTCACCGCGACGCCGCATACGGGCAACCTTGCGAATATGTACCGTCTGTGGTACTTTATCAGGGACAACGGCGGCACGCCGTCCGACTTCGACGAAAAGGACGACTCCGCGCGCACCGCGACGTACAGGACGGAAAAGCGGCACTATCTCGAAGACGTGTGCCGCGGCGCGACCACCGTCACGGAGTTCATAGGCAAAGTCAAGCTGCGCGAGGTGACTTCGGCAGGCGGCGACGCGTTCGCGAAATACCTGCGCAAAACGGGCGTAGACAAGCGCAAATACGATAAAAAGACGGAGAGCGAAAAGATCGCTCTCGCGGACGGATTTCTCGACGAGCCGGGCAACGAGGCTCTGCGCGCCGCGGTGACGGCGCGCGTGGCGAGCGCGTACCACAACAACGTGCTGCGCCCGATAATGATAAGACAGGCGAAGAACCCGCTCGTCGAACGCAGAAAGAAGTTCGTGTTCAACAAGCTGTATCTGCCGACGGAAAAGCCGCTCGGCAAGGTGACGGTGGAGGCGGAGAACGCCGGCGAAGTGACTGTCGACCTCACGTCGCTGTCCGGCGAAGGGGAGATAACCTTCGGCGGCGAAACGATGACGACGGATAAGTTCCTCGCCGAATACGCGCGCTCCACGGCGGGGCACGACGGCGCGGCGCGCCCGAAGAGCGCGGTGTACGCAATGCTGATGCGCCGCCTGTTCCCGTATTTCTGCGACGAAACGGGGGATTTCCCCTCGTCGGTATTTGAGAAGAGCGGCTCTGCGGAGTACTATCTCGGCAGACTCGCCGCGGGCGACGCGGAGCGCACCCAGAAGACGGAAGTGGTGCCCGTGCCGTTCTCGGACGACCCGTTCGACCGCAAGCTCGCGGAAACGAAAAAAATACTGTCGCTGCACAAGGACAAGCGCGTGCTCGTGTTCTTCGACTACGACCTGCCCAAGGACGAGTGCTACGCGGAGCGGTTCGCGGAGGAGATAAAGAAGGACGAGAAGTTCGCGTCCCGCATAGTGCTCGGGTCGCGCGCCAACTCGCGCGAGGCGGAGCGCAGGTTCAACGAAAAGGAAAACGCGGTGCTCGTCGTGCTCGATTCCGCGCTGACGGAAGGCGCCAACCTGCAGGCGTCCAATATCATAATCAACTTCCGGGTCACTCCGGACCCGCTGGCGATGGATCAGCGCATAGGACGCATATTCCGCCTCGGGCAGAGCAGCGACGTATATATATACTCGCTGGCGGAGATGAACGCCCTCGAAGGGTACGCGCTGATGTACTTCGCGGGGATAGGTCTGCTGTCCGCGGGCAGCGGCGACGCGACGATAATCTCGGGCAGCAACAGCGAGCGCATGGTCGCCGTGCGCTGCAAGGTGTGCGGCAACGTCCGTCTGTATTCGCTCGACGACTACGAGGCGAAAAAGAAGAACGACGAGCTGTACTGCCGCCAGACCCCCGAGTGCATGACGAAGGACAGTCCCAAGGGCACGCGTATGGACGAGATCAGCGTGTGGGATTTCAGGTGCGACAACGAGAGCTGCGGAGCGACGTTCACGCGCTCCGTCGTACAGGAGGGGTATTTCTGTCTTTCGCGCACGACGGACGGCGGGATAATGTGCAACAGCGGGGAGTCCGGCGACCGCAATTTCTACTGCCGCAAGATATGCGCCGTCGCGCATTGCAAAATGTTCCTCAGCGGCGCGAGAAAGGGCTGCGCCGCGCTTGCGAGATACAGGGAAAAGGGTTTGACGGTGAGCAACGCCGAACTGATGTACATATGCGAGTCCTGCCGCTGGTCGGACGTATGCTGCGGGCGGATAGACACCCGCGAGGACAGCGTGACGAGCTGCTCGACCTGCCCCGAAACGATGTGCAGTCCCAAGCCGGGCGTGATACGCTTCGACGGGGAGTGGGAGACGGACTGTCCCGTCTGCGCCGCGGAGGGCAGAAAGGGCAGGCTGCGCAAGGTCACCGCGCACACGTTCGCGGCGTACCTGCGCGCGTCCTGGAACTTCAAGGCGGACAGGAGCGGCTTCTGCTACAACCTCGGGCGCGAAGTGCGCCGCGGCGCGGAAGTGCGCGACGTTCTGCGTATGGACAAGGAGAACGAGAGGTAAGGCAATGGCGATCGTTATAGGAAGGGATTACAAAGCGGCGTTCGACGGTATGTGCCGCCTGATCGCGGGCGGCTGCGCTCCCGACGGAGTTAAGCTGGAAAACGGGCGCATAGTCTGCGACGGCGGCGTGTTCGAATATTCGGACGCCGTCGCGGGGATAGACGTCACCGACGGGATGTCGGTGAAGATGAACGCGAAGGACGGCGCGAGCTGGTTCGCGTCGCTGCGCGGCGGCGCGCGGGCGGAGAGCGATCTCGCGCTGTGGAAAAAGCTTGTCAAATCGGTGGGCGACCATTACCGCAGGAACTATTCGCTCGTCGACTACGGCACGGTCGCGGAAGAGCCGACGGAAGAGGCGCGCTCGCGTATGACCGACCTCGTCCTGCGGCTCGCGCAGATGTTCTATCCGAGCGACGAAGCGGAGATACGCGAACGCCGCGGCGGTATGGCGGACGTATACGGGCTGAACGTCAGAGCGGAGATGGGCAGCGGAGCGGGCGATCCCGTTCCCGTGCTCGGACGGCTGTATTTCCGTCGGACGGACAAAGGGCTCGTCCCGCTCGCGGGCGGCGACGCGCGCGAAGCGGAGGCGTTTACGGCTTCCGCCCGCGGCGCGAAGGACGCTAAAAAGAGCGCTTCTCTCGGCGGCGAGAGCAACGGCAAGACCATACTCGACGTGTTCGGCGCGCTGAACGGGCTTGTCGGCGGGCGGACGGCGTTCTCGCTCGGCGAGTGCCTGTATTTCCCCGGCGAGCGCGACCGCAAAGAGCTGCGCGAACTCGTCGTCAAGCTCCCCGCGGGGGCGAATACGATAGAATGCACGCGGCTGGAAGTGCTCGGCATATTCCGTATGCGCCTGCCCGACAGCATTTTCGACGTATGCGAGGACGGCGTGCCCGTGCTTCGCGCCGTCATAAGCGCGACGGGCAAGGTCAGCCTTTACTGCGTCGCCTGCAACGCTCCGCTTATGGAAAACGGCAGGATATATTGCAGCGACGAGGAAGGCGATACCGTCATAGAGCTCGATAAGGACGAGGACGACCTCGGGCTGGGCGACGGCGACGTGGAATATATCCTCGCGCACAGCGCGTTCGGCGAGCATCTGATGCCGAACAGCTGCGTCGGCGTAAGCTGCCGCCGCCGCATATGCACCGCGCGGCAGGAAAATCTCGGGACGGAGGAGGAGCCGCGGCTCGCGTGCTCCGACTGTCCGTATCCCGAAGTCGTGTTCGTCACGCCCGACGGCAGGCGGCTGTATACGCCCGACCTCGCCTTCGCCCGCGACGCCATGACGCTCGTCCCGCGCTCGCAGACGGCGAAGTGCACCGTCTGCGGCAGGACGTTCACGGCGGAGTCGCTGCGCCGCGTCGGGACGGTCAGAACGTGCGCGTTCTGCACCCGCGCGTTCGCGGAGGCGGACGCGGATTCCGCGTCCGCGCGCAAGCTGTATAAGCGGTTTTCGGGCATGCTCGGATACGGCGTGCGGCTGCGGCACATAGGTAAAAAGAAATACTGTTTCGACGACGACGACATCACGATGATGATGCTCGGCGACGACGTTTACATACTCGACAAGAGCGAAATGCGCTCCCGCGGGCGGATAGCGAAGCCGCGTAAAACGAACTGACGGAGGTAAGTATGGCAAACGAAAACGAAAAATACAAACTTACCGAAAAGCGCGCGGGCAGTCCGAAAGCTCTGCTGTACGCGGCGACGGGGCTTGCCGTCGCGGCGGACGCGATCGTGCTCGCGTTTATCGCGACGGCGGTCGGCGAGGCGAAATTTTTCATCGCGCCCGCCCTTATGCTCGCGCTCGACATCGCTATGCTGCTGCTTTCGGCGTTCGGCAATTTCCGCTTTACTTACGGCTTTATCGCGGTGGGGATATACTGCATAGGCGCTCCCGTGCTGATGGCGCTGACGGGCGTGCTCTGTACGGGCACGGCTTCGGGCGCGGTTATGACCGTCCCCGCGGTCGCATTGTGGATGACCGTCCACGCGCTCGCCGTGCTCGGCGTGCTCTCGGGCGCGCTGCATGCGGCGAAAATAGGCAGCCGTCCGCGCACCGCGCTGGTGGCGGCGGCAGTCGCTCTGCTCGCGGCGGGCATATGCGTATACGTCTGGTCGCTCGCGGCGGGCGGGTTCTTCGGTCAGGGCGCGGGAACGCGCGTTCTGACGTTCGAATACGACTCCGCGACGGACTCCTACGCCGTGACGGACATTCTCGACGGTCCCGGCAGTACGGTGGTAGTCCCGGAAAGTTTCGACGGCAAACCCGTTGCGTCGCTCGACTGCGCCGTGATGAAGGCGGAGGGCGTGGAGCGCGTCGAACTGCGCTGTTCGTCCGACGTGGCGCTGGAAAACCGCAGCGAACTCGCTTCGCTGACGGACGTGACGATAGTCGCGGACAAGTCGGCGATAGACGACTTCCGCGAGCGGTTCTATTCGCTCGGACTGTTCGCCGCGGGCAACGCCATGATCCCCGACGGCGAGGGAGTGACCGCCTACGCGGTGTTCGACTACTCGCAGGAAACCTACGAGCAGGCGGGCGGAAAGGTTCTGCCCACCTGGACGGGATCGGACATCGCCGATTTTGACATTGCGGGCTATACGGACGCGGGCTTTTCCTACGCCGCCCATACCGACTGGCTGGACGACGAGGATCTGCACTGGTGCGTGACGAACAACGGCGGATATATAATGCGTATGTTCTCGGACGACTCCGACGCTTCCGTCATAGACGCGAGCGTGTCCTTCGATAAGGTATATAAGATATATACGGCGGCGGACAACGATGACGTGTTCGACGGCTACGAGGGAATGACGGCGGAAGCCGACGACGCGGACTGCGTATACACGGTCGCGTCCGAAGCGGACGGGCTGATAGGCAGCTGGACGCGCGACGGCTTCTCCGTCGTCTGGCACGAGGGCAGCGTGAACGGCTCCGCCGTGACCGACCTCGGCGCGCTGCTGTCCTCCGACGACTTGTATTTTAAGAGCGGCATAACGCTCGCCCCCGTCTGGGAGCTCAACGCGCCGACGGTCACGCTTCCCGCCTCGGCTTCCGTTATTTATGCCGACGACGTGACGATGACGGCGAACGCCGCAGCCCCCGCGGCGGGCTTCGACCTGTCGTATGAATGGACGGCTCCTTCCTCGGGCGTAACGGAGAACGATTCCGCGTCGCCGTCGTCGTACTCGATGACGAACGTGCAGCCGGACGACGAAGGCGGCTATACCGTCAAAGTGACCGCGTCCGATCCCGACGTTACGTCGCTGACCTCGTCTGCAAGCGCGACGGTAAGACTCACCGTGCGGCAGCGCGAACTGACGTGGATCTGGACAATAGACGGCGAACAGTATACCGACCGCGCGTCCGTGACTTACGACGGCGAAGCGGTGGATGTGACGAACTCGTGCCGTGGTAACGTCAACGGCGACAATGTGCTCGGCAGCATATCCACAAATTACGGAAGCGGCGCAGTGCTTGACGCGGGCAGTTACATACTGACGGTCACGCTGCAAGGCGAAATGGCGGAAAAATACCGCATAGGCAATAACGGTATGTCGCTGACGGTGGATAAACGCCCGGTGACCGTTTCCTGGTCGGGCGGCGATTCGTTCGTCTACGACGGAGAGAACCCGGAGATCACGGCTTCGGCATACGGCACAGGCAGGGAAGACTCCGTGCAACTGCTTGCCGACCTCCCGCTGGAAAAAGACGCGGGCTCGTATGTCGCGCGCGCCTCGCTGCTCGGCGATTACGGGAAGAACTATACGATCTCGTCGGGGGCGGAATTAGATTATACCGTATCGCGCCGCACGATAACCGCGACGTGGAGCAGCGACGACGGCTTCGTCTATAACGGCGAGGGGCAGAGCGTAAAGGTGACGGCTCTTGCGAACTGCGTCGGCGGCGACGAAGCGACCGTGCTCGAACGGCTGACGTACAATGCCGCGGGAGTGGACGCGGGGCATTATACAGCGACGGCGACGCTCGGAAACGACAGCGTATCGAAGAACTACACGTTCGCGGGCGGGCTGTCCGCCTCGGCGGGTTACGATATAGCGAAGCAGACGGTGACCTCTCTTGAATGGGGGAGCACGTCGTTCGTCTACGACGGCAATGAGCATAAGGCGGAAGTCGTCGGGATAGTCGGCTGCGTGGAGGCGGAAGAGAACGCGCTCATAGCCGCGCTGACGTATAGCGGCGGCAGGACGAACGCGGGCTCCGGCACGACGACGGTCACCGTGCCGACGAACGGCGTATGGCGCAATTACACCTATTCGGGCTCGCGCACGCAGGAGTATTCGATAGCGAAGCGGCAGATAACCTCGCTCGAATGGGGAACGGACGCGTTCATTTATAACGGCGAAGAGCGCGGCGCGCGCGTTACGGGCATAAACGGAGCGGTCTCCGCCGACGAGGCAGAAATGCTCGCCGCGCTGACGTATGCGGGCGACGCAGCGAACGTCGGCTCGCATACGACGACGGTCACCGTACCGACGGACGGCGTATGGGCGAACTATAACTACACGGGCGTTTTGACGCACGGTTACACGATCGAAAAGCGCGCCGTCACCCTCGAATGGGGGAACGCGACGTTCGTCTATGACGGTAAGGAGCATAAGGCGGAAGTCGTCGGGATAGAAAACTGCGTGAGCGCGGAAGAGAGCGCGCTCATCGCCGCGCTGACGTATGACGGCGGCAGAACGGACGCGGGCTTTGGTCAGACGACGGCGATCGTTCCGTCCGGCGGCGTGTGGGACAACTACTCGTGCGCGGACGCGACCTGCACCGTGACGGTAGAAAAACTTGCGCTGACCGTGACGGCGATCGACGCGGAAAAGACGTATGACGGCGAAGCGTATGAGTTCGGCAAGACCGACTGGTCGCACGGCGCGCTCGCCGAGGGCGACGATATAGGCGAAGTGCTGACCGTGACGTTCGTCGGCGACGCGACAGGCAAGACGGACGCGGGGACGTATGCGTTCACCGTTTCCGTCACGCCGGGAGTTAAGGGCGGCAATTACGCCATAAGCGTGAGCTCCGCCGAACTGACGATAGCCCGCCGCGAGGTGACGATAAAAGCGCCGACGCTCGAAGGCGAAGCGGGAACGCCCTGCTCCGCGGACGGAAGCGATTGCGAAGTGACGAACGCGGTCGGCGGCGACGGAGAGGAGATGAAAGAGCAGCTTTCGCTGGCGTTCTCGCGCGGCGGCGAGACCGTGGAACGCGAGGACACGGCGGAAGCGGGCGAATATACCGTGACCCCCGTTATGAGCGCGGATGACGAAGCGGCGTGGAGCAATTACGACATACGTTTCGAGCCGGGCTCGCTGACCGTGGCGGAAGCGGAAGGAGGTGCCGAATGAAGTGCGTCAATCCCAAATGCGGGAAAACGATAGAGCGTCCGCTCGAACTTTACGACGGCAGATGGGCTTGCCCGTATTGCAGGAGCATAGTGGGCGACGTGGTCGGCGAGGGCTTCCGGATCACGGCGGAGAACGAAATGCTGTTCACGCAGTCGGAGATATGCTTTCTGACGTGGCTGACGGCGGGCAGGGACGGCAGACGGGACAGGCATATGCTGGAAAACGCCGTGGAGCTGTGCCGCGAAGCCGCGCTTGCGGGACACCCGCGCGCGGCGATGAGAATGGGGTATTATTACGACAAGGACTTCGTCGAGGAGAACAGGAGCGAAACGGCGCGCTGCCGCGTGGCTTATACCTATTACGCTTCGGTGTGCTTTAACGGCGGCTCGTCCGTGGACGCCGAACCAGGCGTGACCGCGCCCGACTGGAACAAGCTGCGTATCGAGGCGGCGAAGCTGCTGCTCGGTATGCTGTCCGCCACTCCCGCCGATTTCGACGCGATAGACACCTATTCGTTCGCGCGCAACAAGGCGAAAGCGGAGAGTATGTTCGGCAACCAGTTCGGCGCGATAAAGCGCGCGGCGGGGCAGTCGGAGTCGGACAGGGTAAAGGAGGTGCACGATATGCTCGCGTCCTGCGCGGGCAAGGGGCGCATACCCGTGTTCGGGGTGTATTCGCTCGACGGCGACTCGCTGAAAGCGGTCGTGCGATACGGCGGCGGGGACTTTTACCGTCTCATCGAGCGCAGGAAAGTGCGCGTCGGAATATTCGTTGCGAACGGCGGGCGGCTGGGCGCGGCGGACAGGATCCAGATGCTGACCAACCGCAGGCTCGTCGAAGCGACTCTCGAAGAGCTCGGCAGCGAGAAAGTATATATGTACTTCTTCGCTCTCCGCAAACAGCCGTCCGTTATGGACGCGCTCGAATCCCGCGGCGGGGAACTGCTGCGCGAACTGATAAACGGCGGACGCAAACCGTCCTACGTCTTTTACGACGACGACCTCGTTTACGCGGGGGCGAAGCGCGGCTCGTCCGTTAAAAAAGCGGTGAAAAATCTGATAAACGAAGCGGCGGAAGCCGAAGCGTGACATAAGGAGGAGAAACAATGACTACCAAGCGCATATACGAAGTGCTCGTGAAAAACGGCGTCCGCGTCCGTTCGGAGTTTGCCGAACTTTCCCGGCTCGGCTACGACAGCGACGAGGCGCAGGAATTCTCCGACGAACTCGTCGGCGACATAAGCCGTATCGTCGAACACGGCGTGAACAATGGCTTCGGCGGCTCGATGAAAGACGCGCTGGATATGCTCATCGATATGGCGCTGACCCTCGGAAAGCCGAAGATCACGGCGAAGATAGACAAGCTGCGCACGAAGAAGAACGACGAATTGCAGCGTATGAAGCTGACGAAGTCGGACGACGTGGACGTGCGCGCACCCATTCTCGAATATATCCGCAATTCCCTCGACGTGCTGGACGTCATAGAGGAGCGGGCGGACGGGAACGAGCGCGTGCAAAGGTTCGTCGACCGCAGCCGCGCCGAGTTCGAAGCCCTGCGCGACGCTCTCGGCGAGGTCATCAACGTCTCGGCGGTCCCCGCGGCGGACTACGCCAAATTCATAGCGACGTGCATATCCAACTGGCGTTTTAAGACGGTCGTAAGCGAATATATCCCGAGCGTTGCGGACTATATCTCGCGCGCGAAAAACGCGGCGGAAAGGTGGGGCAAGATAGCGATAAGCGGTCCCCACGCCAAAAAGGATCAGCTGCCCGCCGTCGCCCGCGACTATGCGCATTCGATAGCCGAGAGCCGCACTTCCTACGACGAACTCGACAGTCTGCGCGCCGAGCTCGCCCGCGCGCAAGGCTATGCGGAAGAGATCCGCGCAAAGACGCAGGAGAGCCGCGCCAAACTTGCGGAAATATCCGCTCTCATCGAAGAGACGGGAAAAGAGTGGAAGAGCGGCAAGCTGGACGGGATCACCGCCGCCGCGCGCGTCAAGTCGCTCAAAGCGGACGAAGAACGGCTGCAAAGGGATATACGCGACGGCGAAGCGCGCGTAAAAATGGAGGACAGACGCCTCGCGCTTGCCGAAGAGATAGTGCGCACGATCGCGCCTTACGAGGACAGACCCGCTCTGCTGTACGAGGTCTGCACGCGCATAGATATGACTGCCGCCCATCAATACCTCAACGGTATGGGCAACCTCGAAACGGGCAGAAATCTGCTCGACAAGATCAAGGTCGTCGCCCGCGCGCAGCAGGCGCAGTTCGAAGAATCCGTCAGCCTGAACCGGGAACTTGACCAGGAGAAAGACAAACTTCTCGAAGAGCAGGACAGGATGCTCGGCGAACTCGACGGACTGACGGGCGCGGAGAACAAGCAGTCGGACGAAGATTATCTCGCGTCGCTGTTCGGCGAAAAACAGCAGACTCAGGCGGAAGAAGAAGTCAAGTCGGAGCAGAAGCTCGATCTCGACAACGAGCTCTCCCGCGAAGAACTCTGATAACGGTAGCGGGATATGGACGCAAGAGAAACCTTAAAAGAAGCGAGGCGGATATTCGTGACCGCGCTCTCCGTCGGGGAAACGGAGCGCGGGATAGCTTTGATAAGCGATCTTCCCGCGGACATAAGCGACGAGAACAAGGAATACGCGCGCGCGTATGCCTATAAGCTGTCGCTGAAACGGCTCGCGCTGAATTTTGCGGAAAAGTTCGACGAGAGCAGCCTGCAAAAACTGCTCGGTTATATAGACAGGTGCATGCCGAAACTCAGAACGGAGTTCCCGAGCACGCACGCCGCTTTCGCGCGGATGAAGAGCGCGGCGGAAAAGCTGGAAAGAGCGGAGCGGGAAACGCGGCGGGCGGCGGAAATGCTCGCCGCGGCAAAGAAAGGCGCGTTCGGTTCCGCGGAGCTTTCCGCGGAATGCGACAGGTTGCGCGGAGAGATCGCCGCGCTCGGCAGTTCGGATATTCCCGACGAGCCGCTCGGCGCGGGAGTGGCGTTTCCCGACTTAAAGGCGGAAGCGGAGAGCGCGCTCGGCAGGCTTGCGGGCGCTCTCGGCGACGAGGCGGCAAAACTGCTTGCTGCGGACGACGAGAAGCTGCTGCGGGGTGCGGTGCGCGAACTGGACGCGAAGGCATACGATTACTGCCCGGATATGGCGGAGATGACCCGCGGCATGGCGGGGGCGATAGTGCTCTGTACGCCGTTCGACGACGAGGCGGAGCTGTACGTCCGTTCCGTCGCCGAGAGAGAGGGGCGGAAGTTCTCCGTCGCGGACTTGTCCGCGCTGTCCGACGCTTCGCCCGAAGCCGTGAAACGGCTGCTCGACGCGTTCGTAAGGGCGGGAAAGGACTGTCTGCTGCTCGGCGCGGCGCATTACGTCGGCGACTCGAACGCGCTGCTCGTTGCGGCGATGCGGTTCGGCAAGGCGGGGCGCAGGATATATATGACGGACGACAGCGGCGGCGGGGTGTACCGCACGGCGCTCGAACTCGCGGTGGAGACCGACGGGCTGAGCACGCTGGACGTAAGCCGTCTGGACCTGTCCATGCCCGCGTTTGCGGACGTGATCCGTATATTCGAAGAGCGCGGGATGATATCGCCGTCCGACAGCGCAGAGGTAAGGAACGCGATGAAGTTCATCGGGTTCGTCGGGCTGAACGAAGCGGTAGCGGCGTTCGTCGGGGGCAAGGACTGGAAGCTCGCCGCCCGCCGCCGCTCCGAGGATAACCGTGCGGAGGCTCTCGAATATCTGGCGAGGTTAGCTAACCCGTCTTTGTTCATAGACTCGGACTGGGGCGACTTTTCGGGGTACGGCAGCGGCGCGGACGAGAGCAAGCCGCCCTTCGATTACGACAGGATCGCCGTCGTCAATCCCGAAAACGTAAGACGCATAATGCAAAGCGGACTGTCGCTGTTCTCGCGCATAGGGATATTGACGAGATACTGTCTGCTCGCGGGGGCGGACGAATCGGTGTGGGAGCAGCTCGACCCGGAGATCAGGGAGGAGCGGATAACCGAAGCGACCAAACTGACGATGCGCGCGCTCGCGATCCCGTTCGAGCCTGTCGTGGAGATAAAGAAAACGCTCGGACCGGGCGTGGCGGGGCAGTGCTGCGACGGCGGCAAGCTGATACAGTACGTCTACCACGACACGCTCAAATTCGACTTTTTGCAGCGGATGATCTGCCACGAGTGTTTCCACGCGTTCCAGAGCGAAGCGATAAACGGCGGCTGGAAGATATGGCACTGGGCGGAGCTCGGCGTCACGCGCAACCGCATCGGACAATGGAAGATGAATCAGACGGTATACGTCGGCGACACGTCGTCGCTCGTATACAAGGTGGAGATATACGAGTGCGACGCGCGCGCGTTCGAGCACGACTGCGCGGACGGCGACGGCAAAGATTACCGCAAAGTGGATCTCGTGTAAGCCCGCGAAGAAAGATCGGGGCAAACGAAAGATAAGGAGAACGGAATGAGTTTACTCGACGACAGCATAATCGACCTTCTGCACATAGACGAGCCGCAGAGCAACAAACTGCTCGATCTGCGCGGCAGGAGCCCCGCAGCGACGTATATCCTTTCGCGCGCGGCGGAGAGCGACTTTACGGCATTTATGCTCGATCTGGTGCGCCGCCGCATAGGCAAGCCCGGCAATACCGCGCTGCTCGGCAGCGCGCTCAACGCCGCGGCGGGCGAGCAGATAGTGGGCAGGAACGTGAACGCCGTGGACTGGGCGGACGGCAACGGCGTCCGCGATCCCAAAGCCCTCGATTCGTTCATCGACACGGCATACCGCGATCTGTCGCTCAAAGGGAACAATCCGATGTTCCTCGGACTGGGCGCGCTCGAATGGCGGGTGTCCGCAGGCAGGGATGAATACGTCGACGTTACCACTCCGCTCGTGATATTCCCCGTGCTGCTGCTGCGCGGCGGCGCAAGCAGTCCCGTGCATATGCAGTTCGTCGACGACGACATATACCTCAATCCCTGTCTGTTCGCAAAAATGCGTTCGATGCCGGGAATGGAGGAAGTGGCGGACGGATTTCCGCGTCCCGATCCCGAAAAGGAGGCGGACGAGCCGATAGACCTCGCGTCGCTCACCCCCGAATATTTCACCGCGGTGGAGAAGTACGTCGACGAATGCCGCAGGAGCGACGAAACGGTGTTCCGTTTCAGACGCGGTATGGCGGCTGTGGCGGTATACGACCACGGCGACGTGTGTATGTATTACGACATACGCGCCAACCGCGCCCGCATAGACGCGGACGGCAAGATCTGCCGCATATTCACGAAAGCGGAAAGCCTGCCGCCTCCCGCCGAGCCGAAGAGGGGGCTTATGCTCCCGCTCGCCCGCGACAGCGTTCAGGAGAACATAATCGGCAGGATAGCCGCGGGCGAATCGCTGATCGTCAAAGGACCTCCGGGAACGGGTAAGACGCAGACGATCGCCAATATCATCGCCGCGCTGACGGGCGAGGGCAAGAGCATACTGTTCGCGTCCAAAAAGCTGTCCGCGCTCGGCGAGGTATACGCCAAACTGCCCGCGCAGCTGCGCCCTTTCGTAATGCTGCTCGAAAGCGAAACGGCGGCGCAGGCGGCGAAAATGCGCCCCGAGAACGTAACGGCGGATCTGCGCGCCCTGCTGCGCGCGCGTTCGTCGTACTCTCAGCCGGGAGAAGCCGTCTACGGCAAAAAGCGGCGGGGAAGAGAAGCGTGTTCGGAAGCCGCGCGGTTCATAGAGAAATACCGCGGACTGATGTTCGGAGCGCGCGGGGCGGCGGGACTGAGCTATTACGACGTGATCGACGCGGCTTACCGCGAGGATCTGCCTCTCGTTCCGTTCGTCGCGCCGGAAACGGCGGCGGCTACGGGCGTGCGCGATTACGAAAGCGCTCTCGCCGCGGTCACGGAAGCGGAAGTCTGGCTGCCGCGTATGACGGACGACGGGCGGCATGCCGCGGACGTGTGCCCGTATATGGGCATAACGGATAAGACGGACATCGAAAGCGCGAGAAGCGCGCTGATCTCGGCTGCGGAGTCCGCGAAAGACGCGCTCGCGGCGACGGCCGGATATTCGGAAATATCGCCTCTGACGCTCGGCGGGCTGACCGCGCTGTGCCGCCGCAAATTCACCCGCGAAGAAGCGCGCACGGTGCGCGGACTTTCAGAGGAAGCGGCGGAGGACGTGCGCAAGGCGTTCGCCGCCTGCCCCGAGAAGCCCAAAGCGGCGTTCGAGGCGTTCGACGGTATGCTCGAAGCGTATGCGGAGCTGAACGCCGCGGCGGACGGGGCGGCGGGAATGACCCTGCGCGAACTGAAACTGCTCGTCGCCGAAAAGGACGTGTTCTCGGGCGCTGACGGCAAGCCTATGAGCCGCGCCGAACTGAACGCGGCGAAGGGCATCGCGGACGCCGCGGATAAGTTCACGGACGACGCGGTAGCGAGGTATTATAACTCGGCGGCTGCGTTGAAACGCCGCGAGGAGCTGACGGAGGACGAACGCCGCGAGGTAGTAAACGCCGCCGCGGCTGTGGCAAAATACGAAAATACGGATAGAATAAAGCCGGGCGTGTTCGATCTTGCCGCGAAAAAGGCGGTGAAGATACTGCGCGGGTTCTGCTATATGGACGACGTTTCCTTCGGCGATCTCGTCAGGGCGGCGTGCGAGTTCGCGCGCGCGGCGAAGAGCGAGGAAGAGGCGGTGAAGCTGTACGGCAGACTGTGCGCGCATTTCCGCCGCAGGCTGACTCCCGACCAGGAAAAGTGCGTGCGGCTGCTGCTGCGCAAAACGGGCGCGGAGCCGTCCGATTTCTTCGCGGCTGCGTCCGAAGCGCTGGAAGCCGCCGCGAAATGCGCGGTCGCAGACGGCTCGGAGGACATCACCCCGCGCGAGCTTGCCGACAAGTTCGCCGACGGAATGAAAGTGGCGCGGCTGGCGGAAACGTTGAAAAACGCCGAAACGTGCGGCGAACCGCTCGTTACCGCGGAAGCGCTGCTCGCGCTGCGTTCGCTTTCGGACGAGGGCGCGTCGAACGCCGAGGCGCTCGCGCTGTCCGACCGTGCGGACGCGGCTGCGGACGCCGCGGAAAAAACGCGCGCCGCGCTCTCTGCGTTCGGAGTGAAATATTTCGCGAACGGCCTGACGCGCCGCGCGCGGCTTGCCGATCTCGCCGCGCTCGTAGACGAAGCGGACGACAGGAGCGTCGCGGACGCCGCGCTGCGTTACCGCCGCGCGCTGGACGCTTCGCCCGTATCTCTTTCCGCGCTCATGCGCCCGGTAGAGAGCGGAAAAATAACGGACACAGAGCCGAAACGGCTGTTCGAGCATAACTTCTTCCGCGCCGCCGCGGAGGGAATGGCGATGAGCCTGGGCGGCGCGCGCAACGGACTGGGAGCCGCCGCCGCGGAAGCGCTGCAAAAGTTCGCGGACGGCGAGCGGGAGATAGCGGAAGCGGACGTGTCGATCATCGAATCGCTGTGTATGAGCAGGATAGACCCGAATTCGAAGGCGTTCGCGTTCCTCGGTTCGGAGCGCTCCGCCGCTCCGTCGTCGCTGCGGCGGCTGTTCAAGGACCACGGCGACGCCATAAGACAGCTCAAACGGTGTTTCATACTCTCGTCGGCTACGGCGAGTCTGCTGATGCGCTCTCCCGAATATTTCGACTTCGACGTCGCGATAGTGGACGAGGCGAGCCAGCTCGAACCCGCGGGCATACTGCCCGTGCTGATGCGCGCGAAGCAGTGCGTCATCGTGGGGGACGAATGGCAGATGCCGCCGATAAACGATTTCAGAGCGTCGTCGCGCGCGGAAGGCGTGCCCGACGACGGGGATTTTCTCGAACCCAACGCGTCCGCGCTCGGCGTGGCTCTGCGCAACGAGGCGTTCAGGGTGTGCGAGCTTGTCTGCCATTACCGCAGCAAGACGGAATCGCTGATAGCGTTCTCGCAGCGGATGTTCTATCCGTATATGCGCACGTTCCCCGCGGCTGTGCCGAGAGTGGAAGGCGACCTCGGCTTTACGGACATATATGTGGAGAACGCTGCGTGCAGGCGCGGTGAGAACAGGAAAGAGGCGGAAGCCGTCGTAGAGTGCGTCCGCAGACATTTTGAAAAGTATTACGACGAAAAGAAAGGCACGCTTTCGCGGTCGTTCGGCGTGGTCGCGTTCGGCGAGCCGCAGATAAAGCTCATAAAGAGCCTTGCGGAAAGGGACGGATGGCTGGGGCCGCGTATGCGCAAGGCGCTCGCCGCGTTCGACGACGTGGAAGAGCGGCTGATGTTCTTCAAGACGATACGAACGGTGCAGGGTCAGGAAACGGAGGATCTGTTCCTGTCGCTGACCTACGGTCGCAGCGACGAGGGCGGGCTCAGTCAGGCGTTCGGCACGCTCAACCGCAGCGAGCTGGGCAGGTGCGTGTTCAACGTATCCGTCACCCGCGCCCGCAGTTCGGTCACCGTCGTGCACTCGATAGAGGCGGCGGATCTGACGAACGAAAACATCTCGTATATCCGCGACTATCTGCGGCTGGCGGAGCGGTTCTCCGTGTCGGGAGCCGACCAGTTCGTCAGCGAAACTCCGCCCCCGGGATTTCTGCGCAGCGTCGGACAGTATATCGTTTCCCTCGGCGTTCCCGAGGACCGCGTCGTATATAACTACGGCGTGACCGGCGGTTCGGTCAAGATCCCGATAGCCGTGCTCGGCGAGGACAAGACGCGCGCGGCGATAGGCGTTTGGTGCGAGCGCGGCGGCGGAGCGTATGACTATTACGACTGCAATATGCGCTACTACGAGAGCCTCGTTTCCCGAGGGTGGACGCTGCACCGCGTTTCCGCGCACGACTGGTCGGACAACGCGGAAGCCGAACGCAGATCGCTGGCGGACGCCGTCAGACGCGCGCTCACGGGTACGGACGCGTGACGCGCATAATATAAAACATAAGGTGAGGTGAAATACAATGGAAGAAAAGATCGAAAATCTGGCAGAGAAGTACGGCGCGACCCCGTCGTTCATCGAGAAAATGGATAAGACGGAGCGCGAGCTCGAAGGCGAACGCCGTATCCGCGATATGGAAGCGCGCCTCGCCAAGCTCGGCGAAGGCAGCCGCAAGATCGCCGAACAGGCGGCGGAGTTCGCTCTGGAATACGGCAACGACGATTTCCGCACGGAGATGATGGTCGATTTCCTCGATATGGTCCTCGAAATACAGGACAGCATCAAGCTGCTCAAAGCGACGAGCACGGTGATGAACGTCCTTTCGCAGGCTATATCCCTTGTCGACGACATCGTGAATTTCAACGACGACGCGCTTTTGCAGTCCACGCAGAAGCGTTACGGGTTTTTCCAGCGCTGGCGGGCGAAACGCCGTATGCGCAAGGCGATACGCAACAACAACGCGCGTATGCTCGCGGTGTACGACACCATACTCGCGCAGCAGGAAATGGCGCAGGATATGACGGAGAGCCTGCGCGAAGCCGCTATGCGCATGCGTATACGCCGTCAGAAGCTGCTCGAAAAGCGCGAGGATAAGAAGCGCAAGATGGCGAAAAAGGGTCTGAACCCCGAACGCCTGTCCGATTCGAGCAAGGCGCGCAGCATGGTGGACGACATAATCCGCGAAAAGCAGGGCGTCAAAGACGTGGGCGGCGTCGAGCCTCCCGCTCCGCCCGCGGGCGAGTCCGGTCCTTCGAAGTCGTCGGGCGACAGCGGCATAGACGACATAGCATAAGGAGCGCGGTATGGCGGGAATAGATAAAAGACCCAAGGCGCAGCCGGGCGAGAGCGTGGACGAGCTTAAAAAGAAGTTCGAAGCGCACAAGAGCGAGATCCGCAAACTTCTCGGCGGCAAGAAGGATACCAACGACATCGGCAGGGACGAGAAACAGCGGCTGCGCACGGAGTATTCCGCCGCGGCGCAGCTTGCCAAGACGATAAGCGAGCGCCTGACGGACGAAGCGGAGAGCGAAACGTATGCGGATTATTACGAGAGGCTGAGCAAGAAAGCCGCCGCTTACGGTTCCGTCATCAAGAGCAAGATCCCCACGACGACGTTCGACGACGTCAAGGGTCTGAACGACGTCAAAAAACTCGTCAGGAGTTTTATGTATATGGCGCAGCACCCCGATACCGTCGCCTATTACAAACTGGAAGGCGGACTGGGCATGCTGATGTACGGCGCGCCCGGCACGGGCAAGACGATGTTCGCCGAGGCGATCGCGAACGCGATGGAACTGCCGCTGTTCATCGTCACTCCGGCGGACATATTCAAGTCTTACGTCGGAGAGAGCGAGGCGGCGGTCAGGCAGATATTCCAGGAGATAGACGCCTGCCCGGACGGCGCGATACTCTTCGTCGACGAGTGCGAATCCATATTCAGCCGCAGGGGACAGGACACCAAGGACTATAAAGCGGCGGTCACGACTGAGCTGCTCCAACGGCTCAACGGTTTCGGAGTGGACGGTTCCAAGCGCATCATAATCGCGGCGACCAACCGCCCCGACGTCATCGATCCCGCGTATCTGCGCTATAAACGGTTTTCGCACCTCGTTCACGTTCCGCCTCCCGACGCGACGGCGAAGCGGGCGATCATAGATGGCAAGCTGAACGGCATCGCGCTCGACGGCGTGACTACGGAAGACGTGCTCTATATGTCCGAATTCCCCGGCGACGGCGACTATACGAAGCCGCGCGCGTATTATTCCGCGGCGGATCTGTGCGGGATAATAGAGGAGGCGTGCCGCCTCGCGCTCGAAAAATTGCAGGCGGCGGGGTCGACCGTCCCCATCCCGCTGACAAAGGATATGTTCGAGCGGGCGTTCAAAAAAATACCGCCGTCCATATCCGCCGAGCTGCTCGAAACTTACGAACAGTTTCGTTCGGGAAAGGAATAAAAGCGTGAAACATACATAAAAAACAGCGGGCGCGCCGTTATCGGCGCGCCCGCATCTTGCATCGAGGGTGCGCTCCGCGGTTTTTTGCGGCAGTCGGGGAGTGTGCCGGCGTTTGCACGCGGCGGCGCTTGCGCGCGGCGGCGCTTGCACGCGGCGGCGTTTGCACGCGTCGATGTTCGCGTCCTGCGGCGTTTTTCGCGTCGGCGCGCCGCGCGGGGAGGGCGGGCGGCGGAGCAAAGCGGGCGTTTTCGTTTGACATTTCCCGGTGTATGTATTACAATAAATATGATGTTCGGAGAAGCCGGACAAATATAAAAATCATGGGAGATAATTATGGGACGTTTTACGTTACCCCGTGATCTCTATCACGGCAAAGGCTCTCTTGCGGAGCTGAAAAACCTCAAAGGCAAAAAGGCGGTCCTCGTTCTCGGCGGCGGCAGCATGAAGAGATTCGGATTCGTCGACAAAGCGGTCGGCTATCTCAAAGAAGCGGGCATGGAAGTCAGGCTCTTTGAAAACGTAGAGCCCGATCCTTCGGTGGAAACCGTTATGAAGGGCGCGGCGGTTATGCGCGAATTCGAGCCCGATTGGATCATATCCATGGGCGGCGGCTCGCCGATAGACGCGGCGAAAGCTATGTGGGTGTTCTATGAATATCCCGACACGACGTTCGAAGCGATCATTCAGCCGTTCTCGTTCCCGACGCTTCGCACCAAGGCGAAGTTCTGCGCGATCCCGTCCACCTCGGGCACCGCGACGGAAGTGACGGCGTTCTCCGTCATCACCGACTACTCGCAGGGCATCAAATATCCGCTTGCGGACTTCAACATCACGCCCGACGTTGCGATCGTCGATCCCGAGCTTGCGGAAACGATGCCTCCCAAACTCACGGCTCACACGGGTATGGACGCTATGACGCACGCGATCGAAGCGTACGTTTCCACGCTCCATTGCAATTATACCGATCCGCTTGCGCTGCACGCGATCAAGCTGATCCACCTCAATCTCAAAAAGTCCTACGACGGTGACAAGGAAGCTCGCGCCGTCATGCACGACGCGCAGTGCCTTGCGGGTATGGCGTTCTCCAACGCTCTGCTCGGTATCGTCCACTCGATGGCTCACAAGACCGGCGCGGCGTTCACCGGCGGTCATATAATCCACGGCGCGGCGAACGCTATGTACCTGCCCAAGGTCATCAAGTACAACTCCAAAGTTCCCGAGGCAGCGGAGCGCTATGCGGAGATCGCGCGTTTCATCGGACTGAAAGGCAAGACGACCGCCGAGCTCGTCGACGCGCTCATCGCCGAACTGCGCGATATGAACAAACAGCTCAATATCCCTCTCGCGATCAAGAACTACGGCGAGGGCGGCGTGGTCGCCGACAAGAGCATTATCGACGAAAAGGAATTCAACGATAAGCTCGAACACGTCGCGGCGCTCGCGATAAGCGACGCCTGCACGGGCTCCAACCCCCGCCAGCCGTCTCTCGAAGAGATGAAGAAGCTGTTGACGGCAGTTTATTACGACAAAGAAATCGACTTTTGAAAATAAAGCAAAAGCCGCGGCGTGCCGCGGTTTTTGCTTTTCCGCTTTAATGATGGGAAGCCGCATAGCACCGCTGATGCGGGCTGCGTCCTCGGTCACATACTCCGCCTTGCACTACCGTGCTGCGGCGACGTAGGTATGCTCCCTCGGCAGCTGCCCGCCTGAGCGGCACTCTGCGGCTTCCGCTGTATCGGAAATAAGATATTGTCGCCCACGGCAAGCCGTGGGCGTCTGTTTTATGCGGGGAGGGTCAGTAGTAGACGCAGCTAAACGGGCATAGGAGGCAAGTTAGTTTTGTTTGCTGCCCCGTGGAAATGGCGAGGGCGGAGAGGGCTAAACTTGCTCCGAACAAACTCCGTTTGCCCTGCGCCGTTCGGGCGTAATCTTTTTCTGCAATACTTTCGCGCACGGCTCGCCGTGCGCGTCTGCTTTATGCGGGAAAATAGCTCGCCGTTTGGCAGAATTCGCAGCGAATGCGCAGAGATTTTTGTAGTGAATGCGGCGGTTATCGGAGCGAGCGGACGCGGAAGCGGTCACGGCTGGGTGACCCCGCCGTGACCCGAAACCGCCGCAGATTCGCAAAAAGATCGCGCAGGCGCGTGTAACGGGCAGCGCGCTTTGCGCGCAACCGAAGTGGATTTTAAGTTTCTCGGAAGGGGCTCGGGGAGAACCCTATTTTCAAAGAGGGTTCTCCCCGACAAACTTTTCCCGAAAAATTATAAATGCACTTGTAAGTTTCTCGGAAAGGCGGGGTTTCCGTCCCGCAAGCGCGCTTTGCGCGCAACCGCTTGACAAAGCAGGGGGGGGGGTGCTATAATCCGAATTAGAACGGACGTGGGGGCGAAAATAATGAGTGAGTTCGCGAAAGCGGTAAACATAGCGATAGTCGAGGACGAGCAGGCGGAGGCGGAAACGCTGTGCGCTATGCTCGGCAGGTACGGCGACGAGCACGGAGTGAATTTTCACTGCCGCGTATTTCGGCTTGCGACGGACTTTCTGGAGGACAGACCGCTGGATCTTGACGTCGTGTTTATGGATATACAGCTGCCCGACCTTGACGGTATGAGCGCGGCAAGGAAGCTGCGGGAAACGGACGGGCGCACGCTGCTCGTGTTCGTAACGAATATGTCGCAGTACGCGATAAACGGTTACGAAGTGGAAGCGGCGGACTTTATCGTCAAACCCGTGGAGTATGCGCATTTTGCGGGCAAGTTAGTGAGGATACTGTCGCGAGTAAACGCGCTGCCCGACGTGGTGATCCCCGTAAAAACGGCGAACGGTATGGTGTCCGTGGCGGCGTCCGATCTGAAATACGTCGAGGTTATGGCGCACGAGCTGATATATCATACGACGCGCGGCGACCTGCGCTCTTACGGCGGCGGACTGTATAAAGTGGAGAAACGCCTGGAAGGCGCGCGGTTCGTCAGGTGCAACAGCTGCTATCTGGTCAACCCGCGGTTCGTCGAGTCCGTCGGGAGCGATACCACGAAAGTGGGCGGCGACGAGCTTAAAATATCGTATTCGCGGAGGAAGGAATACCGCAAAGCTGTCGCGGAGTATCTCGGGGGACTCGTCTGATGTACGATTTCACCGCGCTGTATCTGTATAAGGCGATATTTATGTGCGAACTGCTCGTCGCGGAGTTTCTGATGTGCACGGGCTTGAAACGCCGTCCGCTGTTCGCGCTGCGCGTTACGGCGAGCGCGGCGGCGTGCGTGGGGGTAGCGTTCGCGCTGCCCGTCGTGGCGTATAACGCGATCTATTGTACGACGGTGTTTTTGCTTATGTTTGCGGTCACGCTGCCGTTCATCGCGCTGTGCTACGAGTGCAACGCGCCGTCCGCCGTGTTCCGCGGGATCGCGGCGTATACGACGCAGCACATAGCGTACCAGACTTTCGACCTCGTAATGTCGCTGATCTCGCTGCTTTTCGGCAACGACTCGTTCGCGACGGGCGGGGCTTACGGCGACGCGGAGATGAGCGGGTATCTGCCGCTTATAATGTACCGCGCGGGCACCGCGTCCATAATGGCGTCCACCTCGCCTATGCGCATTCAGATGATAACGCTGCTCGGCTACTGCTCGTATGCGTTCATATATATCGCGACGTATGCGCTGTCGTGCAGATTCGTGTCGTCGCGTCTGAAAAACAGCGACAAGTTCGAGTTCCGCGCTTCGTCGCTGTTCGTATTCGTCGTGCTGTTCGTGCTGTTCAACGTCGTCGTGACGTCCGTCGTCACATACTCGGGCGAACAGACGGGGCTGTTCGTGACCTTGCTCATATCGGGATATAATATCGTCTGCTGCCTGCTGACTATGTATCTTATGTGCGAAGTCATATTCAAGAAACAGCTCGAGCTTAATTATACGACGGCGAACAGAATGCTCAAACAGGCGGAGGAGCAGTATGCTCTCGCCAAAGAGAACATAGAACTCATCAACCTCAAATGCCACGACTTAAAGCACCAGATCCGCATGGCGGGCAAAGCCGACGGCGGCGCCGTCCGCGAGATAGAGGATATGATCGCGATCTACGACGCGAATATCCGCACGGGCAACGAGGCTCTGGACATAATACTCACCGAAAAGAGCCTGTACTGCAACAACCGCAGGATCAAACTGTACTGCATAGTGGACGGCGCGCTGCTGTCGTTTATGTCCGACCCGGATCTGTATTCGCTGTTCGGCAACCTGCTCGACAATGCGATCGAGGCGGTGGAGGAACTGCCCGAGGACAAGCGGTTCGTCAATCTCTCCGTTAAGAAAGTCAACGGCTTCACGCGCATAGAAACGAACAACTGCACGCAAAGCGCGCCCGTTTTCGAGAACGGTCTGCCGGTCACGACCAAGCAAGACCGCGACGCCCACGGCTACGGAATGAAGAGCATCCGCCTGATCTGCCGCAAGTACGGCGGGGAAATGCTGGTGAGCGCCGCCGACGGTCTTTTTACCGTCACCATAATATTTATATGAGTTTCTAATGCGACGGGACCGAGCGGCTGCGCCCTCGGTCTATGTGCCTTCCCCTTTGAGGGGGAAGGCACATAGCGCTGCTGATGCGGGCTGCGTCCTCGGTCACATACTCCGCCTCGTGCTATGCTTCGTCGACAGTAGTATGCTCCCTCGGGCGAAAAGCCGTATAACGGGGATTGATAGCGACTGCGTGTTCGGTCACATACTCCGCCTTGCGCTACCGCGCTGCGGCGACGCAAGTATGCTCCCTCACCAGCCGTCGCTCTGAACCCCGTTCTCCGGCTTTCGCCAAAAAAGGAAATTGTCTGAACCCCGTTCTCTGCCTTCCGCTGTATCGGGGAAAGGGAAGAAGCAAAAACTATTCGCGCAACCGTCCGTCCAACTCTGCTTTGCGGTTTTTTTCGTTGCGCAAAAGGACGGTCATAAATCGCTTGTCCGAGCTTGCAAAACAAATCAAAACTTTCGCGCACGGCACGCCGTGCGCGTCTTATTACTGCGGGAAACCTGCTTGCCGTTTAACAGAATTCGCAGCGAATGCGCAGAGATTTTTGTAGTGAATGCGGCGGTTATCGGAGCGTGCGGAGCGATAGCGGTCGGCGCAAGGGTGCCCTGCGCCGACCCGAAACCGCCGCAGATTCGCAAAAAGATCGCGCAGGCGCGTGAAGCGGGCAGCGCGCTTCGCGCGCAACCAAAGTATCGAGTTATGGCGTAAAAAACGGGGATTATGCGAATAATGAAAATATTGAGGAAGAGTGTGTTACATTGTAGGAGCAAAGCGGCGCGCTTTTCCGGACGGCGCGCGGCGGAGCAAAAAATAATATAATGGAGGAAAAAATGAACAAGGGTAAGATCATTATGATCGTTGTAAACTTTGTGCTCATAGCGATAGTCATTGCCGCTCTTTCCGTCGGCACCGGAATATTATATCGCTTCGAGCAGGAAGTGAACACGTTCCTTTCGCCGCCGATAGTGGACGAAGAGGCGCTGTCGGTCAGCAGCGAATCGGGTCAGGCGATGTCGCGGAGGATAATGACGGAGGGCGCGGTAATGCTGAAAAACAACGGCGCGCTGCCTCTTGACTATTCGACGGACAAACAGGTCAACGTGTTCGGCTGGCGTTCGGTAGACTGGATCTACGGAAGCGAGGGACAGAACGCTTCCGGCGGCGTTGCGCCCGAAACGGACAACTTCGACGAGAACGTGGACATTTATAAGGCTCTGAATAAGTACGGCATCAAGTACAACACGGAGCTTTACGATATGTACTACGACTATGTCATGCCCGACCACCAGAGCGCGAACCTCAAGGGCGTGCATATCAGTACGCTCGTTCCGCTGCGCGAACCGAAAATAACCGACAGTAATTATTACACGCCGAGTCTGCTCGCGAACGCAGAAGGGTTCTCGGATACCGCCATCGTCGTCATAGGCAGAATGGCGGGCGAGGGAATGAACGCGAATATGAACGAGCAGCTGAAAGAGGGACCGGGCGCGATGAGCGACAGCACGCGCCACTACCTCGAGATCTCCACGGAAGAGGAAGCCCTTCTGAAATACTGCGGAGAAACCTACGAAAACGTGGTCGTGCTGATGAATGTGGCGAATCCGTTTGAAATGGGCTTTTTGGAGACGATCCCCGGCATAGACGCCTGCCTTTATATAGGCTTCACGGGCACGCGCGCGGCGCAGGCTCTGCCCGGACTGCTCTACGGCGACACTTCTCCGTCGGGCAGAACGGTGGATACGTTCGCATACGACCTGCTGACCAACCCCGCGAACGTGTTCACCGGCGGCAAGAGTTACAGCAATTACGGCAGGAGTTACGCCGACTATGTAGAGAACATCTACGTCGGCTATAAGTGGTATGAAACGGCGGACGCCGAGGGCATATGGAAGGGCTACACCCGCGAGATACCCGGCGAGAACGGCGCGGCGGGAACGACCGTGACGGGCTACGACGCCGTCGTGCAGTTCCCGCTCGGCTTCGGTATGTCGTATAACGAATACTCGTGGGAAGTGGGGGACATCACGTTCACCGATACGACGACCGCGGGCGACGAAGAAGGCGCGGGCGCGACCGTAGCGACGGAGAACGCGGCATTCACGGACAAAACGCGGATAACTATCCCCGTGACCGTCACGAACAACGGGCAGTACCCCGGCCGCGACGTCGTGGAGGTGTACGTCGCGCCGCCGTATTACGGGCACGAGAAAGAGAGCGCGATAGAAAAAGCGTCCGTCACGCTCGCGGGTTTTGCCAAGACGCGCGAACTCGCCCCCGGAGCGAGCGAAACGATAGAACTCGTGATAGACCCGTATGACTTTGCGTCTTACGACTGCTATGACAGGAACGGCAACGACTTCAAGGGCTGGGAGCTCGAACACGGCAGCTATACGTTCAGCCTGCGCACCGACGCGCACACCGTCAAGACGGTGACGCACGGCGGCGCGGAACAGGCGGGCAACTTCGTATACACCGTCGCTAAGGACATCGAGATACCTCTCGATCCCGTTACGGGCAAAGAGGTCGGTAACCTGTTCACGGGCGAGGACGCGGTGGATCTCGCGCCTCTTGACGCGGGCAAAAAGAACGATCCGGACTACGTCAACCCCGACATACCGTGGTTCACCCGCGCCGACTTTATGAAGCCGAGCGAGTTTGCGGACAATTATGTGGCTCGTGACGTATCTCAGGGCGCGGACGTCGATCCGAGCAGCCATCATGCGTCCTATGCCGACACGTGGGACGAGGCGACGGGCACGGACGCGTTCGGCGAAGAGATCCCGACGAAGGCTCCGAAGTGGGGCGAGGATAACGGTCTTATGCTTGCCGACGAATTTGGCAACGTGACCGAACTCGGACAGAAGCTGGGTATGGATTACGACGACCCGCAGTGGGACGCCGTGCTCGACCAGCTGGAAATGTCCGAGGTCACGAACATGATAAACGGATATTACGGAACGAAAGCGCTTCCCAGCGTCGGTAAACCCGCGCTTGCGGATCTCGACGGACCGGCGCAGATCAAAGGCTTTTCGACCGCGCCGCGCGGCACGGGCTATCCGACGATGGTCGTAATTGCCGCGACGTGGAATCCGGACCTCGCATACGAGTTCGGCAAGGCTTACGGCGACGATATGAAAGGCGTTTCCGTTTACGGCGTCTGGGGGTGGGCGATAGACTGCCACAGAACGGCGTGGTTCGGGCGCAATCACGAATCCCCGAGCGAGGACGCCATGCTCGCGGGCACGATGATAGCGAACGCCGTCAGAGGGCTCAGCACCCGCGGCAGATACAGCTTTACCAAGCATTTCGCACTCTACGGATACGGCGGCGACAGCATTTGGCTGACCGAGCAGGCGTTCCGTGAAGTGTACCTGCGCTCTTACCGCAAGGCGTTCGTGGACGGCGGCGCGCTCGGCGCGATGACGACATATCAGGGTATCGGCGCGGAGCATTCCGAAACGACGTCCGCGCTCCTGACGGGAGTCCTCCGCCGCGAGTGGGATTTCAAGGGCGCAATCACGACGGACTATATAGGCGAAAACAATTATTGCGAAGCGATACTGCGCGCGGGCGGCGACCTCGGTATGGGCGTTAAACTGATCCGCAACTACAACGAGTCCTCGTCGCCGCGCGTACAGCATATGATACGCGAAGTGGCGCACCACGTCCTGTATATGTGGCTGCACGCGGACTATAACGCGCGCGTTTACGAAGCCAACCCCGACAAGGACGATACGATCATCAAGTCCACGAGCATAAACAGCTGGGTGTGGTGGAAACCGTTCATAACGACGGTGGACGTATGCGCGGGCGTGCTGTGCCTTATGTGGGCGGCGCTCGTAGTGTTCAGCCTGATCTTCGGTAAGAAGAAAGCCCCCGAAGGACCGACGGCGCAACCGTTTGCCGGCGGCAATGTTAAGGGCGGCGGCGATAAGCACGGCAACGCATATGCGGACGCGTATATAGCGGGTATGTTCGCGGCGGCGAACGAACCTCCTCCCGCAAGCGGCGACGCTCCGTTCGAGGAACTTTCGGGCGCGGCGGCGGACATAACGGAAACCGCGGCTGCGGACGCACCCGAAGCGGCGGCGGAGCAGGAGGAAGCGCCGGGCGAAGCCGCGGCGGCTGACGCGCCTGCGGCGGGCTTCGCGGTCGTTCCCGCAGCGGCAAAAACGTATGCGGAGGAATACGAGGAGCTGACCGACGAACGCAAAGAGTATGTGGAGAAAGTCAAAGCGCACGTTCTTTCGGCAGAGGGCGCGGTCGAAACCGCGACCGCGGGCGGAGTGACCGTCAAGGTCGGCGGCAAGCCCGTGGTAACGATAAAGATCAGGCGCGGAATGCCCGTCGCGTATTTCAAACTTGATAACGACGCGATCCGTTCGGCGCGGAAAGAGTTCGGGTTCAAGCTGGAATATACGAAGATCAAGCTGCGCGACGAAACGGGCGTGAACGCGGCGTGCCGCCTTGCGGACATCGTTTGCGAGCAGCACGCGCGCGAAAAGGAAGAGGCGAAGGAGCGCCGCCGCGAGGCAAGGCGCGCCCGCCGCGAACAGGCGAAAGCCGCAGAAGCCGATAAGGCAAAGGAGAACGACGATGAGTAATCTGAATAAGAAGAGAACGCTCCTGACGGTCTGCGTGATAGTCGCCGCACTCCTGATATGCGCGATAACGGCAATATCCGTTATGGTGTCGTCCTGGGTGGATTATAAGGATTATTACGACAGAGCGATATGGGAGCGCGAAGAGCAGAAGCGGATAGACAGTCTGCCGCTCGAGCTCGTGGGAATAACGGCAAATCTCGCGCAGGGCGTGGAGTATTACGATAACGGCAAAGCGAGCCCTAAGAACGCCGACTTCGAAGTTATGGCGCACTTCACCGAAAAGGGGAAGGAGCGCGACGAAATGCTGATGGACGACGCGTTCACGCTCTCCGTCCCCGCGGATTTCGCCGAAAAGGGCGGAACGGTAACGGTCAGTTACAGCTGGACGCCCGAGACGGAAGAAGGAGAAGAGGCTCCCGAACCCGTGGTCAAGACGGCGGAAGTCCCCGTAACGCTGACGCACGTCGCTCTCGAAACATTGACGATAAGGCAAAACCCTTACCGCATATATTACAGCGACGCGATGAGCTTCGACAAGAAAGGAATGACTGCGGTCGCCGAATATAACGACGGCAGCGTAACGCCGCTTTACGAGGGCGACCTGACGGTGAAAACGGAGGGCGCGCTTGAAGCGGGCGCGCAGTCCGCGACGGTGGCGTATACCGACGGCGAAAGCGAGGTTACGGCGGAGGTTCCGATAACCGTCGTGCCCGAGGAAGATTACGACGACGGCAAGGTGGTCGCGATAGACCCCGACGGAGAAGTATTCCTTTCCGAAGGTCAGTCGCTCGTGACTGCCGTCCCGCCCATCCGCGCGACTTACGTCAGCGGCAACCGCCTGCTTCTCAGCAGTTCCAGCGAATACAGCCCATACGAGGTCGAAGGCAATATCGAAACGGCGTCGTTTATGAAGAACTGCGTCCTGACGATAACCCTTAAAGAGGATCCGAACATCGTCTGCCGCGTGGCGGCGAGCGTGCGCAACGGCAGAGACGCTGAGGACGCGACGAAAGAGGGCGGCGAGGATAAGACCGTTACCGGCTGGACGTATGACGAAAACGGTCTGCTCGTCGAAGAGGACGAACAGACGACGGCAGTCGAGGGCGCGAGCCGCATATCCTTCGTGTACGAAAGCAAAAGGATAGCAAGGACGAATTTCTCGATGCGCATAGCCAACCGCACCGAAGCGGACGGACAGATAAAACCCGTCAATCTCGCGTCGGTGGCGTCGCTCACCGTCAACGGCAGGTATGTGCCGATAGACAGGAATTACGTTCTTTCGGGTCAGACAGCGGCGGACAAGGATAAGTATATGTTCACGGACGTATCTCTGCCCGACCTCGCTCTCAACGAGGGCGCGAACAGCATCGTGCTGACGTTCAAGCCCTCCGTCACTCTCGCGATAGACCGTCTCGATCTTTCCACGCGGTATGACGGGGAGTTCTATGAATCGATGAGCGATTACATCGCGGAGTGCGCGGCGACAAATTCGACGTTCGACCTCGACCTCGAAAAGATGTACGACTGGCACAATACACCGGGAGCGTATGCGCACGGTATGTGCTCGGACGGCGAATACATTTATGCGACGTATACGACCTGGCGCCACAGCGGCATTCTCCGCCCGACAACCGTGATGCGTTTCGACCCCGAAACGGGCGAAACGGTGAAAAGCGCGACGGTCAACGATTTCACGCTCGAAGAGAACGCCGGCATCACTTACTACGACGGCAAGATCATCATCTTCGGCGGCAGCGGCTCGTCGATGAAAGCGGCGTATGTGGAAAAGAGCGCGTTTACGGACAAATGCACGTTCACGGCTTACGACGGTTTCGCGTTCGAGGGACTGGAAAACGCTACTCTTCGCGACGTTTACTGGAACAACGCGGCGCAGAGGTTCGCGGTGTTCTCGGGAAACAATCTGTATATATACGATTCTTCCTTCAAGGTCGTTACGAACGTCACGCCGGTCGCAGACCCCGTGAACGGCAGCCTGAAAATAATGCGTATGACGGGCAGCGACGACTATATCTTCTTCAACTATTCCGTTGACGGCGTATACACTCCCGTCGTGCACATTTACGACTGGAACGGCAATTACGTCGGACGCGTGGTCATCCCGAATACCGTCGACGCGATGAACGAGGGAGGGGAAGTCGTAATCGACACCGCCAGTACGAACACGCAGGCGATAGCGTACCATAACGGCGACTTCTACTTCGCGGCTATCAAATTCGGCGATAACGTCGGCGGCGACGCGACGGCGTATATGCGCGCCCGTCTGCCGCTCGTTCCCGAGGACAGGGAATACGACCTCAACTTCGGCGAATATCTGGCGGCGTGCGCGGATAACGGTTACGATCCGATGTTTGACGTTGTCGCGGCGAAAGGTACTTACGGTCAGATCGGCGAAGCCGAGATCAAGACCGGTTACTCGATGGGCGGCATTTCGGACGGCAGATACATCTACGTCGCCCAGAACACGGGCGGTAACTCCATGACGACGCTGCGCAAGTTCGATCCCGTCGACTGGTCGCTCGTCGGCAGCACGAAATCGTTCTCCGTACAGCTCGGCGAAGGCGTAAACACATACGATAATTCGCAGCTTATGATAAAGGACGGCATACTGTACTGCTTCATTTATCCCGACGAAGATATGTGCCGCGCGGTGGCGGTCAGCCTCGATGACTTCGACGGCGCGACCCCCGTCGAAACGGCTCTGCCGTTCGAGGGCAAAACGGACAACATCGGCAGCGGCTGGCAGAGCGCGCACGTCAAGGGCGCGTATTGGAGCGACGAAACGGGTAAGTTCGCAGTCATCGACCGCGGCGGCAATATGTATCTGTTCGACGAAGAGGGCAACAAGCAGGGCGATACGATCGTACTTCGGAAGCACTCGGGAATGAACCTTACGTCGATAACGGGCGACGACAAATACATCTATGTCGCATATTCCGTCAACTCCCAGACGACGGTGCCGTTCGACATCTACACCTGGGAAGGTACTTACGTCGGCTCGGGCGCGCCCGAGGGCATACACCTCAGGCAGAATGTCGGGGAGGACAGCGACGGCAATCCTATCCATCAGCCGTATAACATCCAGGCGATATTCTTCCACGACGGCGAAATGTACACGACGTTCTGCTCGTGGACGAACGAGGATTACAAAGGCGATACGGGGCTGTATCTGTGGCGGATGGCGGCGGATTACGAAGCGTTCGATCAGCTCGTACTGACGGGCGTGACCGCCGAGGAGACCGGGAGCGTCAAGAAGGATTACCGCGTCGGCGAGTCCTTCGACCCGAGCGGGCTCACCGTTACCGCGCAGTTCAGCGACGGAAGCTCCGATGCCGTCGATGAATTCACGTTTTCTCCCGCGGTGTTCTCCGAAGGCGGAGAGCAGAAAGTCACGATCTCCTACACGTTCGGCAAGCGCACCTACGAAGCGGAGCATAAGGTGACCGTGAACGTCGCGTCCGTCACCGACATAACGGTGGAGGGAGCAAAGACGAACTACCGCGTCGGCGAATCCTTCGACAGATCCGTCGCCACCGTCAAAGTAAATTACGACGACGGTACGTCCAGAGAAGTCGACGATTACGCGGTGGATCCGAACGTGTTCATCGATAAGGGCGAGTACGACGTAGTGATATCGTACACGGTGGACGGCACGACGTACCGCGCCGCTCCCATCAAAGTCACGGTGTCCGACGCGGCGAATTACGGCGACTACGCGGTCGGCGGCGGCAGCAGCTTCAACGTCGCGGGCGTGAACAGCGACTACGGCAGGCTCACGACGAGCGGCTGGACGCAGGGCGGCGTTTCCGACGGTACTTATCTGTACGTCGCGGTCAATGCCGGCAACAATTCGACGTCAACGCTGTATAAGATAGATCCCGCCGACGGCTACGCCGTGGTCGGCACGAGCACGGCGTTCAGTACGGGAATGGATTCGGGCGAGGGAGATAACTCGCGTCTGTTCATCAAGGACGGCATCCTGTATATCGTCAGCCCCGGAAAACCGCTGCTGTATATCCCGACGGACGGCATAGACGGCGGCACGCCGCAGGCCGCCTCCGGCACGGAATACGACATCACGTTCACCGGCGTCGACGGAACGATCAAGTCCGTCACCTGGAATGAATCGGCGAACAAGTTCGCCATACTCTCCGGCTCAACGATATATATCGCCGATGAAAGCGGCAGCGTGACGGATCAGATCACAGGAGTGGGCTATTCCGATTACAGCGCGGGTTCGGTCACGAGCGATAACAAATACATCTATGTGTCGTTTACGAAGAACGGTCAGACGGAAGCCCCCGTCCTCGTCTACGATTGGGAAGACGGCGAACCGACGGTCACCGCGCCTACGGGCATAAATCTCGGAGAGAACGTCGGGTTCAACTATAATATCCAGACGATATTCTTCCACAACGGCGCGATCTACGCCACCGTCTGCACCTGGATCAACACCCATTCGGGACTTTACCTCTGGTCGATAACTCCGGCGGCGTAACGGCGGCGCGGACGCGACCGGGCGGACGGCCCTTTGAGCGGAGTTCGGAAAAGTTTGCAGGCAGGCGGCTTCGCGGGAAGTTCGGAACGCGGCAGGCGAGATGACTTCGCGAGGAGTCCGTAACGCCGGGCGGACGTCCGGAACGGTAAACCTTAAAGAAAATGCCCGTCGGGAGTACTCCCGACAGGCGGCAGGAGCGGCTCGTAAAGAGCCGCTCCTTGATTTTTATGTTTGCAAAACGCCCGGCTTTCGCGAAATTCCTGCTCTGCGGGTCAAATGCCATGCGCTTCGCCGCGGTCACGGAAAGACCGCCGTAAACGGATCCGAGCGTCGCGCCGTATTCCGCGGACAGTATCATAAAAAACGTGCCGGAGTTCAATAAAACGCAGGATAATTTTTGCGCACCGCCCGATAAAACGCAGGATAACGCCGCCGCAAAGCGGCGCGGCGGTTCTTGAAATTTTTACGATGCGGAGTAAAAAGTATCTTATTATCGAAAGTTTTTACGCTATGGAGTAAAAACATTTGACTTTCTGAGAGTTTTTACTTAAAATATGATCAGGGAGGTCGGATATGATATACAGGGAAGAGTATATGGCGCAGCTCAAAGCATTCGCAGGCAGCGGCGTGATAAAGGTCGTTACGGGACTGCGCAGGTCGGGTAAGTCGACGCTGCTCGGGATGTTCCGCGACGAACTTCTGCAAAGCGGCGTCGCGGCGGAGCGCATACAGTATATAAACTTTGAACTGATGAAGTACGATTCGGTGCGCTCATACCGCCGGCTTTACGATCTCGTGCGCCCGAATATAGTGAGCGGCGAAAAGAACTATTTGTTTTTCGACGAGATACAGCAGGTTGACGGTTGGGAAAAGACGGTAAATTCGCTGTCTCTCGAATGTGACGTCGATATTTATGTGACCGGGTCGAACGCATATCTCCTGTCTTCGGAACTGGCGACGCTCATTTCAGGCAGATATGTGGAAATCAGAATGCTGCCGCTTTCGTTTAAGGAGTACTACGGGTATTACCGCGGGAGCGGGAGGAGCAGGGAAGATATATTCAACGAATATCTGAAATACGGCGGGCTGCCGCAGCTGCTCTCTCTCCCTCGCGACGAGAAAATAACGGACGCTTTTTTGTCGAGCATTTACGATACCGTGATACTTAAAGACGTTATCGGACGCAATAAACTCAAAGATCCCGACCTTTTGAGGCGGGTGTTCGCATTCGTTTGCGGGAACGTGGGCAGCATCATATCGGCGAACAGCATAGCGAAGTATATAGCGAAAGAGGCAAAGCTCGACGCGGCTCTCCGCCCCGCTACGATAAGCAATCTGCTCGGTATGCTGGAAAACGCTTTCATCGTTTACCGTGCGGATCGCTATGACGTAAAAGGCAAGGAAACGCTCAGATCTCTGGAAAAATACTATCTCGCGGACATAGGACTGAAAAATACGATCACGGGATATTCGCTTGAAAATTACGGGCATACGATAGAAAACGTCGTATATCTCGAACTCCTGCGCCGCGGTTATAAGGTCTACGTCGGCAAATGCGAGAACAGGGAGATAGATTTCGTCGCGATCAGAAAAGGCGAAACGAAATATTATCAGGTCACGGAGAGTCTGGCGGATAAGACGACGCGCGAGCGTGAGATCGCTCCGTTCTATGCCACGAACGATTTCTACGAGAAAACGATAATCACGGCGGATAAGACATACGTTACGGATGCGAACGGGATAAATATCGTTAATCTGACGGATTTCCTGCTTTCCTGATGTGCGAAAACTTTGTCGCGGCGCCGCGGTCTTTCTTTTTCAATGAAACGCAGGATAATTTTTGCGCACCGCCCGATAAAACGCAGGATAACGCCGCCGCAAAGCGGCGCGGCGGCGCAAAAGGCTGGGGCGTTTCCGTTCGGAAACGCCCCAGCCTTTGCTTCGTAATTTGATTTTTATATGCCCGCTTTTGCGCTTTTGCCTGCCGCGGACCCCTGCCCGCCGGCTTTCGCCGTCCGCGGCTCTCTGTCCGCTTTTGCGCTTTTGCCTGCCGCGGCTCGCTTTGCCGTCGTCGCTTTGCGTCCGTATTCGGCTGACCGCGCACGCAGCCGGATCGCCGCGGTATTATTTGCCGCGCTTTCAGGTCTTATGCTCTCGGATCCGCCGCGCATTCCGCGCGGGGAGCGCCTGCGGTTCAGGAGAACGAGGGCGCGTCGGGAGGCGTGTAGCGGTATTGCGACAGGCTGTCGATCGCGACGTCCTCCGTTTCGCCGGAAAGGCAGAGAATTCCGCCGAAGGGTCCCATCCTGTACGTTTCGACGGCTTCGACCGTGACGGTCACGCTGTCGCCCGCGTCCGCGCCCGCAAGCGCGTCATAGACGTCCTGCGCCGCGGTTATCTCCGTTTCCGTCTGCTTGCCCGTTTCGGAGTCCGTCACGACTATTTTGCGCAGCGCGTCGAACGACTGCCTGCTCGTTCCGTATCGGTATTCTTCGTAGGTGTCCAGCGCGTTGTCGAGATCCTCGTTGGACGTATCGTCGGCGTAGACTATCGTTTCCTGACCGGAGAGGGAACTGTTATAGACGTTGCCGACGGCGGCGGTTATCGTCAGCCCCACGTCGCCGGGGACGTAACCGTAAAGTTCGTCGTCCGTGCCGTAAGTTTCCGTCAGTTTTTCGACGGCGTACATAGCGTCTTCCGCGGGGATCGCGAAGCCCAGTCCGTCATAGCCCGTCGCGCCCGAGTTGACTATCCCCGCGAGAGCCGCCGACCATTCGCCGTCCGCGCTTTCGTAGGTATAGAACAGTCCGCCGCCCGAGTTGCCGCTGTTTATCGCCGCGTCCATCTGTATCAGGTCCATACTGCCGATGTTTTCCACGTTGATCTTTCGGCTGGTCGCGGAAACTATGCCGCGCGTCACCGTGCCGCCCAGCGTGCCCGTCGGGTTGCCGATCGCGACGACTTCCGCACCGACCTGCAGTTCGTCGCCGTCGGCAAGCCACGTCGCCGTCGTCAGCGTCGCCGTCGTTTTGACGTACAGCACCGCTATGTCGCGCTCGTGCGAGCCGCCTATGAGCTGCGCGTTATATGCCGTCGTGGTTTCGCTGCCGTCCTCGCCGATAGAGAGCACGTTGACTATCATCGAATAGCAGTTCTCTATGACGTGGTGGTTGGTGACGATGAAATATCCGTCGCCGATGAGCGAGTCGTCGCTCTTTCCGACGATGACGCCCGCACCCGCGGAAGTCATTATCGCGGTGCCGCTGTCGTCGTAGCCCTCGCAGTACACTTCGACGACGCCGGGGCGTATGGACGCTATCATATCCGTATAGGACGAATATTTCGGCAGATCCGCCATTGACGTTTCCACCGTATACGTTTTTGCGCCGCATCCGCCGCAGCCGGCGGCAACGACGCAAAGCGTCACGAGCAGTACGCACGCCGATACGACGGCGACTATCTTCTTTTTCATTTTTCCTCCCGGGCGGCGCGTAATATCGTATCCGCCGCTTTTTATACGTTAATTATACCCGCCGTACCATTAAAAACGCATTAAGCGGCGGATTAGAATAAGGTTAGAGCGTACCTAAATTTTCCCGCAGGCGGAAAAGCCGTCAAAATCGCTTGACCGCGCGCTTTCATCGTGCTATCATTATGCGGAAAAGGAGCGAACTTATGAAAAAGGACGACAGACGGCAGGTGCTTGTCCGTATGGACGGGGAATTGCTGGAACGGCTCACGAGGCTGGCGGAGCGCGAATATCGTTCCGTAAACGGGGAAATAGAATATCTCGTCGCGCGCGCGGTGGGCGGCGAAGGCGGAGAGTCGTACCCGCCCGAGTTTTTCGACGGAGCGAAGGCGTTTATCTGGGACGGCGAGGAGCGGGAGCTGCTGCCCATGCGCAGCACCGATCCCGTGCGGCTGACCGATCTGAAACGGTATGAGGAGGAAAAGGAAATCGTCGTGCGCAATACGCTGGCGTTCCTGAGCGGTCTGCCCGCGCAGAACGTGCTGCTTTACGGCGACCGCGGCACGGGCAAGTCGAGCACGGTGCACGCCGTGATAAACGAGTATGCCGATCGCGGACTGCGGCTGATCGAGGTCAAGAAACGGGATATCATCACGCTGCCGCGGCTGATGAACGCGATCGCGGACGGCGGGAACAAGAAGTTCATCGTGTTCATAGACGATCTGACGTTCGTCGAGGGTCAGGACAACTACGGAGAACTCAAAGCGGTGCTCGAAGGCAGCGCGCTGCACCTCGGCAATCTGCTGATATACGCGACTACCAACCGCCGCCACCTGATAAAGGAAACGGCGGAGGACCGCAAGAACGATATGCACGAGTCCGACCTCCGCCAGGAGCAGATGAGCCTGTCCGACCGCTTCGGGATAGTGGTGACGTATATCAACCCGGACAAGCGGGAGTTTGCGGACATACTCCGCGCCGTGCTTGCCGACCGCGGCGTGACCCTGCCCGAGGACGAGCTTTCGCTGCGCGCCGAGCGGTTCTGCCTGGAAAAAGGCGGGCGTTCGCCGCGCGGAGCGCGCCAGCTCGCCGACATCATCTGCTGCGAGCGCGGGCTTTCCGGCTCGTAACGCACATTTCCCGCCGCGGCTTTTCCGCCCGAAAGCGCATGAAGCGGCGGACGGCGGGGCGGCGCGGAGATAACGTTCACGGTGCCTGACGGCGGTTTCCGCTGGGAGAGCGATCCGAAAACGGACGGCGACGTGCATAACCGCTTTACCGGCGAGGACGCCGAGGCGGGAATTCCGATAGACGGAAACTCTAACGGTCCCGAGATCACTTATCTGTCGCGCGCGGATTTTGCGGGGACGTTTCCTTCGTCCAAAACGCCGAACAGAACGAGCGGAGCGGATCTCACGAATAAAGGTACTTACGTCACCGACGAAGAATATTATGCCGATGTGACTATGCCCGAACTGGAAAACGCCGAAGATCCGATATACCTGTTCACGCTGGAGGACGGCTCAAAGGCGACATACAACGATCTTGCGTATTCCTCGCAGAACAAAGTCGTACCGAACGAGAAACTCATAATGCAGCTCGGCGCGGATTACGACGACCCTCTTTGGGAAAAACTGCTTTCGCAGCGGACGCGCGTGTTCGACGGTCCGGCGGGAGTGAACAATACCACGTTGTCGTCCGAGCAGCTCGCGGACGTTTCCGCGTTCCCCGTGTCGCTGCTCGTCGGTCAGACGTGGAACAAGGAACTCGCGCGTCAGGAGGGCGCGGCAATGGCGACGGAAGCGTCGTTGACGGGTACGATAGGTATGTACGCGCCCGCCGTCGACCTGCATCGCCACGCGTATAACGGCAGGAACTTCGAGCAGTATTCGGAAGATCCGCTGCTCTCCGGACTGATGGGAGAGCGCGTGGTGTACGGCATGATAACGCACGGCATACAGCCGTCCGTAAAGCATTTCGTCTGCTCGCAGCCCGGGCTCAATCCCCGCGATTACAACACCTGGCTGACCGAGCAGAATCTGCGCGAAAACTACCTTAAACCCTTCGAGTACTGCGTCAAGGACGCGGAGACCAACTTCCCGATGACGTCGTTCAACAATATCGGAGCGGTGCGATGCGCTTACAGCTATCAGCTGCTCAACGGCGTGCTCCGCGAAGAGTGGGGCTTCCTCGGCTCGATCATAACGGACTACGACGTAAACAGCCCTTCGCGCACGACGGCGCACCTGATCAGATCGGGCAACGATCTTCGTTTCCAGGGCAGTTCCGTGAACGTGCGCGAGCTCGACGAGGACAATGCGGTCGACGTATATCTCGCAAGGCAGTCCGTCAAGCGCGATCTGTATTCGTACTGTCACATATCTGTATGGACAGTTTGGATTTATAGTAAAGCTAAATGAAAAAATATGAACCCCGCTTATTGTAGCAGGATTCATATCACTTAGCTTATGGTATTGCACACAAATCGGCGTTATTGCCCAGCTATATTGTTAGATTGTTTATAATTTATGAAAAGTGGTATTATTTCGTTCTTTGCAAATTTACTATATTGTGCACCGGCATAGGGGAATATATTGCCTGGTGAATTGTCAAAACTAAAATTCCAATTTTTAAAAACCCTCATGTAATAAGCGTAATCTTTCGGACCATCAGTGACTTTCAAAGTTTCTCTGAAAGCTATTATGAAGGCATTTAAAGATATTACCATTAATAACTTAGAGCTATCGTTCCAATAGCTTATAAATTTGCTTTTCACCGCTTTAAAATATTCCTTAAGAGAATCGGTACAATACTTTATGTATTCATTAATATCTGACGATTGCTTTAATATATAATCTTTTTCTTTTCCTGTTTTTATCAGCCAGTAATGATATAATGAATTTTCATAATCTTTGGCAATCAACAAACTTGATAATGCGTACTGTATAATGGATGCCGTTTTTATCGGAGCAGTTTCAACCTTTGACAGTCGAAACATGTTCTCAAAAGGCTCTTCTTTGTTGAGCCTTTCTATTACTTTTCTAGAGATGGCTTCCCCTGATGTCGGGTTCATAATAGCTTGTACTTGTATCAATGTATCTGCATCGACGGGTTTCGCATTTTTATTAATTGACACAAACAAATTGCTCTCAAATCTTCGACGCTCTAATTCATCATTATAAGTTTCATTGTCTGGATAAATAATACCAGTTACCAACAAATTTAATTTGTTGCGAAGTTCGCTAATAGTTTTTTCGTTTGCAGACTCTTCATAATCTTGGTAATAGGCATAAACTCTATGTTGGCCATCTATGATTGCCATAGAATTAAAATCCACAGGAATATTAATTTCTATGTTGCTATCATAATTGGTAATCAATTCTATATTTACAGGAGTTCTATTTCCATTGCTGTCAACCCTATTAAAACTAACCCCTTTGGGAAGGGTTACAATAATATTGTTTAAAAAAGTAGTTTTATTATTTACTACAAAATCTCTTATAGATTTAATTCTTTTAGGAGTAATTAACCTTTGGTATAAATCAATATCTTGCTCCCATCCATCTTTACGTAAAACAAAGCTATTTTCAATCAAATCTCCGGGTCTCATCATAAAAGAAACCATGCGAACACCATTGTTATAACCAGTAACTGATTCTGGGTAAATAATTGATGAAACGATAGGCTTTATATTTCTATTTCCAGACGGATCAATTGGCCCGATATCGCTTCGCGTCAAACATAAAAATCTGAATAATTCATACTTAAAAGAGGCTTTTATACTTTTCGCCATGGTGTGAAAGTAGTTGAGTGTTGCAGCATCAATAAATTTCAAATTTGAATATCGCCGTACATCATTTTCTTGAATTTTTTGGGCCTCATATTCAAAATAAAGATAATAGACCCTAAACTCATTATAATTATATCTTGAAAGATATATACTTTGAGGGAATTTTGATTGCAAAATATCAAAGAAATCTTTTTTATTACTATTTATTGCGCCAGCTGTTTCGTTTTTTTCTAATTTGTGATTTCTATTATAGGATTGATTATTATCCGCCGCTTTTTCTTTGCGCCGTATCTCTTTAATCGTATCTTCGCAAATTATTACTACATTTTCAAATACATATAAATGATCTAGTTCATTGCTTCTATCGCCCAGTTCAAATTGAAATCCATTGACATGTAACGATTCAAAACCAGAAAACACAAAAATTTCATGAATTTGTTTTGAAAAGTTAAGCCTTCTTTTCCGTTCCGCTTGTTGTTCTCTTGTGAGTTTCTTTTGTTTTTTCTTCACCATTTGAATTCCTCCGGCTTTTGTGCAACTTTTTGTTTAATATCTGGTTCCACAACTGGAACATCTGGTCGATATCTAACTTCTCCCCTGAGTGCTTCCTGTATACGTTTGTCGGCAATTTGAATATATTCTTTTTTTACTTCACACCCAATGAATTTCCTTCCTTCAATAATACAGGCAATGGCAGTAGTCCCGCTTCCGGCAAAAGGGTCCATTACAATCCCATCAAGTTTTGTTAAAGCTTTTATCAATCTTTGAGGTATTGCTATTGGGAATTGGCACGGATGTTCAGTCTTTTCTATATGGTTTGCTTTAACATTAGGTATATCCCAAACATCTGATGGATTTTTGCCGAGAGGATTTCCACTAAACTGTCCTGCCTTTTTACCTTTTGAATATTTTTTCCCTGGATATTTTTGAGGAACCCTGATTTCATCTAAATTGAAGATATAATCTTTACCTTTTGTAAACCACATAATTGTTTCATATCTTCCACTTAAGCGTTTTTCCGCATTTAAACCGTGCCCAAAAGTCCACACAATTCTATTGTGCAAATATAATTTCTCTTCAGTTGGCAATGGTTCATTTAGTTTTTGTACGATTTCATATGTTAAACAATCTAATGGTACAATTACAGAATCTTTAACATGGAATCCAATTTGCCAGCAAATACTGCCACCTTTTTTAATGACACGGTGAGCCTCATTTAGTGCTTTTTTATTTAATGAGAGGAATGATTCAATATCATCCGATATACTTTCATATTCTTTTCCCATGCAATACGGAGGTGATGTCACAATTAGGTCTATTGAGTTGTCATCTATTGAAGAGAATACATTAAGACAATCCTCATTATACATGATTATTTGATTTTGATTATAAGCAGATACTTTCATAATAGCCTCGCAAATACAATTAAGAAACTATTTCTTCAATACAAATAAATATTCATGCGCCAATAGCAAAAAGTTGAACTTAATGCTGTTGGTTTTCCAATATCCGGTTGCTTTACAATTGTGTTGCTCTTTGATAATGATTTCCTTCGTTTTGAAGCCGGCGAGTTCAAAAACGCGCATAGTTTCAAACGCAAGAGGTTGCACCATTCCTTTTTTTCGCATGTCACCCATAAGAATAGCACAAAATCTATCCTTTTTCAATACACGGTGAAACTCATCGGCCACCTTGCCCATTTCAAACAAAAAGGCTTTCATCGGCAAGAGTGACAAGTCTCCCTCGATATCATCGCTGTAATGAATGATATCAGCATAAGGGGGATGAGAACAAATCAAATCTACCGAATTATCAGCCAGTGGGAGGTTGCGCGCGTCTGCCATGTCAATGACCGATGAGGCCGTGGTGTCAAATTGGAATTCACACTTTTTACGGCTTAATTCAACAGCGTTGGGATTGATGTCAAAGCCGACAAAATTCCTGTTTGTGAGTTTTGCTTCCACGGCAGTCGTACCGCCGCCGACAAACGGATCTAAAACCGTGTCGCCTTCCTGCGAATAGCGCAAAATCACATTGCGCGGAATATATGGCGACCAGTTTCCGCGATATTTCGCGTCATGTGTTGCCCATTTTCCTCTATCGGGGAATGCCCACACGGTATTGGTTTCCAACTCAAAGTTTTCGGGCTGTAAAGGAACTTTCTTTGCCATCGTTAGTCCTTAAAGAGCCGATCGGCAACGCCACTTTCAAGCTCGGCGATACAATAGATATTTTCCATCACATCAAAGGTTTCTTCTAGGTTATGGCGTGCAGAAAACCACCCCTTGCCATCTGTAAACCATACAAAGGCAAAACCCTGTATTTCTTTCGCTTCTAACGCAATGGTTTTGTAGCTACGGGCTGTTTCATTGAGCTTAGAACCGCCACCGGTATAAAAGTTTGTTTCAATACCGTAAACCGTTCCGCCTTTTTTCACAACAAAATCAAAACGCTTTTCAGCCTTTCCTTGATTAGAAATATTGGATAAGTCTATCGACCATTTCCTTTCTATATCCGATATGTACATCTCTTTGAAATAATCAACTCCGTGGCGAAGTCCGGCTTTAATAAGATAGCTTTCGACCAAGTTTTCCATCAGATGCCCACCGCGGTTTTTTCTGCCGTTACTGTCCAATCCGACCTCAACGCCCGTAACATAATCGACGAGGTTATTGATAATTCTCTCGGAGATCAATTTGAAAAGTCCAGTTTTACGCATAAACATCCGATATTCTTCTATACCATAGTTTGGCTTTGCGAAATTGAATAAATATTCGCCGTCGCCGTCTATCGCATAGATTTCGCGTCCACGAACCGCTAGTAAAATCGGGATGCACTTCAATACCTGCGGATAGTCAGACACAAGTTTTGAAAAATTCGTTTCAATATCATGTACCCCGACAAGCGAGTTCAAAATATTTAACTCCACTTTGATAGAGTCAATTTTACCATAGACATTCTCAAAGTTAACATAATAACCATAATCACAAATGCTCGATTTAAATTGTTTTATCCAATCATTAAAATTCCTTTTCATTTTCCGCACCTCACTTAATTACAAATAAGCAACTCGTTTATCTTACCGCGTTTTGCCGCATTGCTGTTTATCATTCGTGTTGCCGAAACCCTATGAATCCGATATGATTTATATAAGTCATCAAAGAAATTGTCTTCTGGATTAACATTTTTTGGGTCGGAATTGCTCAAGACAATCTTCGCCCCTGCCTTATTTATCTTATCAATGAATTTTGCAAGTCTTAGTTGTTCGTTATCATCAAAAGCATCACTATTGTATGAGGTAAATGCCGAAGTTTCCGAAATTGGACGATACGGCGGATCCAAGTAGACAAAAGTCTTTCTATCAATAAAAGATTGGGACAGAGAGTAATCGCCGCACACAATGGTCACATTCTGCAATGCTGAGTGGATATTACGGAGATTTTCTGCGTCGCAAATCGTAGGGTTTTTGTAAGAACCCATGGGTACATTAAACAATCCTTTGCGATTGACGCGGTAAAGTCCATTAAAACAAGTCTTGTTTAAGAAGATAAAATAAGCCGCTTTTTCAGTAGAGGTGTTTTCGTTTAGTTTTACTGTGTTGAATTTATCACGGACATTGTAGTAATAATACTTTCTGCCATTGTCTTCAAAGGGTAAGAAAGTCATCTGCATCTCGTTGAGCCGTTCAATCAAAGTTTCGACATCTTGCTTGATTGCTTTATAGGCATTGATGAGTTCGGAATTGATATCGCTGATATATAGCTCATCAAACTGATACCTTGAAAGGACATTAAAAAACAGTGCGCCGCCGCCAACCATCGGCTCTGCGTATTTTGTAAGGACTTTCTCACCGTCAGAAGGCAGCATCTTCTCGATCTCTTGAATCAGTTGGCTCTTTCCGCCAACCCACTTTACAAACGGCTTGAGCTCGATTTTTTGTGATTTCTCATAACGAACGGTACGTTTGTCTATCGGCTTTTCGGCATTCGCGGGGATGATCCACATATTGCCGACCATCATTGCGCCGGAAATTCTCTCTTCGGAACAGAGAATCGCTACGCGCCTCTGAGAGATATTCCACTTTTCCGCAGCTTCCTTCGCCGAAATGTAACTTAACATATCGTGCACCTCTAGAATTCATACTCACATTATATTCTAAAACGCGAATAATAGCAAGCAATTTCTTGTTAATAATCAAAAGTGGCAAATATATTTTTTGCAACTTGGCACCGTGGCGTGTGCTTGGCATAGACAAGTGCGCCGCGCTGACGCGCGCCGCAGCCAAGCACACGCCACGGAAAAGACAACAAGAACAACACGGAAAACCAGGCAAACAGGGCTCCCGAAAAAGATTTGCAAAGCAAAGATTTTTTGGGAAGAGGAGACGTAACGGAGCAAAACGGACGGGCTGCGAAAGCAAGCCGCCCAAAAGCGAAGTTTACGGCGACGAGAAAGCGCGGCGGAGCGGAGCCGTCCCCGCTAAACCGCTTGGGATCGGCTGCCGCTTTTCCGCCGCGCAATGCTTTCTTTCATTGGCTTTATTCCCGTTCCATGTACCTCTTGAATTTGCTTTTTCGGTCGGCTATGGTAGCATAGCTCCTCGCGGACGTCAACGGCCGCAAAATCGTCGCTTAAAACACCCATAGAAAGACTTTGAGAGCTGAGTAAGGAAAGTTTTTGCCCAGCTCTTTTTTGCGTTATAAGCCATTCTACGCGCCCACAACGCAACGATTTTGTCTTTGCCCCGTTGACTTCCGCAGACCGACAGGGAATTTGCTTTCTTTTCACCGTCCTATGCACCTCCGCCTGTTGCCCGAAAAGGCAAATCCAATTCAAGAGGTGTAAGAAAATGGAACAAAAGAAAGTGATAAGAGATTTCAAAGTCCTTACGGAGCAAATATCTCCGGACAATGTAGCGGTAATGGCGGAACTCATCACCATGCACGAGACCAGAGCACTCATAGGCTATA
>CALVYT010000007.1 GCA_944372345.1 uncultured Clostridia bacterium
AAGAATTCGGCGGACGGAGGATTCAGGCAGGAGATAAAAGGTATAAGAAAAAAGAAAATAATTGATGGCAGTTATTAAAAGCAAAAATGGCGTTACTATTGACAAAAGGAGGGCAATAAGATATACTAAAAAAAATATCCTGAAAGGAGAAGAAAAATGAAAAAGTTAATAAGCGTATTTGTACTTGCGATTATGGCCGTGTCGATGCTATTTGCGGTGGCAGGCTGTTCCGATAATTCGGCATTGCTGGCGGAAATTGAGGAACTGAAAGATCGTATCGAAGATCTCGAGAACAAGAACAATGTATTTTGGACGGATAAAGCCGAATACGCCGAAGATGAAACGATGACTATTTATTATAATCAAACGGCAGTATACAAAATCAGACTTTATTTTATTAACGGATTTGCATTTGAAACTCTTGATACAGATGGCATGAATGGTTCGATATATGCAACGAGTTTGGTTTGTGATATGCGTTCGGATGCCGTTATTTTAACGTCATATGTTGAATGGGAAAACGGAATAGCTACACGTAGAGAATCAACTAGTCCTTTTATATTACGACAGAATCAAGAAGAGGCAGTGCATGGCGTATTTGATTCAAAAGATGATGTAACATCTGGCGAAAGTTATGATTATGTCATATGTGTTCCGGGAACACCGTTTGAACTGGCGCGTTTTGTCGATGTAAGTGTAGAAAAATAATTGCGGAAGTTGTGTGTAAATAACAGCCTTCCGCTGATGAAACGAGAGTTTACGGGATAAGCGGAAGGCTTTTTCTATTACCTAAAATCCCGGGGAAATGTACAAAAACTAAAAAATAATAAGAAAATTGAACAATTATTTACATTAAAAAGACAAATTAACGAAAGGAGGACATTAAATAAAATGGCATGGGAAAAACCGATAACAGATTGGCAGGCGGGAGATGCACCTACTGCAGACGCATTCAATCGCATAGAAAAAAATATTTTGGATCTTAAGGATAACAAAAGAGACAAAAGCTCAACAGTTCCTGTTGCAAACGGCGGTACGGGCGCGACAAATAAGAATTGGCAAAAAATAAGCCCGGAGCAAAGATCCGGGCAAAATATCAGACAAAAAATCGAAAATAATAAATCAAATTAATCAGAACAAAAATTTCATAGGAGAAGCCATTACCTGTTATTACGCAAGCTAACTTTCAGTCGCGTTTATCGATGCGTGTCACTTCCGCCGCGTGTTTTTTATGTTCCTCGCTCATTTGCGCATAGTGCTTCTTTGTGGTATTGACGTCGGAATGCCCGAGAACATCGGCAACTACATAAATATCTTCCGTTTCACGATACAGATTGGTCGCATAAGTGCTGCGCAGCTTATGCGGCGTTATTTTTTTCAGCGGCGCGGCAGGGGACGCATACTTCTTGATCAATTTTTCCACCGTGCGCACGCCTATGCGCGTCCCCTGAAGCGAATAAAACAGCGCGTCGGGATCCTTGATCTTCTTTGCGAAATCGGTATTTTGCTCAATCTGATCATTAAGCCATTTAAGATATGCGTGCAATGCCTCAGCCGTTTCGATCGGCATATAAATTATACTGCGATTTCCGCCCTTGCGCGTGACTGCAAACGATTGATTGTTAAAGTCCACGTCATTCTTATTCAGCCCGACAAGCTCGCTCACGCGGATCCCCGTGCCGAGAAAGACGTAAATTATCGCCAGATCCCGCTCACGGGTCACGGAATTATACGCGCGCTCGCGCTCCGTCAGCATATCTCCGCACGACACGGTATCTATCAATTTTCCCACTTCGTCCGCCTCGAGTCTGACTATCGGCTTGTCGTGCAATTTCGGCATATCTACCTTAAGCGCGACATTCGTAGCGATCAGTTCTTTTTTATACAGATATTTATATAAAGATCTTATGGACGACAATTTGCGCTCTTTTGCCTTTTCGCCGCACGATCTGCGTTTTCCGTCGTAAACGTACGATGTCAAACCGTCCATATATCTCTCTATATCATACGGCGAAACACATTCCATATCCGAAAGCGTGATATCCTCGAGCGGTTTACCCGAAAATCTGTAACGGGACAGGTGAGTCAGAAATATCTTTATGTCGTTAGCGTAATTCAAACGGGTCAGCGTGGACGTAACGGAAGAAATGCCGACGATAAAATGCCCGACAAATTCGGGCAATCCCGAAAGCAGTTCATCGATCTTAACGAGATTTTTCTCATCCCGCATTTTGAAATAATCGCTCATAAAAACAGTATATCAAAACAATTCGCAAAAGTCAAGAGGGAAAATCTCAAGGATAAATGCACTATGTCAGACATAACATTATAGTAATTCTCGCAATATTTTCAAATTATTGTCAACCGTGTACATAGCCGTCGTTGCACAAGATAAACAAAAATAATAATCTATGCAACGAAAAATAACCCATAATTTGTGAAAACTCTATAAGTTTGCGCCAAAATTCAGCCCGAAACCGCGAAATTTTCTCAAAAACATCCGCCACAAAGCGCGCAAATCACGATATATAGGTTGACGCTGAACGGGAAATGCCGCAAAATCGCCATAAAACGGTTAACTTTCGGAAAATTTGCAGTTGTTCCGCCGAAATTACTCGATAACACGTCGAACGAACCACAAAAATTTCGCACAGTGCGCGCTACGACAAAAAGCATCGAAACCACAGCGACCGAACAAGCGCGCAATTTCAGAGAGCCCGAAAAAAGCGTGCACGATCGAATGGTTGGATCCGCAAAAGAAAATAAAATTATAAAATCGCAAATCAAGGACGGTGCGCACATACAGAATCGCGCACACAAAAACAAGATCTTCACAAGAAAAATTTCTATAAAGAAAACTTCGGCATTCATACACGATCATCCGGCAGCCGCCTAATTTTTCGGTTTTTGCCCAAACTATTCGCAAAAGCTGACTTTTGCGAATAGTTTAACGTGTGTCACCCGCCCGCTATATTCGGTCTTATCGCGCATTTTTTACGCTTTTTCTTACTTTACCGATCCTCCGCACGCACTTTCATAAGGCTTATTTGCAAAACCGCCCTCGGTACTTTTTTCAGCTGCAATGCTCTGTCGTAACGCGAAAACCGCACTTACGCAAACAGCAAACGCAATCCGTAAGCCGGCGACACAAAATACCGCTACGCAACTCCGTAAACGACCGCCGCAAACAATATGCGCACAATATTATGGCACATTGTATAAATTGCCCGGGCGGCATTATCCTCTTCCACCCGGCTGCGCAGCTCTCATATAAATCCCGCCGCACGCATAACGACGACGTTGCGCGATAAGGCTTACCTTACCCGTGACAAACGCGAATTCCCGTGCAGCAATACAAGTATCGCCCGCAAATACCGCCGCACCGCCGCATTTTCCTCCACACGGACACGACTAACCTCACTACAAGCACTCCAACCGCAATTTCTCCGTCCTTGCCGATATACAACGCCCCTATATTGCCGCCATAACGAACTTATAGCGATTCAATTCCCTTTTAAGTTCTTTGTAATCGGGCAGAAAACGATGAACTTCGTTCCAGAATTCGCGGGAATGCGCCATAACGCGCATATGGCACAACTCATGCACTATAACGTATTCTATAAGTTCGTCCGGAAGCGCCGTGAGCCTGTAATTGAGCCTTATCTCGCCTTTTTCCGAACAACTTCCCCACTTGCCGCGCGCCGACGTAAGGGCAAACGAGCAGTACCCGATGCCCGTTTTAGCGGAAATATCGTCAAGCCGCGCTTTCAGTTCCGTTTCCGCATAACTCTTATACCACTTCACGACAGCCCGCTTGCGCCGTTCATCCGAAAGTGACGACGGAACATACAATACACCCCGCTCAAAACGCACGGAACGCCCTTTTGCGGTTCCTTGCACATTCAATGCGAAACCGAACAGATATAAAGCCCTGCCCTCGGCAAAGCCTTCAAGCAGACCTGCCGCATTGCGCCTGTTTTCTTCGAGTTTACGCTCGATCCATTTGCTTTTCGCTTTCAGAAAATCTTCCGTATGCTTTCTTATCGCGGACGAACGGTCGTATGCGAGCGGAACATGGACGATCACTTCCCCGCCTTTAATCTCAACCGAAACGGTACGGCGTCTTGCGCTGCGCTTCAACGTATATTCCATATTCCGAATTATACCTCTCAAAAAGCCTCAAGTCAACCGAAACGGCGTGTGATCCCGCCGCGATCCTCCGTTTTTCGCCATTAACCGCCGACGGACAGCAAATGCGCCCGCCGAATTGATTTTCATATCCGAATTATCATTGACAAAAACTACTATGTGTGATAGAATATACATATGCTTAATTCTATTAACAGCGATCTCATTCGCGGCCACATTGATACCATAATCCTCAGCGTTTTACAGGAAGGCGACCGCTACGGTTATGATATTCTCGGCGAAATAGAAAAGAAAAGCGGAGGGCAATATTCTCTGAAACAGCCCACGCTTTACAGCTGCCTGAAAAGACTGGAAAATCAGGGTTTCATTTACAAATATTGGGGAACGGAGACCAACGGCGGCAGGCGCACATATTACTCGCTGACCGAAATGGGAAAAGAACTGTTCCGCAAGAATAAAGACGAATGGGAGCATTCGCGCGGCATTATAGATATGCTGATAGCGGCCCCCGACTCCCCCGTCAGATCTTACATACTCCTTCCTGCCGACGGTGAAAACGCAGAAGCGGACACGGCCGAGGCTTCGGAAACTCCGGAAAGTGAAGCGGAAACGGACGGCGCGGCAGAAGAAGCAGCCGCAACGGACGCCGCGGAAGGCGAAGAAGTTCCGAACAATACTGACGCGGACTTATCTTCCGACGAGCCCACCGAATCAAAATCGGCTTCCGACGAAAACGCCGCAAAAGAAGAAGAAGTCGCCGCGAACGGCGAATCCGACGAAACGGATCCTGCTGCTGTTATTATCGCAGACGAAAGCGCAACCGCCGAAGGCGAACAGCCCGACGAAGGCTCCGACGACGCGGCGGAACGCATATATTCGGACATACTCGCAGAGGAAGAAAGCAACCGCATAATGTCCGAAACGGTAACGGCGGACGACGCCGCGGAAGGCGAACTTCGCAGCGTGAGTTACGCGGACAGACTGACCGACGACGCACAGCCGGAAAGATCTCACGAATACGTCAGCGACGATCTTTACGAAGGCGTATACGGCACGTCGGATTACTTCCGCGATTACGACGGCGAGGACGACGACGAAACGTACGAAGGCGAAGAAATAGACATAGCTGAACAGCCGCCCGAAAACGACAACGCCGAAAACGGCGCGCATCAGGTCACTATGTCCGAGTATTTTGAAAACGATATACTCGGGAGCGACGAAAAGACCGACGCGGCGGACGAACAAACGAACGGACAGCGCGAATTCAGAAGCTACGACAGCGGAAGTATTTCCGAAGAAGCACAGCGAGAATTCATCGTTCAGCGAGAATACCGTAACGTGATACGCGAACTGCTGCGCGGCGAATATTACGGACAAGCCGATTTTACTGAAATCCACGACGCTCCCGCGCACGACGCGGACGAACGTGCCGCGGCGGAAACGGAAGAAATTTACGCTTACCGCGACGGTTCGCAGGCGGATTTCTCCAATCTGCTCACAGCCGTGCGGAATATGGGCGACGAGATAACGATACGCACCCACAATTCCAACGCGGACAAGGAATACAACAGCGTCTATCAATATTATTCGAACAAACTGATACTGTATAAATACGGCATACTGTTTCTGCTGATGATCGCGGAGATACTGATTCCCTACTTCATCATAAAATTCGCGGCGGGTACACCGATAAAATACGAAGTGCTGACGCTTGTGCTCACGGTCACGGGAGCGGCGATCCTGCCGATATATGCGGCGATAGCTAACCTCATCGATCCTTATAAACGAAAACGCTATAACTTCTCGATGAAAAATTCATTGCTGTTCAGGCTCGCAGTCACCATACTGTTGCTCGTGCTCATATATGCCGTCAACGTCGTCCTGTTCATGGACATAGCGTTCGACGCCGAATACGCATTCAGCCTGATAACTCCCGCGCTTATGAGTACTAACGTACTGCTCAGTCCGATCATATTCCAGGCGCTTTACGACACCAAGAAATTCAACGTGAAAAACTGAAAACAATTAGCCGAAGAGGTGCGGAAGTATTTGCCTGCCGCACCTCTTTCATTATCACCGCTTTTGCGTTTTTGTCTTCTTCATTTCAATTTTCATATATTTCAGGTATTCGTTAAACTTATCCGCCCTGACGAAAAATTCTCCGAGCGGCTTATTTTTCAGTTCATCCTCCGCTATGCCTTTGGAAAGCAAATATTGCGACGCGGCATTTTTAAGGTTTTTCAGCCTGACAGCCGAAACTATATTCAGCGCGGGCACAATAACGAATATTCCGAAAACCGCATAAACGAACGTCAGCACCGCCAGTAAAATCGTCATACGTCTTGCCCGCGCGATCTGTTTTATCGTTGTGTTTTCATTGAATCTCGCAAAGCTGCCTTTTACGTTGCACAGCGCGGCGATAAGGAGCGCCGATAGCGACAAAGATACCATTCCAAGGAAAACAACGGTAATGGTAATGTCGCCCGACGACTCATTGATATATGACGCGTTGATATACATGCTAAATATAAATGGACCAAGCGTACTTAAACTCAAAAATGCACCGAATACGAGCGATATTATCAGCGACGAAAGCCGCAGACCGCGTCTGCTCATAGTTTTTGCGACGGATATATCCCGCGCCGACATATAGATGAACTCGCGTTCGATATCGCCCCAATACTCGGGACCTTTGGGCTGTTTCGCGGGATCTGTTTCCGCTCCGTTGCGGATCTCGGGCAGCCGCTGCCCCGGCGCAAACACCGTATGACTGCCGATCCACTTCTTGCTCTTTACCGCAAGCCAGAACGAGTATACGAACAATGTTACGAGCGTCAGTAGCGTCCATACTATGCGCTTGCAGAAATATTGCACGCCTTTGCCGTCGAACTCGATCTTCAAACCGTCTATGATCTTGTGTTTGGCATACCACCTTTCCTTATAGCACCTTGCCCAATACATTCCGAACGAAAGCGTCACGACGGTCACCAGCCCGCTTACGAACGCGACCCCGAACCGCCCGAGCGCGCTACCCGTGAACTTCGACTCTCCGCCTTCCGTCCCGCTTATATGCGTATGCTCCGTCTGCCACCGCACGAGGTTCATGCTCATACAGAACAGATAGTATATCCCCAGCGTTACTACGCTGAGCAGCAGCCATACTATATATTTCCCGTACAGGCTTTTTGCCTTTCCGTCGAACGTGAGCTGCCTGCCGTTTATGTAGGTATGCCGCACTTCCCATCTCATCTTCCTGCACTTCATAACGGGATACGCAATACCGAGCGTTATTACCGTTACGAAATACATCAGAAAGTTTATGCCGAAATTCGCGAACGCTCCGCCCGTGAAACGGGACGACAGATCTTCCGCTTTCTGCTGCTGCATATTCTGCGCGGGTGCGCCGCTTCCGCTGTTCGTTTCCATACTTTGTCCTCCTTGTCCTACCTTTTGTTCCATTGTAGCACACCCCCCCCCCTACCGCGTCAAGCGTTTGGAAAAAATTTCCGTTCAAACCGCAGAACGAACTGCTGCACAATATAAAAAACCTCCCGCAATATGTCATAAGCCAAGGAACTGTCTCGGCAGATCAGATATCGCGAGAGGATAATAAATATATATCAATGTCGTCCACAACGCCCGAAAATGCCGAAAGGAGCCGCGGGATATGATCGGGTCACAACTTACCGCTTGTATCGTTTTCGCCGTGCCGCGCGCGTTTTTCGCTCTTACCGCCGCGGCTTCTGAAAGCGACTATTACGGTCGCGGCGATCACGGCGACTATGACGGCGACGGCGACGGGGATCCCCCAACTTCCGATAGCGTCGGTCGCGCTCTTGCCAAGGAAACTCACCAGCGCGATCATCACGGGTCGGGCAAGAACGATCGCCGCCGAAAAAAACCCGACATTCATATTGCACGCGCCTGCAAGCAGACATATCACGTCGTCGGGAAAGAACGGCAGAAGCAGCATAGCGACGAACAGGGGTTTTCCGCGTTCGTTTATAAGCCGCGAATATTTCTCCGTTTTCTCCCTGCCCGCGAGCCAGATCACGATACGTTTTCCGAATACCCTGCCGAGCAGATAACAAATGAACGAACCGACGAGCGTCGCAGCGGTCGTCACGAGAAAAGTCAGCCACGCGCTGTCGAAAAGCACGGTCGCCAGATAATTCATCACCGTTGACGGCACGGGCAGGAACACGACGGAACACAGCACGAACGCCGCGTACACCCAAACCGAAAATTTGCCTTTGGAGTTTATCCACTCGCGCAGCCCGTCCACGTCTTTCAGTTTATCCCATAAACCGAACGCGTCGAAAATACATACGGCGACCGCAACGATCGCCGTAAGCACAGCGGCGGTTAGCAATATCTTTCGGAATAAAATGAAATTATCCGTTTCCCTGTCCGCTTTCATTCGTTTTGTTAGTTTGCTCTGCGGAGAGTTTTTTAATCTCGCCGCGCGCAAGTTCGTCGCACCTGTTATTGTATTCGTCGTCGGAATGCCCCTTGACTTTATGAAAAGTCACGTCGTGCACACCCGTAAGCGCTATCAGCTCGCGCCAGAGCTCTACGTTTTTGACGTTGCGCCAGCCGCGCTTGTTCCAACCGCTTATCCAGTCCTGAAGAAACGCGTTCACTACATAAGCCGAGTCGCTGTAAACGTGTGCGACGCACGGTACTTTCAGCCGTTTAAGCCCCTCTATCACGGCTGTAAGCTCCATCTTGTTGTTTGTTGTATATTGACAGCCGCCGCTGATCTCGCGGCTTTCAGAGCCGTATATGAGGACGGCAGCCCAACCGCCCGCACCGGGATTCCCGCTGCACGCGCCGTCGGTGTAGATCGTCACCTCTTTCATTTCTTTTCGCCGAGCTGTCTGCTGCGCGCTATCGCGGCGTTTACCGCTCCCTCCACGAGTTCGTCGAATCCGCCTTTATCGAGAACGCGTATGCCCTCTATCGTCGTACCGCCCTTGCTGCACACGTTGTCGATCGTGGTCTGCATTTCGTCGAGCGAGCGAGAAGACGCAAGAACGTCCATACACGCCGCCACGCAATACAGCGAAAGATCGCGGGCGCGCTCGAACGTCATTCCGTTTTTCACGCCGCATTCGGTCAGCGCCCTCGCATATCTGAAAGTATATGCGGGCGAACTTCCGGTCAGCCCGGTGATAACGTCGAAAAATTCTTCGCCGAATTCAGCCGCGAGCCCGAAGCAGGACAGCAGTTCGTGCACATCTTTCTTCTCGTTCTCCGTCAATCCCGACGGGCAATACGCATTGACGGACTTCCCCACTCTCGCGCAGAGATTGGGCATGACTCGCACTATCTTGTCCGCACCGCCGCACAGCGACGAAACTGCGGATATATTCATTCCCGCCATTATGGAAATGACGATCCTGCCCGAAAAATCCAGACCGGCGAGCGCTTCCGCGGCAGACTGCGGCTTTACCGAAACGAATACCACGTCGCTTGCGGCTATCAGCCGGTCCGCGGACGCGTACATTTTCGCCGTACCGTCCGCCGCATTCGCGTTCACGTCATACGCGCCTATCGCCGAAACGCCGGGCGCGGAAACGAACGACGAAGCTATGGCTTTCGCCATATTTCCGTAACCTATAAAACCTACTTTACGATCGTTCATAAATTTATTTTACTCCGTATTTTCGTTTGACAAATGCTTTGCATTATAATATAATATTGTTCGTCACAGGGGATTGGTCAAATGGTATGACAAGGGTCTCCAAAACCTTTGGTGGGAGTTCGATTCTCTCATCCCCTGCCAACGACGGATTTTCATTAAGGAACTCCGTCGTTTTCATTTATTGTACTCCGCCGCGGATAAAAAGTCAAGCCGCAAAGGACTCTTCGGAGTTTATTTTGCGTAAAACCCGTTGACCGCGCGCCGCGATATGTGGTATACTGCAAGTATGATAGAGATAAACGAACTGCGCATAAATTCCGTATACAGATTCGATTTCGGACCGTATTCCGCTTTCGGCAAATACGTCGGGCGCGACGGCGACGTGATGATCACCGAAGAGACGCTGATATATATGATGAACAAAGAGCGCATTTTCTTTGAAGAACAGCTGCTCATAGACGCGCGCACGCTCCGCAATATCTGTATCGGAGAGAACGACGCCGACGAGGACCATTCCGATTACTATGCGAACTACGATTACAACGACAAAGGCTTAAAACGATAAAATCATACAAAAAAAACGACGGGCGACGATCTTTGCGTCGTCCGCCGTTTTTGTTTTTATGCGTTTATTTCGCGTAGTCCACGCTGCGCAGTTCTCTGATGACGTTGACCTTGATCTGTCCGGGATACTGCATTTCGTTCTCGATCTGTTTCGCAACGTCGCGCGCGAGAAACACGGTCGCCGCATCGTCCACCACTTCGGGTTTGACGATTATGCGCACTTCCCTGCCCGCCTGTATCGCGAACGACTTCTCGACGCCGGGATGAGCGTTCGCTATGCTTTCGAGCTGTTCAAGACGCTTGACGTAGTTTTCCAGCGACTCTCTGCGCGCCCCCGGACGGGAGCCGCTTATCGCGTCGGCGCACTGCACGATGACCGCCTCGATAGTCTGCGGATCGATATCGTTGTGGTGAGCGGCGATGCAGTGGATCACATCGCTGCTCTCCTTGTACTTTTTCGCGATATCCACGCCTATCGTGATATGCGTGCCTTCCGTTTCGTGATCGATGGACTTACCTATATCGTGAAGAAGTCCGGCACGTTTGCAGAGGTTCACGTTGGCGCCGAGTTCGGACGCCATATTGCCCGCAAGCAGTGCGACCTCCACCGAATGTTTGAGCACGTTCTGCCCGTAGCTCGTTCTGAAACGGAGCCTGCCGAGCAGTCTGACGAGTTCGGGATTGAGATTAAACACGCCCGTCTCGAACATGGCGTTTTCGCCCGCGTCCTTGATCTGCGCGTCTATCTCTTTCGTCGCCTTGGCAACTACGTCCTCTATCCTGCCCGGATGTATCCTGCCGTCGGAGATCAGTTTTTCGAGAGTGACTCTCGCGATCTCCCTGCGGACGGGATCGAAAGCGGACAGCACTACGGTATCCGGAGTATCGTCGATAATGAAATCGACGCCCGTCGCCTGTTCGAGCGCTTTTATATTGCGCCCCTCGCGGCCGATTATGCGCCCTTTCATCTCATCACTCGGCAGTGTCACGGTGGAAACCGTGATCTCGTTGCTCTGATCGACGGCGCAGCGCTGTATGGCGAGCGCGACTATTTCGCGGGCGCGCTTTTCGCCGTCTTCCTTTGCGCGGGTCTCGATCTCGCGGACCTGCTTCGCAGCGTCGCGCTTCGCGTCCTCCTCGATCGCTTCGATAAGCTGCGCTTTTGCTTCCTCTCTGCCGAGCTGCGCGACCTTTTCCAGTTCCTCGACCATGCGCTCGTGTGCTTCGCTTATTTCCTTTTTCTTTTCGTTCAGCTCCTCCTGCTGCGCCGCGAGGTTGTTTTTAATCGCTTCGACGTTATCCAGCTTTGCGTCGAGATTCGCTTCTTTTTTATCCAGCATGGACTCTTTTTTGTCCAGCGACGATTCCCTCTGCTGCAACCGCTGTTCGCTTCTCTGCATTTCCGCGCTGTGTTCGCGCTTTTCGCTTTCGAACGCCGCGCGCTCTCTCTGAACTTCCGCCTTGCCTTCCGCAACGGCGTCCTTCCTGAGTTTCTTGGATTCTGCGATGGCTTCTTCCACCATCTTGCTTGCCAGTTGTTTCGATTTATCAGTCTTGCGTTTAAGCACAAAATGATATATCAGAAATCCTGCCACGGCTCCTACGATCAGCGCAACGATCGGCAACGCGATCGCCAGCACCACGGAAGTCGCAACGGACAGAATAACCGTTCCCATTGTCTGACTAATAGCCTCCTTTCGGTATATTTACGTTTACATAAACTCGGTCAAAGTTTAATTAACATACAAAATTATAAAACATTGCGAATTTTTATGCAAGCAAATTCGCGCTCATACGGATATTTTATCCGAATAACAGGGCGGTCAGTCGAGTTCCGCCTTTTTCGCCTCGTGGGCTTCCTTTATCTTTTCCGTCACTTCGGCGGCAAATTCCTTGTTCGTTTCGAGCATGGAACGCAGTTTTTCCTTGCCCTGGCATATGCGCTCGCCGTTGTAACCGAACCACGAACCGCTCTTTGAGAATACGCCGTATTCGAGCCCGAGGTCGATCAGACAGCCTTCGCCGCTTATGCCCTTGCCGTATATGATGTCGAATTCCGCCGTCTTGAACGGAGGAGCGAGTTTGTTTTTAACGACCTTGACTTTCGCGCGGCTTCCTACTATGTCCGATCCGTCTTTTACCGTATCCACCTTGCGGATATCGAGTCTTATGGACGTATAGAATTTGAGCGCCTTGCCGCCGGGAGTGGTTTCCGGCGAGCCGAAGAATACGCCCACTTTTTCGCGCAGCTGGTTGATGAATATGATGCACGTTCCCGTCTTTTCCGCAGGAGCGACGAGTTTACGGAGCGCTTTGGACATAAGCCGCGCCTGCAAACCTATCTGGCTGTCCTCCATTTCGCCGTCTATCTCCGCTTTGGGAGTCAGAGCCGCCACCGAGTCGACGACTATCACGTCGAGAGCGCCGCTCGCAACGAGCTCCTCGACGATATTCAGAGCCTGTTCGCCCGAATCGGGCTGCGAGATATAGAGTTCGTTAAGATCTATGCCGAGATTTTTCGCATACGACGGATCGAGCGCGTGTTCCGCATCCACAAACGCGACTTTACCGCCCAGCTTCTGCGCCTGCGCTATGACGTGCAAGGTGAGCGTGGTCTTGCCGCTGGACTCGGGACCGTATATTTCGACTATGCGCCCCTTTGGCATACCGCCTATGCCGAGCGCGAAATCGAGAGGAAGGCAGCCCGTCGGTATCACGTCCACTTTGCGGACGGATTCTTCGGACATCTTCATTATCGAGCCTTCGCCGTGCTCTTTCTTTATCTTCGCTATCGCGAGTTCAAGCGCCTTTTCTCTTTCGGCGTTGATCGCGTTCTTGTCCTTTTCCATTTAATTTCTCCTTGTCGATTTTGCGTTTTTAAGATATTTTCCCAGCTCGAAAAGAGCGGTGTTTATTCCCGATGCCGTTATGTGTTTTCTTATTCCCGCGTCCGTCCTGACGAGCGCTTCGCGCGGGTCGCGGTAACGCTCGAACACATGTACCGCGTCCCTGTCGCCTACTGCGACGTAATACAGTCCCACGCTTCCGTCGCGCTCCGCGGTAGGTCCCGCATTGCCCGTAGTCGCCACGACGACGTCGCAATCGGGATTGCCGAGCAGTCCGCTCGCCATTTCAAACGCACAGTCGGCGGACACCGCGCCGAACTTGTCTATGACGTCGCCCGACACGCCGAGACGCTTCTTTTTGGACTCGTTGGAGTACGCCACGATACTTTCTATCAGACAGCGGCTCATTCCCGGGTATGCGATAAGCGAGGACGCCACTCCGCCGCCCGTAAACGATTCCGCCACGGACAGCCTGAGCCCTGACGCGAGAAGCAGTTCCGCTGTGCTTTCGGCGAGCGATATGTCTTTGAGTGCGTAAACGCAGTCGCCGAGTATTTCGCCCGCGGCGTTGATCATATCGTTCACAGCCGACGACGACGTACTGCGCGAATAACGCACTCTAACGGCGCATTCTTCGCCGTCGGGATAAAAATCGAACACTATCTTGTTTCTGTTCCTGATCTGGTCGCGCAGCATTTCGCGCAGTTCTTCTTCCGATCTCCCGAAAGTGCGGAATATCACCGTATTGAAAAATTTGCGGCTCTTTACATTAAGAAGAGGTATAACCACTTCCTTGACTTTGCGCTCGTCGAATTCGGGCATAACGACGAACGTCATATTTTCGCGGCGGAAATAATCGACGGACTTCACGTCCTCATCGCCGAGCGCTTCGAACAGATACGCCGTTTCGCCGACGGCTATCACCATATCGTCCTCGCCGAACGTCCCGATCAGTTCGTTTATATCGTCTGCGGTCTCCGCGCAATATATGCGCGATATTTCGTAATCGCGGTCGGCGAGAAGCACGGACATCCGCTTGAAATCGAATCGCCCGTCGGTAATGATATTTTTTCCGATCGCAATCACATTGACATTCATTTTTCTTCTCCGTCCGCAGGTGCGTCTTTCTGCGCCGCAGGCGCGTTTTCGGACATTACGCCGGGATATTTTACGATATAAAGTATGCAGGAGATCACCGCCATCACCGCTCCGAGAGCGAGCAGCGCGAATCCGGTTATAAAGACGACCTGCGCAGCGATCACGAGCCCGTCTATCCCCTTATCCGTTCCTATCTGCCAGAGATCGGGAGCAAGCATGATAACGACTATGCCGAACATCTGCGCCGCCGCCTTGATCTTGCCCGGCATATCCGCGGCGACTATTATGTTTCTGCTCGCGGCGACCGAACGGAATGCCGTCATAAACAGTTCGCGGCATATTATCAGCACCGTTATCACGGACAGCGCGATAAGAAACGCAAGAGATACCGTTTTGGCGAACAGCGCGTCGCACGCAGCCGCAAAAACGTATATGAGCAGGATCAGCGCGCTGCCGCAGAGCAGCTTGTCAGCCGCAGAGTCGAACAGTTTGCCGAAATCCGTGACCATATTCCATTTGCGCGCGAGTTTACCGTCGAGAAAGTCCGTAAACGCCGCCACTCCGAAAACGACTACGGCAAGAAAGTCGTTGAAGTATTTGAACGTGCCGACCTCGATGAATACGAGAGCTACGTACACCGGGATCAGAAACATTCTCACCATTGTCAGTCTGTTAGG
>CALVYT010000008.1 GCA_944372345.1 uncultured Clostridia bacterium
ACCGCCGGAGCTTTGACCCCTGAGCGATGCCGCTCTGTGGTCTTATGCGGTATTAGCAACCGTTTCCAGTTGTTGTCCCCCTGTTGGAGCCAGGTTCCTCACGCGTTACTCACCCGTCCGCCACTAAGTGCATTGCTGCACTTCGTTCGACTTGCATGTGTTAAGCACGCCGCCAGCGTTCGTCCTGAGCCAGAATCAAACTCTCATGTTAATGGTTCAATTCACACTCAGTAACATTACTGACTGTTAATAAAATTGACTATTCGTTAAATGGTTTTTGCTTCAAAAGCCTTCTCGAATATATCCTTGTCAATGTCCGTTTGCGACCGGCTCACAGCCGGCGGCTGACGACCTTAACTCGGTGACAGCTTGTATACTATATCATATACGCGAGCGTTTGTCAACCGTTTTAGCGAAATTTTTACAATTTTTTTTCGCTCGGGACAGGCGTCGCGCCCTTCCCGTCGACAGCTTGATTAATATACCATAACGGACGTTCAAAGTCAACGGTTTTCTTGCCGTTTTCTGTCGTATTCTTGAACTATCTTGTCCCGACGGACGTACGAAGCGCGGGAATCGCACCGCCGCGCCCCGCGCTTTCCGAAACGGTAATAAGATATTGCGACAACCCCGTCACATACGGTCGGGAGCCTCCGTCAGAAGCAGACGCAGACCCGTTTTTATCGTCCGCGCCACGGCGGAAGTCAGAGCCAGCCGCGCGCGCGTGAGCGCGTCGTCGTCCGTTATTATACGCCCCGCGATATAGAATCTGTTATAACTGCGCGCAAGGTCTATCAGATAGCGCGCGATGACGCTCGGCTCGTACTTTTCCGCGGCGTCCAGCACAACGTCGCCGAAAACAGAGAGCAGGCGCACGACGGCATAGGCGTCGTCGTCCGTCAGCAGCGCGGGATCGGGCTCGCCTTCCGCCCTGTTCTCCGCCTTGGCGAGCACGGACATGCAGCGGGCGTGGGTGTATTGCAGATAGGGAGCGGTCTCGCCGTCGAAGGACAGAACGCGGTCGTAGTCGAAATCCACGTCCTTGATGCGCTGCGTGCCGAGTGCGAAGAACATCACCGCGCCCACGCCCACGCTTTCGGCGACGGCGTCCTTATTCGGCAGGTCGGGGTTCTTCTCCTCTATGATCTCACGCGCCTTTTGCACCGTATTCTCGATGACGTCGGCGAGGAACACGACGTGGCCTTTGCGCGTGGAAAGAGGCTTGCCCTCGTAAGACACCATACCGAACTGGACGTGTACGAGATTTTTCGCCCATTCCCGTCCCATAAGTTCGAGGACCTTGAACAGCTGGCGGAAATGCAGGTTCTGCTGCGTGGCAACGACGTAAAGGCATTTATCGAACTTATAGGTATCTGCTCTGTACTGCGCCGCGGCAAGGTCGCGCGTGGCGTACAGCGACGCTCCGTCGCTCCTGCGGATCAGGCAGGGCGGCATGCCGTAGTCGTCCAGCCGCACGACGAGAGCGCCGTCGGACACTTCCGTCAGTCCCTTGGCTTCCAGCTCGTCTATGATCGGCTGCATTTTGTCGTTATAGAACGCCTCGCCGTTATAGCTGTCGAACTCGATCCCGAGGCGGGCGTACACCTTGTTCACCTCTTCGAGCGTAGTCGCCTTGAACATCTCGTAGGTGCGCACGGCGTCCGGATCTCCCCGTTCTATGCGGAGGAACTCCGTTCTGCCGCGCTCGGCAAGCGCGGGATCGCGCTCGCTCTCCTCGGTGAATCTCACATACAGATCAAGCATATCGCCGAGAGTGAGTTTTTTCGTCTTATCGCCCCACTCTTCGTAGGCGGCGAGCAGCTTGCCGAACTGCGTTCCCCAATCGCCGAGGTGGTTTATCCCGACGACGTTCCAGCCGAGGTATTTGTATATGCGGTAGAGCGAGCCGCCTATCGCAGTGCTCATCAGGTGACCGATATGGAAAGGCTTGGCGATATTTATCGACGAATAGTCTATGCACGCAGTCTTGCCCGCGCCCGAACTGCGGAGCTGCGGACGCCCGGGATCTTCCGCCATAACGCCGCGCACGAACGCCTTGCGTTCGAGGTAGAAATTCAGATACCCGCCCGCGACTTCGGTGCGCTCGATGAAGTCGCACCCGCCGAGTCCCGCTGCGAAGTCCTCCGCTATCGCCTGCGGACTTTTCCTGAGCTGCCGTGCATACTTAAAACAGGGCAGAGCGTAGTCGCCGTGCCCCTCGGCTGCCGTCATTATGTCGTCGGCGGTCACGAGAGGACTGCCGATCGCTTCGCTTATCTTCTTTTTATAGTCCATACGCGTATTTTAGCACAAACCGCCGCGCTTGACAACTGTTTGACGCGGCGGCGCGAAATTTGCGGCGCGCCGAAGCAAAAAAACCGCCGCCGTGCAACGAAAACGCCGCCCTTCGGGGCGGCGTCAGTCGCTTAAAAATCGTCACACGTTGAATCTGAACAGCACTACGTCGCCGTCTTTAACGACGTAGTCCTTGCCCTCGCTGCGGACGAGCCCTTTTTCTTTCGCCTGAGTAAAACCGCCGCACGCGACCATATCGTCGTAGGACACGACCTCCGCGCGGATAAAGCCTTTTTCAAAATCGGTATGTATCTTTCCCGCCGCCTGCGGCGCTTTGGTGCCGCGCTCTATCGTCCACGCGCGCACCTCTTTCTCTCCTGCCGTCAGGTACGAGATCAGTCCGAGCAGCGAATAACACTTCGTTATCATCCTGTCGAGCCCGCTCGAGCCTAAGCCCAGCCCCTCGATATACTCCGCGCGCTCTTCCGCGGGCAGAGCGGCTATCTCCGCTTCCACTTCCGCGCTGATCTCGATGAACTCCGCGCCCTCTTCCGCCGCGAACTCCGCGACTTTCGCGGACAGCGGATTGTCCGCGCCTATGTCCGCTTCGTCAATATTGGCGCAATAGATGACGGGTTTGTTGGTCAGCAGGAAATACGAATCGGCAAGCGCCTTTTCGTCGCCTTTCAACCCGAGAGTGCGCAGACACTTGCCGTCGCTTAAACACGCTTCGAGCTTTTTGAGCAGGTCGTATTCCTCCGCATACTTCTTCTCGCCCGTCCGCACGAGATGTTCTGCGCGCGAAAGGCGTTTCTGCACGCTTTCGAGGTCGGCAAGCACGAGTTCGGTGTTGATCGTGTCTATGTCGCGGATCGGGTCCACGCTGCCGTCGACATGGATGATATCGGGGTTACGGAAACAGCGCACGACGTGGACTATCGCGTCCACCTCGCGGATATGCGAGAGGAACTTGTTGCCCAGTCCCTCGCCGCGGCTCGCGCCCTTGACGAGCCCCGCAATATCCACGAACTCTACTATCGCGTGGGTTATTTTGCGGGTGTTGTACATTTTGCCCAGCACTTCCAGCCGCTCGTCGGGAACGGCGACCACGCCCACGTTGGGCTCTATCGTGCAGAACGGATAATTGCGCGCTTCCGCGCCCGCGTCCGTTATCGCGTTGAACAGCGTCGACTTGCCGACGTTCGGCAGTCCCACTACGCCGAGTTTCATATCACAGCTCCTTTGACCGTTACGAGAAATATTTTACGCCCGACTCGAATATGCGCATATCGAACCGCGCGGGAATGTTTTTATAGAGCATATCGCCTATGCGCTCCGAATGCCCCATCTTGCCGAATATGCGCCCGTCCTCCGACGTGATGCCCTCGACGGCGTACATCGAACCGTTGGGATTGAACGGCGACTCCATCGTCGGCTTGCCGTCCGCGTCGCAGTACTGCGTCGCGATCATGCCCGCTTTCGCCATGCGTTCGAGATCCGCTTCGGAAGCGACGAACCGCCCCTCGCCGTGCGATACGGCGACGCCGTATACCTCGCCGACGTTCACCGCCGACATCCACGGGGACTTGACGGAAGCCACTCTGACGTCCGCTATCTGCGAAACGTGGCGGGCTATGTTGTTGAACGTCAGCGTCGGGTCGGAAGCGCGCTGAACGCCTATCTCTCCGCCCGGCAACAGTCCCGTCTTGACGAGAGCCTGGAAGCCGTTGCATATACCGAGCACGAGCCCGTCGCGGCTGGCGATAAGCTCGCGCACCGCGTCCGCTATGCGCGGGTTGCGGAACGTCGTGGCTATGAATTTGCCCGAGCCGTCCGGCTCGTCGCCGCCCGAGAACCCGCCCGGGAACATAAGTATGTTGCACGCGTTTATGCGCCCGACTATCTCCGCGACGCTGTCCTCTATCTCCGCCGACGTGCGGTTGCGTATGACGAATATGTCCGCTTCCGCGCCCGCGCGCTCGAACGCGCGCGCCGTATCGTATTCGCAGTTCGTCCCCGGGAATACGGGAATGAACACGCGGGGCTTTGCCGCCTTTATGCGCGGAGCAGCCGCGCTTCTTTTTTCGTGCGACAGCACGGGCGCCTTGCCGGACGCGGGAGCCTTCGTCGGATAGACGCGCTCGAACGTGCCGGTATACGCCGCGATAAGGTCGCCGACAGGCACGCTCCCGCCGTTCGCCGTCATCATGCCGTCCGACGTCGATCTGCCGTAATGCACCATGCCGAGCGTTTCAAACACCGAAAGGTCGCGCCCCGAAACGAACACGTCGCCCTGCGCGTTGACGAGATCGCGCTCGCCGAGCGAGTCGTAAGCGAAGCCCGTGCCGTTACCGAAGCAGGACACCGCTATCGCCGCCGCGTCGCCGCCGTCGCCGACCACCTGGCAGAAGTCTATGTCGCCCGCAGCCGCCGCGTCGTGAAGCGCGGTCATAAGTTTTGCCGCAAACGCGAGATCGGGCATACCGTCGGGCAGGCGTTTCATCCTTATCAGTCCGACGTCTTTGCCCGCGTCGAGCACGTTGGTCAGCAGTCCCCTCGCGTCCGCGGGAGCGAGAGCGAAGGAGATCAGCGTGGGCGGAACGTCCAGCTTTTCAAACGAGCCGCTCATCGAGTCCTTGCCGCCTATCGCGCCCAGTCCGAGACGGAGCTGCACCCACAGCGCGCCGAGCAGAGCGGAAGCGGGTCTGCCCCACCTGACGGGATCTTTGCCCAGCCGCTCGAAAAACTCCTGGAAAGTCAGACGCACCCGACGCCAGTCCGCGCCCGTCGCCGCGACCTTGAGCACGCTCGTCAGCACCGAATATACCGCTCCGACGAATCTGCTCTCTTCGAGCAGGTGCGGATAGCAGCCGTATGCCGCGACCGTCGCCGTATTTGTCGTGCCGCGCACGGGCAGCAGAGCCGCCATCGCGGGGGGAGGCGTGAGTTTGTTTTTGCCGCCGAAGGGCATATATACGCTCGCCGCGCCTATCGTCGAATCGAACATCTCGCCCAGTCCGCGCTGCGAACACACGTTATAAGCCGAAAGCGCGCCCGCGAGAGCGTCCAGCCCCTCGCCTTTCGCGCCGTCGACCCGCTTACCGAAATACGACGGAGCGTAGTCGCGCAGCACGGCTGCGTGCTCCTGCGCCACGCCGTTGGTGTTCAGGAACTCGCGCGATATGTCCACCACCGTTCTGCCGCCGTGAAACATACGCATCCTGCCCGTATCCGTCACTTTCGCGAGCACCGTCGCGCCGAGGTTTTCTTTTGCGCAGAGCCGCGTCATCTTCTCCGCGTCATCCGCGGCGACGACCACAGCCATACGCTCCTGCGATTCGCTTATCGCCAGTTCGGTGGACGTCAGTCCCTGATACTTCTTGGGAACGGCATCAAGACTGATATCCAGCCCGTCGGCAAGTTCTCCGACCGCAACGGACACGCCGCCCGCGCCGAAATCGTTACAACGCTTAATAAGCCGCGTCACCTCGGGATTGCGGAACAAACGCTGTATCTTACGCTCCGTCAGCGGATTGCCTTTCTGCACCTCCGCGCCGCAGCTGTCGAGGCTGTGAACGTTGTGAGCTTTGCTCGAACCCGTCGCGCCGCCGCAGCCGTCGCGCCCCGTTTCCCCGCCTATAAGGAGAACGACGTCTCCCGGCTCCGGACGGGAACGAACCACGTTATATGCCGGCGCCGCGCCTACCACGAAACCGGTTTCCAGCCGCTTGGCCTTGTACCCCTCGTGATACATTTCGTGAACACCGCCCGTCGCCAGACCTATCTGATTGCCGTAGGACGAAAATCCCGCCGCAGCCGTCGCCGAAATGGTGCGCTGGGGCAGCTTGCCTTCGAGCGTGGCGGAGAGCGGTTCGTTTATGTCGCCCGCGCCCGTCACTCTCATCGCCTGGTACACATACACTCTGCCCGAGAGCGGATCGCGGATCGCGCCGCCGAGGCAGGTCGCCGCGCCGCCGAACGGCTCTATCTCCGTCGGGTGGTTATGCGTTTCGTTCTTGAACATAACGAGCCAGTCTTCCGGCTTGCCGTCGACGTCCGCCGTCACTTTTATCGAGCAGGCGTTGATCTCCTCGCTCTCGTCGAGATCGGGGATCTTGCCCTCGCTTTTGAGCTGCCGCGCGCCCATCGTCGCCATATCCATCAGAGTGGGGTATTTCTTATCCTCCCTGCCGCGCGCGAATTTTTCATGCAGCCGCAGGTATTCCGTAAGCGCTTCTTCGAGCTCGGGGATATCCGTTTCCGTCTTTATGTCCGTCAGACGGGTCCCGAACGTCGTGTGGCGGCAGTGGTCCGACCAGTAAGTGTCTATGACTTTGAGTTCGGTCTCCGTCGGCTGACGCCCCTCCCCGCGGAAATAATCGCGGACGAACGCGAGGTCGTCGAGGCTCATCGCGAATCCCATTCCCTTATGATATGCCGCGAGGACTTCGCCGTCCATAGACGTAAAACCGCTCACCTCGGGAACGGGCGCGGGCTCGTCGTAACCGACGTCCAGCGTTTCCGGCTTATCGAACGAGCACAGCCGCGATTCGACGGGATTTACGAGGTATTTGCCGAGCGCGGCTTCCTTATCCTTGTCCACGCCTTTGAACGCGTATATCGTCGCCGTCTTTATCAGCGGGCGCGTCTTTCTCGTCAGCAGCTGCACGCACTGCGCCGCGCTGTCCGCGCGCTGGTCGTACTGACCGGGCAGCAGTTCCACGCCGATGACAAGAAAGCCCGAAAGGTCGACGTTCTCTTCGTAAACGTCGTCCACGGGCGGTTCGGAGAATATCGTCGCTTTCGCGCGCTCGTAATCGTCGTCGTCCAGCCCCTCTATGTCGTAGCGCAGCAGCATGCGCATTTCCGCTTTGACGGAAAGCGCGCTCTCTATCTCCGCCTGCTTGCGGCGGCGCACGGTGTCGTATCCTTTCTTCTTTTCGACGAAAAGTCTTCTTATCATTTCTCCTCCGCCTTGCCGAGTTCTTTGAGTATGTCCGTACGGTAATGCACTTTGTCGAACGTGATGCGCCGCGCGTTGGCATACGCCTTGTCGCGCGCCTCTTTCAGCGTGGGCGCGAGCGCCGTCACGCCCAGCACTCTGCCGCCCGCCGTGACGTAATCGCCGTCCCCGTCGAACGCCGTGCCCGCGTGGAACACGATCACGCCGTCGTCGAGCTCGCCGAACGTTATCTTCTTGCCTTTCTCGTACTTTTCGGGATAGCCGCCCGACGCGAGCACGACGCATACCGCGCTGTCGCCCGTCCAGCGGATATCCACCTTATCCAGCGTGCCGTCTATGCACGCCTCGAATATCCCGAACAGATCGGTGGCAAGCCGAGGCAGGATCACCTGCGTTTCGGGATCGCCGAAACGGGCGTTGTATTCGAGCACCCGTATGTCGTCGCCGTCTATCATAAGTCCCGCGTAAAGCACGCCCTTGAACTCTATGCCCTCGCTTTGAAGCCCGCGGAGCGTGGGCAGCAGCACTTCGTCGTATATGCGCTTTTCCGTTTCCGGAGTGACCCTGTAAGAGGGCGAGAACGTCCCCATACCGCCGGTATTCAGCCCCTTGTCGCCGTCGAGCGCGCGCTTGTGGTCCTGGCTCGTCGTCATCGGCACTATCGTTTTGCCGTCGCAGAACGCGAGAGCCGAGCACTCGAACCCGCGCAGAAACCGCTCTATGACGACGGTGTTGCCCGCGCTGCCGAACGCCTTGTCGAGCATTATCTCTTTCAGCCCCGCTTCCGCCTGCACCCTGTCCTCGCAGATCAGAACGCCTTTGCCGAGCGCAAGCCCGTCCGCTTTGAGCACGACGGGATAGCCGCACTCGCCGAGATATTTCTCCGCGGCTTCGTAGGAATCGAATATCTCGTATTCGGCCGTCGGGATGCCGTACTTTTTCATCAGCTCCTTGGCAAACGACTTGCTCGCTTCCAGCCGCGCCGCGTTCGCGCGCGGACCGAACGCGCGGAAGCCCTCCGCTTCCAGTCTGTCCACCATACCGGCGGCGAGAGGGTCGTCGGGAGCTACGACCGTCATATAAATATCGGGATGCGAACGCACAAAAGCGACGACCCCGTCGAGGTCAGTCGCTTTTATATCGGCGTGGCATTCCGCAAGGCGCGATATGCCCGCGTTACCGGGCACGCAGTAGATCTTTCCCACTTCGGGCGAGCGGGACAGCGAATACACTATCGCGTGTTCGCGTCCGCCGCCGCCCACTACCAATACGTTTTTCTTCATCGGAATGTACGTCCTTACTATGCCGCCGCAAAGCGCGGCGCTTATTTTTAAGTCAATGTTTGAAATGCCGCTGACCGACAAATATCATCGACATGCCTTTTTCGTCGCACTTGACTATCGAATCGTTGTCGCGTATGCTGCCGCCCGGCTGTACGATCGCGGTTATGCCCGCTTCCGCCGCCGCCTCCGCGCAGTCGTCGAAGGGGAAGAACGCGTCGGACGCCAGTACCGCGCCCTTCGGGTCGTTGCCCGCTCCGCGCGCGTGCTCTATCGCCTGCTGCGCCGCCCATATGCGGTTGGTCTGACCCGCGCCCACGCCTATCGCCATATAGTCTTTGGCGATGACTATCGCGTTGGACTTCGTGTGCTTGACCACCTTGTAGGCGAATTCAAGCTGCTTTTCCTCCTCTTCCGTCGGCTTCTTCTTCGTGACGACCTTGACATCGCCGGAGTACAGCGACCTGTCCTTTTCCTGCACGAGCAGTCCGCCCGCGACCTTTTTCATATCGCGCACATCCGCGCCGTAAGGCTTGTCTATGTCGTCGAGTTCGAGCAGGCGCAGATTTTTCTTTGCGGAAAGTATGCGCTTCGCCTCCTCGCTGAACGACGGCGCGATGATTATTTCCAGGAATATCTTGACCATTTCGGACGCCGTTTCCGCGTCCACTTCCCTGTTGCACGCCACGATACCGCCGAATATGGAAACGGGATCGCAGGCATACGCCTTTTTATACGCCTCCGCTATCGAGCCGCCGAGAGCCGCTCCGCAGGGGTTCGCGTGTTTGACCGCGACGACCGCGGGAGTGCCCGCGAATTCTTTGAGCAGGTCAAGAGCTCCCGCGCAGTCGTTGACGTTGTTGTACGACAGCTCTTTGCCCTGGAGCTGACGCGCCGCAGACAGCGTGCCCGCCGTTTCCGCCGCGAACAGTTCGCTGTACCACGCCCCGTTCTGATGAGGATTCTCGCCGTAACGCATATCCTGTTTTTTCTCGTATGCAAACGTCGCCTGGTCGGGAAATTCGATGCCCAGCCTCTTCTGCATATAGTTGGAGATCATCGTGTCGTACACCGCCGTGTGACGGAACACCTTATACGACATACGGAAACGGAAATCATTGTCCGCCGTATCCGTTTTTATACGCTCGATCGTCTCCGCGTAGTCCGCGGGATCGACAACGACGATGACTCCCGGGTAATTCTTCGCCGCGCTGCGGATCATCGTAGGTCCGCCTATGTCTATGTTCTCTATCGCTTCTTCGAGAGTGACGCCGGGCTTCTCCACAGTCGCCTTGAACGGATAAAGATTGACGGCTACGACGTCTATCCTGCTTATTCCCAGCTTTTCCAGCGTCCGCATATGCTCGGGGATATCCCTGCGGGCAAGCAGACCCGCGTGGACGGCGGGATGAAGCGTCTTTACCCTGCCGTCGAGGCACTCGGGAAAACCCGTCACGTCGCTGATATTGATCGGGGAAAGCCCCGCTTCTTTAAGAGCCTTTTCCGTTCCGCCCGTGGAGATGATCTCGAAACCGAGCTCGACGAGGGCGCGCGCGAAATCCACCACGCCCGTTTTGTCGCTGACGCTTATCAGCGCCCTTCTTTTGTCTGCCATAGCCTGTTCTCCTGTTCGTTTATCCGACGACCACCTTGCCGTCGACCACTTTGATTTTACCGTCGCAAAGATCTCTTATCACCGATACGAGCATGGGATGCTCGATCTGATTGAGTATGCGCTTTTGCAGATCCTCCGGCTTATCCCCCTTATATACGGGCAGTTTTTCCTGCCGTATGATCGGACCGCCGTCTATCTCCGCGCTGACGAAATGCGCCGTCGCGCCGCTCTCCGTCTCCCCGGCAGCGATGACCGCGGCGTGAACTTTTATGCCGTAGTGATCCTTTCCGCCGAACTTTGGCAGCAGCGACGGATGAATGTTCACTATGCGGTTCGGATACTCGTCGATGATGAACTGCGGGAGTATGCCGAGATAGCCCGCGAGTATGACGTAATCCACGTCGTACATTTTGAGCAGACGGAGTATCTCCCTGTCGCGCGCTTCGGCGGAACGGAAGTCCTTTTTGCAGCAGACATAGTTGGGTATCTTCGCCCCCTCAGCCCTGACGAGAGCATACGCCTCGTGGTTGGAGGAGATGACCACCGCTATCCTGCCGTTTATCTCTCCCGACGCGCACGCGTCCATTATCGCCTGCATATTCGTACCGCTTCCGCTTACGAGTAACGCAAGTTTTTTCATGTCCGTTTCCTCTTCATTATCATTATCCGGATATGCCGCCGCGCGAGAGCTTTACCCCGCCGCCTTCGGCGACTCTGCCTATAATATATGCGCTTTCGCCCGATTTGATAGCATATTCCTTAACTTCTTCCGCTTCGTCCGCGCCGACGGCAAATACCATACCGATGCCCATATTGAACGTGTTGTACAGCTTATCGTCGCCAAGACCGCTCTTTTTCGCGAGCAGATCGAATATCGGCAGCCGCGGGAAGGAATCGAGATCCACTTCCGCGCACAGCCCGTCGGGCAGTATGCGGGGGATGTTCTCGATAAATCCGCCGCCCGTGATGTGGGCTATGCCGTGGATATCGAACTTTTCCGCGAGCGAGAGAGCCGCGTTCACATACAGCTTCGTCGGCGTCAGCACCGCTTCGCCGAGCGTCATACCGAGCGAGTCGTCGTATTTTTCCAGTTCCTTTCTGTCTTCGCCAAGCAGTTTGCGCACGAGCGAATATCCGTTGGAGTGCACGCCGCTCGACGCAAGCCCGACGAGCGCGTCGCCCTTCTTTACTTTCGAGCCGTTTATTATCCTGCTCCTGTCCGCTATGCCGACGGCAAACCCCGCGAGGTCGTATTCGTCCTCGGGATACATTCCCGGCATTTCCGCCGTTTCTCCGCCGATGAGCGCGCAGCCCACCTCTTTGCACGCCTTCGCCACGCCGCGCACGACGGTCGCCGTCTTTTCGGGATCGAGCCTGCCGCAAGCCACATAATCGAGGAAGAACAGCGGCTTCGCGCCCTGGCACACGATGTCGTTGACGCACATAGCCACGCAGTCCGTACCTATCGTGTCGTGCTTGTCGAGCGCTATGGCATAACGCAGTTTGGTGCCCACGCCGTCCGTGCCCGATACGAGCACGGGGTCGGCAAAGCCCTTGGGAACGGCGTAAAAACCGCCGAACGACCCCAGACCCGAGAGCACGTTTTCGTCGTAGGTCTCCGCCGCGCTCTTCTTTATGAGGTCGACGAGCTTATATCCGCGCGTGACGTCCACGCCGGCAGCTTTGTAATCGATCATACGGTCCTCCGTATCAGCCGTTCGTGATGCGGCGCATCATCTCTTTGTAAGCGTCTTCCACGCCGCCCATATCGCGGCGGAAACGGTCCTTGTCCAGCTTCTCGCCCGTCTTGCTGTCCCAGAAACGGCAGGTGTCGGGAGATATCTCGTCCGCAAGGATGATGCGTCCCTCGTATCTGCCGAATTCGAGCTTGAAGTCGATAAGGCTGACGCCGAGGTGCGCGAAATACGCTTTGAGTATGTCGTTGACCTTGAAAGCGGTCTGCTGTATCGTGTCTATCTCCTCTCTCGTCGCAAGTCCCATTGCGAGAGCGTACCAGTCGTTTATCATCGGATCGCCGAGATCGTCGTTCTTATAGCTGAATTCAAATCCCGTGCTTTTAAGCGGCGTTCCCTCTTTGACTCCGTAACGCTTGGAGAACGAACCCGCAGCCACGTTGCGCACGATGACCTCGAGCGGGACTATCTCCACCTTCTTGACGAACGTCCTGCGGTCGTCGAGCTCTTCGATGTAATGGGTCTCGATGCCGCTCTTTTCGAGGAGGCGGAACATCATATTGCTCATCTTGTTATTGATGACGCCCTTGCCCGCTATCTGACCTTTTTTCAGTCCGTTGAACGCAGTAGCGTCGTCCTTGTAGTCGACGAGCACCACCTTGTCGTCGTCCGTTGCGAATACCTTCTTCGCCTTTCCTTCATAAAGCTGTTTTCCGATTTCCATTTGTATATCTCCTGTCGGCTTCGCCGTCATTGTGCTGAAAGTTCCTTTTGCAGCGCGAGGTCGTCCTCGACGACTTTCCTGCGCATATCTTCCTTATATTCCGCGAGCTTCTTTTTCAGCCCGTCGTATTTGACCGCGAGTATCTGCACCGCGAGCAGCGCCGCGTTGTCCGCGCCGTTGACGGCAACCGTCGCGACGGGCACGCCCTTGGGCATCTGCACCATAGACAGCAGGCTGTCCAGCCCGCCCATAAAGCTCGTCGCTATCGGCAGCGCGATGACGGGCAACGTCGTATATCCCGCGAGCACTCCCGCAAGATGCGCCGCTTTGCCAGCGACGCCTATTATCGCCTCGAAACCGTTCTTTTCCGCGTTCACCGCGAAATCGTGCGCTTCCGTCGGCGTGCGGTGCGCGGAGATTATCCTCACCTCGCATTCGACGCCGAACTTTCCGAGCGTCGCCACGGCGGGTTTTACCGTGTCGTAGTCCGATCTCGACCCTATCACTATGGCGACCTTTCCGTATGCGCTCATATAAGTCCCTCCGAAAACCTTTTTCAAATAAAGTATAGCATTTACGGCGCGGTCAAGTCAAACGAATACAAACGCCGAACGCAAATTTTGCATAAGCCTGCCGCCGTCCCTTGATTTTACGGCGCGCACGGTGTATAATATAAGAACGGTATCGTCCGACAAGCGGACGGAGGGACGGCATTATGACGCTGACTTATTCGGAGATATGCTCCCCGGGGGGCAGAAAGAGCAATCAGGACAACGCGGGGTGGCGCGCGGACGGCGGCAAGGCGTGTTTCGTCGTGTGCGACGGACTGGGCGCGTATTCGGGCAGCGGCATAGCCAGCCGCATCTGCACCGAAGTTATGTGCGACGGGTTTATGAACGGCGGTTCTCCGACGGCGGAATGCATAACCGCGCTCGCCGAACGCGCGCACAGACGCATAATCGAGGAAAAAACGGAAAACGGACATATCGACGGAGCGTGCACGACGCTCGCGGGAGTATTCACGGACGGCTCGCGCACCGTCATAGCCCACATAGGCGACTCCCGCGTCTACCGATTCGCCGCGGGCAGGATACGCTTCTGCACCGCCGACCATTCCGTCGCGCAGATGGACGTCGAAAGCGGCAGGATAAGCCGCCGCGACCTGCGCTACCACCGCGACCAGAACAAGCTGACGCGCGTGCTCGGCGGACGGCGGTATCTCCCGCCCGACATAACCGAATCGGACGCGCCGCTCGCCGCGGGCGACGCGTTCCTGCTCTGCACCGACGGGTTCTGGGAATACGTCGACGAAAACGAAATGGAATACGCTCTCACTCTCGGTCTGCCGGGAGAAGGGATGCTCGGATATATGGAAAAGAAACTGCTCTCGCGCGCGAGCGGAGAACACGACAACTATACCGCGCTGCTCGTGCGCGTCATCGGGGAGGACGACCAATGACGGAAAATCTTTGCCCCCGCTGCTTCGCGCCGCTCTCGCCGCGCGGCGTCTGCCCCGAATGCGGCAGGCGCGCCTCGCGACCTCCCCGCCCCGATCCCCGCGCGCTGCCCGAAGGCACGCTCCTGAAAAACAGATACGTCCTCGGCGGAACGATCGGCGAAGGCGGGTTCGGCGTCACCTATTTCGCGTTCGATACGATGAGATCGGCGCGCGTCGCCGTCAAGGAATACTTCCCGTTTACCGTCGCCGCCCGCGTCGGGAAAGCCGTCGAAGCGCGCTCCCCCGAACTGCGCGGGAGGTTCTCGCTCGGCAAGAAGAGGTTCACCGACGAGGCGAAAAATATGGCGGCGATAAAGGACCTTAAAGACATACCGACCGCTCTCGACTATTTCAGCGAGAACGGCACGGCGTATATAGTTATGGAATACATAGAAGGCGAAACGCTGAAAGACCGCGTTTTCAAAAAAGGCAAGATGAAAGAGGGCGACGCGCTCGCCCTGCTCCGCCCCGTATTCTCCTCCCTCGCGCTGATACACGACGCGGGGCTGCTCCACCGCGACGTTTCCGCAGACAATATCATCCTCGGTAAAGGCTGCGCCAAACTCATCGACTTCGGCTCGTCCGTGTCCGCGGGCAGGCAGCAGTCGCTCGAACTCAAACGGCGGTACGCCCCGCCCGAGCAGTACGAAAAGGACGGCTCGGTCGACAGACGCGCGGACGTATACGCCGCGGGCGCGACGCTGTATTACTGCGTGACGGGCTGTCTGCCGCCCGAAGCGACGGACCGGCTGCGGCAGGACCGCATATCCTTTCCCGCACGGCTCTCCCCGCATATGCGCGCCGCCCTTACCAAAGCCCTCTCTCTGAAAAAAGAGGACAGATATGCGGATATGCGCGAAATGCTCGCCGATCTGGACGGGATAAACTGACGCCCGCAAACGCAAAAAGCGTTCCGCACGGAACGCTTTTTTATATGTCCGTTTTGACAGCCGCGGCTCATACCGAAAGCGCGGCGTACAGTCTGTCGGCGTCTGCGGTCGTTCTGCCGCGGACGATAAAGAACAGCAGCACGAACACCGCGGCGAGCGCGGCGGACGCTATCGTGAGCCCCCAGCCGCCCAGCCCCGCGAAATACAGCCCAAGCCCAAGCCCGAGGATAACTCCTCCCGCTCCGAACGCGGCGAGTATACCGAGCAGCGTAGGGATCACCGTGGCGGGATTGCTCTTGACGGCGTCGCGCGGGGTGACCCAATCGAGGCGCGGCTTTTTCAGATCGCGGCGCAGATAGAACTCCGTAAAGCACAGCACGCCAGCGGCGAGCATAACGAGGGTGCTTATTATCGCGGCGACGTCCACCGTTTTGAGCGCGACCGCTCCCGAAACAGCCATTCCCGCCACGCTCACGGCACCGGACACGAGGGGCGGCAGCACGGATACCACGCGCTTTGCGTCGAGCTGGACGGTATACGGCACGGGAATGAGTTTGCTGTATGCGAACGTGACGCCCTCGCGGGTCACCGCCGTCAGCGCGGTGAAGTTCAGCGCGCCCGTCATCATCAAAGCCATCATTGCAGCTATCGCCCACATAACGACGAACATAAGCCCGGATATGCCCGCTTCCTCCACGCCTTCGCCGTTGCCCATTATCATCATAACGACGCACATCGCGGGAGAGAGGACCACGCCCGCGAGGCATTGGAACGCAAACGAGGAATTGCGTATGAGCATCCTCGTTTCCTTTTTCACGAGAGCGCGCAGCACTCCGGAACGCTCGTAACGCCCCGCTTTGTTCCTGCTCCGCGGCGGATTTTCCGACTGTCGCATGACCGCGCGGCGGTACATAAGCAACGCGAGCGGGACGAGAGCCGCCGAAAGCGCGGCGACCGTCCCGAGAAACACGATGAGGTTTATTGCCGCCGAGAGGGCGGGAGCTTCTGCGAACCCGCCGCCGTTTGTGCCGAAGCACGCAAGGCAGTAGATCGGATATATAACATACATTGAGCGGCGCACCGCGGCGCGCAGCGTTTCGACGGCGGCGCCGATATCCTCGGCCCCGCCCGACGCCGGGGCGCGGCCGCCAAGATTGACGACTACTATATACACCGTCATAAACGCGGCGAACAGCACGAGCAGGAGCACGCTCGCGACCGCGCCGCGGTTACGGAAGAACCCGGCTATGAACGTCAGCGGCACGGCGATAAGCGCGCCGAGCAACAGCGCGCAAAGCGGCACGAGCGCGACCGCGATGAGCGTCATTATATAAAACGCCGCGCCCTGCGCCGTCGCTATGCCGAGCACTATCGCGCCCGGGAAAGCGAGCACCGCTCCGACGGCGGCTTCCTCGACATATATGACCGTCAGCTTCGCCGCGAACACCGTACCCGGTCTGACCGGGAGGCTCATTAAAAACTCGTTGTCGCGGGAGAAATACATATACGAAAACACCGCGACCGTGCCGAACACGAGCGTGAGCATAAAATCCGCGGCCAGAAGCAGCGCGGCGATCTCCGTCGTGAGATCATAATCCCTAACCGCGGCGCCGAGAAATCCCAGCGCGACGGCTATGCACGCCGAAAGTATGGCGGCGAGCACGATGAAGCCGACGAGTGCGGACGGCGAATTTTTCGCGCCCGCGCGCTTTCTGAATGTCATGCTAAGCAGCGTCCGCGTTATGACTTTCCACCCGTACATATCAGTCGCTCCCGTTTCCCGCGACGGAGAGGAATATGTCTTCGAGCGACTCGTCGCCCTTTGCGGCTTTGATATCGTCGAGATCGCCCGCGACGAGCAGTCTGCCCTTGCTTATTATGCCTATGCGGTCGCATATCCGCTCCGCCATATCAAGGACGTGCGTCGAGAAAAACACGACGTTTCCCCTGTCCGCGTGGACGCGCATTATGTCCTTGAATTCACGCACCGACTGCGGGTCCAGCCCCACCATCGGCTCGTCGAGAACGAGCACTTTCGGGTCGTGGACGAGCGCGCCGACTATGGCTATCTTCTGCTTCATCCCGTGGCTGTACGTCCCTATCTGGTTGTCGTATGCGCCGCCGAGCGAAAAGCGCGAAACGAGTTCGTCGGCGCGCGCCCGACGCTCTTCGACGGATACGCCGTATACGTCCGCCATAAAGTCGACGAACTCCCTGCCCGTCAGCTTTTCAAACAGCACTCCGCTGTCCGTGACGTAACCTATGTTCTTCTTCGCGCCCGCGGGGTCCCGTTCGACGTCCGCGCCGCATACCGAAATACTGCCTTCGTCCGCGGACAGTATCCCCGTCATCATCTTGATGGTCGTCGTCTTCCCCGCCCCGTTTGGACCGAGAAACCCGAATATCTCGCCGCCCGAAAGGGTCAGCGACAGTCCGTCCACCGCCTTGACGGGGCTTTTCGCGTACGTTTTGGATACGCGGTCAAATACGACTTCGTTCAAATATACCTCCTGTATGCCGCGCTGCGTTACGCCCGCAGCCGTATCGATAGTCCGAAAACCAAATCTCGCGCTTACGGCAAAGCCGCGCCGCGTCAGGCGCGCGCCGCCACGTCGAGCGCAAGCACCATCATATCGCGCAGCCCGCATTCGCGCTCTGCCGCAGAGAGCATATCCCCGCCGAGAGCGTAGTCGCTTATCGCGCACACGGCGAGCGCTTCTTTGCCGAACGCCCGCGCCACGGCATAGAGCATCGCGGCTTCCATTTCCACGGCGTCCGCTCCGCGCGCCTTCCACATTCTGCCGTACTCCGCGCCCGAATAGAACACGTCGCTCGTATGCAGGCTGCCGCCCACCGCGCGGAAACCGCGTTCATCCGCCGATCTTCGGGCTATGCCCGCCAGCCTCACGGAAGCGGGTATACGCTCGAAAGGTTCGGCGGAAAAGAACTCCACCGAGCGGGAATCGGTCGACGCGGTATCCCCTATCACGATGTCGCGCAGTTTAAGCGCGTCCGAATACGCGCCCGCGCTGCCCGCGCGGATAATGCACCCGACGCCGAACTTAGTGAACAGCTCGTAGGCGTAAATGCCTATGGACGGCATTCCCATACCGCTCGCCATCACGGATATGCGGGCGCCGTAATAGTAACCCGTATACCCCTGCGCGCCGCGGACGTCGTTGACGAGCCGCGCGTCCGTGAGATAGGCCTCCGCAATCAGCCGCGACCGCATAGGATCTCCCGGCATAACGACCACGGGGGCGAAATCTCCCGGCTCCGCCGCTATGTGCTGCGTTGCCATCTTCGTTTTCCTCCTTATCATCGGGCTTTAAGGCTTCCCGCGTCCGCGCCCGAACGGACAGCGAGGCTCCGTCTGCGGCGGGTCAGCGCCCGCCCGCCTGCTTTTTCTTCTTCTGCGGCGCGGACTTGAGCTTATAAGAAGCAAGCCCTGTCAGCGGCGCGGCTTTCTTGCCGTCGCGCCGCAGCAGTTCCACCGCGAGATCCATATATGCCAGCGAGCCTTTGCTCGTCGGGTAATACTGCACGACGGGCAGACCGTAGCTGGGCGCTTCGCCGAGCGTGACGTTGCGCGGTATGCGCGTTTTGAACACGCTCTTGCCGAACCATTTGAGTATCTCCTGCGCCACCTGATTGGACAGGTTGCTGCGCCCGTCGTACATCGTCATCACGACGCCCTCTATTTCCAGCGCGTGGTTGAGGTGTTTTTTGACGAGCTTGACGGTATTCATCAGCTGCGCTATGCCTTCGAGCGAGAAAAAGTCGCCGGGCATGGGAATGAGCACCGAATCGGCAGCCGTCAGCGCGTTCACGGAAAACACGTTGAGCGACGGCGGGCAGTCGATGAATATGTAGTCGTAATCGTCGCGCACGGGCGCGAGCGCGCGGCGCAGCACCTTTTCGCGGGATTCTTCGAGATTCATCAGCTCCACGTCCGCGCCGGCGAACTCTATATTCGCGGGGACGACTTTGAGGTTGGGAACGGTCGTGCCGCAAACGGTGTCGCGCACGGTCGCATCCCCCATCATCACGTCGTATATCGTGCGTTTGAGATTGTCCTTGTTCTCGCCCACTATTCCGAAACCGCTCGTGGTGTTGCCCTGCGGGTCGATATCCACTACGAGCACTTTATATCCCATCAGCGCAACGAACGCGCTGAGGTTTATGCAGGTGGTCGTCTTGCCGACGCCGCCCTTCTGATTGGAGATCGCTATTACCTTAGCCACGATATTCCTCCTCGTACGGTTTAATAGTAACAGAACGCGCCCGATATGTCAATAACTTACGCGGTCTTGCACCGAAATTTTCCTTATTATGACCTCGCGGGCGGAAACGGACGAATGCGGTCGGCGGCGCGGAAAAGCCGAAAACCGCGCGCTTTCCCGCGTTTTTTATGAAATTTTTACATTGTTTTTACTTAAATTTCATAATGCCGCGCTATACTTCTTTCAAAAGACGGCGGCGGTCGTGCCGCACAGGGAGAAACGAATATGGACGACAAAGACAGCGACCTTTCCGAGCTTACCGGGCTCGCCAACCTGCCCGCGGAACTGTTCGACGCCGCGGGAGAGATATACGACCGCACGAAAAAGGCGATGTGGTCGCTCGTAAAATACAAAGAACTTAAAATGATGTACGCGTGCGCGATCAAGGAAGTGCAGACGAAGTTCGACGTGCTCGATACCGAATTCAACGTGCGCCACCGACGCAATCCGATAAACTCCGTTTCCTCGCGCATCAAAAGCACGCAGAGCATCATTGCCAAACTGCTGCGCAAAAAACTGCCCGTAACGCCCGAAAGCATGGAGGCGAACATCTATGACATAGCGGGCATACGCGTCGTCTGCTCGTATATCGACGACATATACGCGATAGCGGACGCGCTGCTCGCGCAGGACGACATAGAACTCGTCGCGCGAAAGGACTATATCAAAGCACCCAAGCCCAACGGCTACCGCAGCCTGCACCTGATCGTCAGGGTCCCGGTGTTCTTCGCGGAAACGAAAAAGAAAGTCAACGTCGAAGTGCAGATACGCACGATCGCGATGGACTTCTGGGCGAGCCTCGAACATCAGCTCAAATATAAAAAGGATATCCCCGATCAGCAGGAGATCGTCGCGCGGCTCAAAGCGTGCGCGGACGTCATCACGCAGACGGACGAAAAGATGCTCGGGCTGCGGCGTCGGATAGAAAGCGCGGAAGATATGCCCACCGAAGAGGACATACTCTTTGAAAAATTAGGCAAACTGGACATACAGCTGTAACTCGCCCGCGCGGCAAAACGCGGAGCGCAGGACAAACGCGGCGCGCCCTTCCCTCCCGCCGCGACCACGGAGGATACGATATGGAACTGCGAGAATTTCACGCGCTCGTCGGCGAAACGATAATGTACTGCCAGATCATCGAGCGCGACGTGAAAATAATTTACGCCGCAATGAGCGGCGGCGATATGGAGCGGGAGCTTCGCGGCTTGGAACGCGAAAAGCTCACTTTTGGCGAAACCGTGCACGAACTGCGCATACTCGACCGCGTCCGCGGCGCGGCATACTTCACCGACGAGGACTACGACTATCTGATGCAGGCCGCCGAAACCCGCAACCATTGGTGCCACGAAGCGTATCTGCGCTTCGCTTTCGACAAAGCGTTCACCCGCTCCCGCGCGTTCGCCGAGGAGTCCGAACGGCTGCTGCGCGACCACGACAGGCTCGGCAGGCTCTGCCGCGCGTTCACCGACGTGCGGCTGCGCGTCCTGCGCGACTTCGGCATACTGCCGTAACGGCAGTCATCTTACAGCAGCAAGACCGCCGCGGTGGCTTTTCCCGCGGCGTTTATCACTCTTCCCGCCGTGCGGCGCGGAATTATCGGGTGCGGCGGGGTTACTGCCGCGAAAGCGGGCGGCGGAACAAGCGGCGGAACGATACATTATACGTCCCTCCTTCCCTCGTTCGGTTTTTCAAATTATTTTTCTCCCAAACGCGCATTTCTTCTTGACAAACCGCTCGCATAATATTATAATAGTCGAGCACGGAACGGGAAAGCACGCTTCCCCGCCCCGGAAAATGTTACGGGTATGCGCTGTCAGCTTGAGTTGTGATAGAGCGTCGGTCTACGTCAGCCGAAGGTCGGGGATTCAGTAGCCGAGCGTTCCGCAGGAACGCGAACGCCACGAGGAGCGCAGCGACGAAGTTACTCCTCACGGCGCGCCGCGCGCCGTTCATACATAAAAATTTCATATGCGCTGTTAGCTCAATTGGATAGAGCGTCGGTCTACGGAACCGAAGGTTGGGGATTCGAACTCCTCACGGCGCGCCAACAAAAACGGCACGAGTTTCACTCGCGCCGTTTTTGTTGCCGCGCCTGAGGAGGCGAATATTTTTCGCCCTATGGGCAACAAGTCATATCTGCTTCAAGCGAAAAATATTCGTAGCCGAGCGTTCCGCAGGAACGCGAACGCCACGAGCCGCGTCAGCGGCGAAGTTACTCCGAGCGGCGCGCCAAAAAAGCCGCAGGCAACCGCCTGCGGCTTTTTGTCGCGCCGTGAGCAACCGAATATCCGGCAACAAGTCATATCTGCTTCAAACGAAAATATTCGAAGCCGAACCGCGAACGCCGCGAGGTGCGACACGACAAGTCGCCGACATATCGCTCATTCAGAAATAGTCGTCGCCGCGGGAAGAGGGCGAAGAGGTCGCGGAAAGCAGACGGCGCTCGAGGTCGAGTTTTTCCGCGGCGTATTTGTCTCGGCGCCGACGGCAGACAAACTTATAAACGGGCAGCGACGCGGCAGCCGCCGCTATGCCGACAGAACCGAGCACGACGGAAAGCGGGATATTGTTCCAGACCAGAGCAAGACTCAGCCCCGCGCCGAACGTAAGCATTCCGACGATCGCGAGCGCGAACGCGGCGAGCAAAGCGGGCGTGCGCACTTCGGATTCGATCTCGCGCAGCCGCTGCAATATGTCGCCGACGGAGGAGCCGTCCGCGCCGCTTATCCCGCCCGAATGCAGCGACGAATAAGTGTATCTGAATTTTTTGTCGCGTTTGCCGTTCGTCATAGACTCACCCTCTCCCGATCACACGCCGCGAAACGGACGCGGAACGTACTGCCCTCTCCCGGCGAGCTTTCCACGTCTATGACGCAGCCGAGAAGATCGATCGCTTTTTTCACGAGCGCAAGTCCCAGTCCGTTACCCTCCGAAGCGTGCGACGTATCTCCTTGATAAAACTTATCGAATATGTGCTCGCCGACGCCCTCGTTCATACCGCAGCCGCTGTCCGAGATCTCCGCGACTATCTCGCCGCCGCGCTGCGCCAGCGTGACGCGCACCATCCCGCCGCGGGGCGTGAACTTGACGGCGTTGGAGAGCAGGTTGTTCCATATGAGTTCGAGCAGTCCTTCGTCGGAGAGCGCGACCGCGCCGTCGCACACGTCGCATTCGAGCGCGACCCCTTTTTCTTCCGCCGCGTCCTCGAACGCAATGACGCTGCGCCGCAGCGACTCGCCTATGTCCGTCGGTCTGAACTCGGGCGGCGGCTGGTGCTCCATACGGTTGAGCCGCAGGATATTCGTCGTCAGCGACGACAGGCGCGACGCGGTTTCGGCAAGCGTGCGCGCGTAAGAGCGCGTTTCCTCATCCGTCAGTCTGCCGTCGGCGATCGCGTAGGCGTAGGTGCATATCACGGAAAGCGGGGTCTTGAACTCGTGGGACACATTGGAGATAAAATCCTTGTTGAGCACGCTCGTTTTGCCCAGCTCTTCCGCCATCGCGTTGACGTTGTCCATTATCTCGCCGTAACCGTTATACGCTTCGAGAGCGCGCGCGGGCGCTATCCTGACGGAAAAGTCCCCCGCCGCTATGCGTTCCGTGGCGTCCGTTATCTTCCTGACGGGCAATCCCGTCATATACCTGCGGCGGAGCGCGTCGAGAGCGGTCAGCAGTCCCGCCAGCGCGCATATGACCGCGATTATCACCAATGCAATGACCGCGCGGCTGTCCGTCGCCTCGCTCACCTTGTCGTATACCAGCACCGCGACCATTATTATGACCGCCGTCATCAAAAACCACAGCATATATTCGGCGAAAACGACGCTCCGCCTTCCCGCCCGCTTCATTTCATCACCGCCTTATAGCCCAGCCCGTGCACCGTGACTATCTCGAACCCGTCGCACACCGCCGTTTTTTCGCGCAGCTTCGCCATATACACGTCCACCGTGCGCGACGTCGCCGACGAATCGTAGCCCCAGAACTCGTCCATCAGCTGCGCGCGGGTAAACGTCTTTTTCGGATACGACAGCAGTTTATAGAGCAGATCGAACTCGCGGACGGTCATCGGGACCTCCTCGCCGTTTATATACGCGGTATGCTCGTCCGCGTTCATACGCAAGTTGCCCGCGGTTATCTCCCGCGAGGCGTTTATCTTCGCCCGCCGCAGCAGCGCGCCTATGCGCATTATCAGCTCGTCCATATCGAACGGCTTGGTGACGTAATCGTCTATGCCCAGCCTGTACCCGAGCAGCTTGGACGGCTTGTCGTCGAGCGCGGTCATAAACAGCAGCGGCACGTTGGCGTCCGCCTCGCGCAGACGTTCGGCAAGCCCGAACCCGTCCAGCCGCGGCATCATAACGTCAGTCACGACGAGGTCGTAAGACCCGCCGCAGAACGCTTCCAACGCCTCTTCGCCGTCGCGGCACAGCGTCGCGTCGTAACCCGCAAGTCCGAGCCGCGCCTTCACGAGCGCTCCCAGATCCTTATCGTCCTCGGCAACGAGTATTTTTATCATAAGCAAATCTCCCTCACCCGTTCCTGCCTCCGTATATAATGATAGCGCGGATATGTTCGGATAATCGTTAAATAATGTTAAAGTTTTGTAAAAGTTGCGTTTCCGGAAAAAATCCGCGCCCGTATGCAAAGAGGCGCGGATTCCAAAAGGAGGAAATGATGTACGGCTTGCGCCGCCGAGATGATGCGCGTTCGGACGATTTTCACACAGCCGTCACATATCTGTCACATAAACTATACCATATCCGCGCGAAAATTGCAATAGGGTCGGCGAAATCTTTATCAGATTTTAATGTTCGGATCAAGCCGGGCTGAAAGGCGCTTGTCTTGTCCGCGCCGCCACCGGACGGAAATAACGCTCGTAAGGTACGGACCGCCGGTCGTCGGCGTCCGCAATAAGCGCGCGACGTCCGGGCGGAAACGACCTTGCAATGTCCGCTTCACCGCGGGTCGGAAACGACCTTGGCTACGAAAAATCCCTCGTAATATTCGTCCGGAGCAACGAGCGTTCCGCACTCCGACGGCAGTACGGCGGCGCGCTCGGGCGCGAGCCCCGTCTCCGCGACGGAAAACCCCGAACGCGGCAACGCGGACAGCAGAGCCTCCTCGTTCTCGCACGGCAGCAGCGAGCACGTCGAATAGACGAGAACGCCGCCGGGCGCGAGCAACGCGAACGCGCGGGAGAGCAGCGCGCGCTGTTTTTTCATACACGCGGCGAGCAGTTTTTCGGAAAAATTCCCGCCGTCCGTTTCGGACAGCGTGCCGCTCCCCGAACAGGGCGCGTCGAGCAGGATGCGGTCGAACTTCATTGCGGGGTCGAGCGCGGACGCGTCCGTGACGAGCACGCTCACGCGGCGCGCGCCGAGCAGGGCGAGATTGTGTTTCAGCCGCTCCGCGCGCACGGGGTTTATCTCGCACGCCGTTATATACGCCCCGCCGCCCGTCAGCGCGGCGATCTGCGACGTTTTTCCGCCGGGAGCCGCGCACATATCGAGGACGTTCTCCCCCGCCGACGCGCCGAGAGCGAGCGGCGGCAGCATGGACGACAGGCTCTGAACGTATATCTCCCCGTTCGCATACATTTCCGACGAACGGAGAGCGGCGTAGTCGCCGCCGGCGACGGCATAGCCTCCGCCTATGCGCTCGAAAGCGATCCCCGTATTTTGCAGCGCGCTCTCGACGCGCTCCGCCGTACTTTTGAGGGTATTGACGCGGAACGTCGTTTTACGGCGCGAGCAAAGCCCTCGGATGACGTTTTCCGCTTCCGCTCCGTACGCTCCGCTCAGCCGCGCGGCAAGTTGTGCGTTTATCTCCATACGTCCATTATAACGGCGCGCGGCGGCTTTTGTCAAGAAAAAGCGCGCCACGCCGCGGTTGCGGCGGGGCGCGCTTTACGTCCGTCGTTTGCGTTTGCCCGAACGGTCAGTTGCGTTTGAGCAGCATCATCACTCCGGACACGACCGTGCCTATCGCACAGAAATACATTCCCACGATCGGGAATACGGACGTTACGGACACGTCTCCCATTTCGGTACTGAGATCGCCGCCGAGAACGTATGAGAACACGGCGACGAGCACGCCGACTGCGATGGTCGCGATCGAGATCAGGAGCGAAACGAGCCCGTTGATCTTCGCGGCTTTTGCCGCCTTGATCACGACTCCCGCCACGCAGACGAGAGCGAGCACCGCGCCTATTATCGCGAACGCCTGCACAAGCCCGACGGGCAGCACGCTCTGATCCAGCAATTCCCTCGCATCTACGCGCTTGGACAGCTCTTCCGAGAACAGTCCCATACTGCCGCCCTCGATATTGCCTTCTGCCGCAGAAGATCCCATCCACGGGATGAACAGACCGATCACGGCGAACACGAGTCCCGCCGCCGCGAGCAGAATGAACACCAGATCGATGGGTCCTATGCTCGACGTTTTTCTTCTTCTTGCCATAAATTTCACCTCCGAATTTTCCGATACGGAGTCGGAACGACCGTTCCGCGCCCCTTATCAAGGATATTATAACATATCCGCGGGAAATGTTCAACGGCATACGGAAAATTTTCTTCTTCCGTCAAACGGTTTTTTCCGTTTTTCCGTCATTAGCGAATGACGGTTCAGCGCAATACTAATTCAGCATAAAGGAAGGGATCCGGCGTCTTTCAGACGCCGGATCCCGAATGATCGTTTACACGCTTGCATATTCGTCCGCATCACAAACGAACGATCGTACATTCAATCATGCTGCTGCCGCTGCCGCTGCCGCCGTAACATATGTCGGTGGAACGGTATCCGAATACGTTATACGCGAAAAAAACGGACGAGATATTCTCGCAGTACTTATCTGCCTCACCCCTCCCCTGTCAGGTTTCGGTATCTCCGCCGAAAACCAGATCCCTGCCAAAAAATATCTCGCCTATTATGTCGCAAACGGCACGATAAGTCTCATATCCAAATGGCTCGAGGATAACTGTTATATGGAAGCCGAAGAATTCGCACGGATCATCTATTCGTATTGCGGAGCGCTGTTCGGGATCAAAACGGCTGTCGGACAGGATGCCGCGCATACAATAAAGTCATATATATTACAATAACTCAAAATACCCCGAATATAAACGCGTCTCCGCGAAACGCTATGTTTCGCGGAGACGCGTCCGTATGTATGCCGATCGGATCGAATAAGTGCTCCGATTCATCCGAGTTTTACTTTGCGGCAGGTCGCCTTATATCCCGATACTATGATCGCACGTCCTATCGGCCGAGGGAAATAAGTGTGAAGCGCCGGATAATGGCGGTATCTGAGTTTGCCGTACAGCCACTTATCCTTTTCTTTTATCTTCGCCCACACCTCGCGCAGGGCGGCGTATTTCTCCTTGCTCGGAACGGCGACGGAGAACGTGATCGTGATTATCATCAGACACGCGAGCGTATGCAGCATATATTTCGCAAGGCGCGGCTCGCGCTTTTTCAGCTCCCGCAGGTCGTATGCTTCCGCCATTATCAGCATTACCCTGTTCTGCTGGTCGGTACGCTTGGAGAAACTCGCGATGTTGACTGACTGGTCGACCCGCCCTATATAATAATGATAGAGATCTATGTCGAGATAATACATAGTTTTCACATACGGCAGAGGAACGTATGCGAAAATATTGTCGACGTAAAACGTATGCTTGGGCAGTTCCAGCCCGCACTCGCGCAGCACGCGCACGGAATACATCAGCGCATGCATAAGCAGCACGCTCGACCCGCGGAACGGCTTTACCCTGTCCCAGCCGAACGTTTCTCCGACGGGCATATTTTTCACATACCTGCGCGTGAACGACTGCCCGTCGCTTATGCGGTCGTATATGAAATTCGTGATATACATATCGGGCAGCGCGTTCTCTTCGCGGTGACGGCGCACCGTAGCGAGCAATTCGGAGAGCGCTCCCTCGTCCACCCAGTCGTCCGAATCCACGACCTTGTAATACAGCCCGCGCGCAAGACGGACGCCCTGATTCACGCCCTCGCCGTGCCCGCCGTTCTCCTGGTGGACGGCGCGGCAGATAGCGGGATAGCGGCTCGCGTATTCGTCCGCTATCGCGCCCGTTCCGTCCGTCGAACCGTCGTCGACGATGATGATCTCCACTTCTTCGCCGCCCGAAAGCAGCGAATCTATGCACTTGCGCATATACGCCTCCGAGTTATAACTCGGAACGGCAAATGATATCAGCTTTTCCATGCACCCGCACCTGCCTTTGAATTACATTTACAGTATAGCATAACCCTCCGCGCTTTGCAACGATTATCGGGCGGTATCGGCAAACTGCGACAAAAAAAAACAACGCCGGGAGAAACTCCGGCGTTATCGTCGATGTTTATTTTCCGAAGAATTTCTTCTTGCCGGGCTGGCGGGAAAGCGAATCGCGGTATTCTTTGAGCGCGGTCTTCTGTTCGTCCGTCAGCGACACGGGGATATCCACGTCGAGATCGACGAACAGGTCGCCTCTGCCCACGCCGTTTACGCGCGGCACGCCTTTGCCCTTGATACGCACGCGCGTTCCCGACTGCGTGCCCTGCGCTATCCGCTGCGTCACGCTGCCGTCCAGCGTCGCTATCGTTATGTCGCCGCCCATCACCATGGTCGGGTACGGCACTTTGACACGCGCGTAAAGATCGGTGCCGTCGCGGCGGAAATCGGGATTGGCGCGCACGACGACCTCGACGATAAGGTCGCCCCTGCCGCCGCCGTTCGTTCCCGGCTCGCCCTCGCCGCGCACTCTGACGCCCTGACCGTTGTCTATGCCCGCGGGAATGCGCACTTTGAGCCGCTTGCGCGTGTTCGTGTACCCCGTGCCGCCGCACGACGGGCACTTGTGCGCCACTTTCATACCCGTGCCGCCGCAGTCGGGACAGCGCGAAGTGCGGCTGACCATACCGAACGGCGTGCGCTGGCTGCTGACCACCTCGCCGCTGCCGCCGCAGGTCTTACAGGTGACGGGCTTCTCCCCGTCCTTGCCGCCCGTGCCGCGACAGGCGCGGCACTCGTCCTTATAGCTGAGCTCGATCTCCTTCTCGCAGCCGAACACGGCTTCTTCAAAATTGATGCGAAGGACATACGTCGTATCTTTGCCCTGCACGGGTCCGCGGGGACGCGCGCCGCGCCGCCCGCCGCCGAACATACCGCCGAAAATATCCCCGAAAATATCCCCGAATCCCGAGAACATATCGCTGTAAGAGCCGGAGTCGAACCCGCCGAAACCGCCGCCGAAGCCCGCGTGCCCGACCGCGTCGTACTGTTTTCGCTTTTCCGCGTCCGAAAGCACGCCGTAAGCCTCGCTCGCCTCCTTGAACTTCGCCTCCGCTTCCTTGTCGCCGGGGTGGAGATCGGGGTGGTACTTTTTCGCGAGGTCGCGGTACGCTTTTTTTATCTCGTCGTCCGAAGCCGTCTTGCTCACGCCGAGCACTTCGTAATAATCTCTTTTCTTCTCGTCTGCCATATTCTATCGTCCGAGGGGCGCGCGCCCCGTGCGTTTTTCTATTTCGGCGGTTCTCCGCCGTCACACACACATATATATATTCGTCTTCAATATATCCGCGGTCGGCATACCGCCGCCCTGTATATATTCTTCAATATCGGATTATAGCCGACATCGGGGAAAAAGTCAAGCGATTAGCACTCATTTGCCGCAAGTGCTAAAAATATACCCTCGGGATCGTTGCCCCGAGGGTATATCTTCGTCACTGCTGGCTCATTAGTCGGAAGGAGTCGCCTTGATCCTCGGTTTCTTGATGCAGGAAAACGAAATGCCCTCTGAAAACAGAGGGCATTTGACGTATTTTACCTGTTACGGAACTATTACTTGCTGATAAGCTCGCCGAAATACTTGATCGTGCGAACCATCTGGCTGGTGTAGGAGTTCTCGTTGTCGTACCAGGAAACTACCTGTACCTCATAGAGGTCGTCGGTAATCTTCAGGACGCTGGTCTGCGTCGCGTCGAACAGAGAGCCGAAGGTCATTCCGATGATGTCGGAAGAAACGATCTCGTCCTCGTTGTAGCCGAAGGACTCGTTCGCGGCAGCCTTCATAGCGGCGTTGATGCCTTCCTTCGTGATGTCCTTGCCCTTGACGACGGCGGTGAGGATGGTCGTCGAACCCGTCGGGGTGGGAACGCGCTGCGCCGCGCCGATGAGCTTGCCGTTAAGCTCGGGGATAACAAGGCCGATTGCTTTCGCTGCGCCCGTGGAGTTGGGAACGATGTTGCACGCGCCGGCACGGCTGCGGCGAAGGTCGCCCTTTCTCTGCGGTCCGTCGAGGATCATCTGATCGCCGGTGTAAGCGTGGATCGTGCACATAATACCGCTCTGGATGGGAGCGAACTTGTTGAGCGCGTCCGCCATCGGAGCGAGGCAGTTCGTCGTGCAGGAAGCCGCGGATATGATCGCGTCGTCCTTCGTGAGCGTCTTGTGGTTGGTGTTGTAAACGATCGTTTTGAGATCGTTGCCCGCGGGAGCGGAGATGATGACGTGCTTTGCGCCCGCGTCGATGTGAGCCTGCGCCTTAGCCTTGCTCGTATAGAAGCCGGAGCATTCGAGAACGACGTCGATACCGAGCTCCTTCCAGGGCGCGTTTGCCGCGTTGGGGATAGCGTAGATCGTGATCTCCGTGCCGTCGACCGTGATGGAACCCGGGGTGACGACCGTCTTGCCGTCTTCCGCCATAACGGGATCCTTGTGCGTGATCGTGTGCTTGCAGCCGCCGATGCCCGCATAGTTGCCCTGCGAGGAATCGTATTTGAGAAGGTGCGCAAGCATCTTGGGCGAGGTCAGGTCGTTGATGGCGACGATCTCGAATCCTTCGGCGCCGAACATCTGACGGAAAGCAAGTCTGCCGATGCGTCCGAAGCCGTTAATAGCTACTTTTACGTTTGCTTTTACGTTTTTGGTTGCCATTATTGTTTGGTCCTCCATAAATTTTCCGTGTGTTTTTATCTCACGAAACTATTATACTCCCTTTTATCGCAAAAATCAAGAATTTTAACGCTTCTCGCGCAATTTCGTTTCCGCAAGTCCTCCGCATATATTTTTCCGATCCTCCCCGCTCCCCTAACTCCCGCCCGCGCCGCATTTTCCGAAAAACGAACGGAAATCAAGCGCGGATGCTTGACAAACGCGATGAATTGTATATAATGGATATATACAATATTTGCGGTAAACCTATGGAGATATACGTCAGACGCGGCGGAGAGCCGCTGCACAGGCAGATCTACGAGAGCATACGCGGCAAGATCGCGGGGGGCGAGTTGAAAACGGGCGATCCCCTGCCCACGGTGCGCGGGCTGGCGAAGGATCTGCGGATAAGCATAATAACGACGGCGCGGGCATACCGCGATCTCGAACGGGACGGGTATATCGTCACCGCCGTCGGGAAAGGAAGTTTCGTCGCGGATCTGCCTGGCGAAGCGCGTCGCGGCGAACTGTTGCGGGACGCGGAAAAGCTGCTGGCGGAAGCCGCGCTCGCCGCCGCGCTCGCGGGAGCTGACGCGGAGGAGTTTGCGAGAATGGCGGCGGAAGCGTATGACGCGGGAGGTAAAAAATGAACGGCGGTATCGAAGTGCGCGGACTGACCGTGAGATACGACAAATTCACGCTCGACGCGAGTTTCACGGCGCCGCGCGGAGAGGTCACGGGGCTTATCGGAGAAAACGGCGCGGGCAAAAGCACGCTTATGCGCGCGGTCGCGGGGATAACGGGATATGACGGAGAGGTACGCATAAACGGGGTCAGCGCGCGGCAGACGACCCGCGCGGAGCGGCAGAAGATCGGCTACGTCGGCAACGAGAGAAATCTGCCCGAAAGCCTCACCCTCGCCGCCGCGGAAAAAGCGCTGCGCGGGATCTTCCGCGAATGGGACAGGCGCGTGTTCTTCGCGCTCGCGGAAAAGTTCTCACTGCCCGCAGACCGCCGTATCGGGGAGTTCTCCGTCGGGATGAAAGCCAAAGCCGCGCTCGCCGCCGCGCTCTCGCACGGGGCGGACACGCTGCTGCTCGACGAACCGACGAGCGGGCTCGACCCCGCGGCGCGCGACGAAATGCTCGGCGAGATATGGCAGTTCATGCAGGACGAGCGTCATACCGTGCTGATGACCTCCCACATCACGAGCGACCTGGAAAAGCTCTGCGACCGCATAGTCCTCCTTGGCGGAGGGCGGGTGCTGCTTTCGGGAGAAAAAGACGAACTGCTGTCCCGCTATGCGGTAGTGCGCGGAGCGGCGCCGGGCGCGCTGCGGGTCATAAAGCGGGAGTACGGCGCGGAGTCGCTCGTTTACGCGCGTGACGCGGGATCGGACGCGGAGCGCGTCGACCTCGAAACGCTGACCGTGTTCTTTATCAAAGGACGGGAGGAATAAAAGTGAAAGGACTGCTGATCAAAGATCTTTACACGCTGAAAAGATACGCGCTCTACTACGCGATTTACTGCGCGGCGTTCACGCTGCTCGCGGTCTTTCTCGACAATCCCGCGTTCGTGACGGGTCTGGCGATGCTGCTGCCGCTGTCCGCGACCGCCGCCGTCGTCACCTGCGACCGCAAGGACGACTGGACGGCATACTCGCTCGCGTGCGGACTGTCGCCCTCCGTCATAGCCGCGGAAAAGTATATCGTGGCTCTCGCCTTTTCCGCCGTTTCCGTCGCGCTGTGGCCGCTCGCGTACTTTCTGTCCGCTCCGCCCGCAGTCGAACTTTCGGGGCTGGCGATGACCGCCGCGCTGTCGCTCGCCGTCGTCGCGCTGTCCGTTCCCCTCGCGTACAAGTTCGGCGCGGAGCGCGGCAGACTGCTGCTCGGGATCATCGCGCTCGCGCTGCTCGCCGCCGCGGTGGCGCTGATGACCGCGTTCGGGGACGGCATAGCCGCCGCGCCCGCATACCTGCTCGCTCTCCCTCCCGCCGGGTGCGCAGCCGCCTGCGTCGGCTCGTTCTTCGTTACCCGCGCCGTGATACGCAATTTATAGCAATTTACCGTAACTTAACGCTCAGGGAAGCCGAATATCGGCTAATTCCTTGACAGACCCGCCAACCGATGATATAATATTCAATGGTAATCGTTACCGTATCGTGCCGCGCAGTGCCGATACGCGGGTTTTCGCGCGTATCGGAGCAGGACGAACGGCGCGAGATCACGACAAACATTATAAACGGAGGAATAATTCCAGATGAAGAAAATGACTATCGACGGAAATACCGCCGCGTCGCACGTCGCGTATGCGTTTTCCGAAGTAGCCGCCATCTATCCCATCACGCCCTCCTCGCCTATGGCGGAGGTCGCGGACGAGTGGTCGGCGAAGGGTAGGCTCAACATGTTCGGGCAGCCGCTCCGCATTGCGGAAATGGAGTCCGAAGGCGGCGCTGCGGGCGCCGTTCACGGATCGCTCTCCGCAGGCGCTCTGACCACGACTTACACCGCGTCGCAGGGTCTGCTCCTGATGATCCCCAATATGTATAAGATCGCGGGCGAACTGCTCCCCTGCGTGTTCCACGTTTCGGCACGCGCGCTGGCGGCGTCCTCCCTCAATATATTCGGAGACCATGCGGACGTTATGGCATGCCGTCAGACGGGATTTGCGATGCTCTGCTCGGGCAGCGTTCAGGAAGTTATGGACCTCGCGCTCGTCGCTCACCTCTCCACGCTCAAAAGCAAGGTGCCGTTCCTGCACTTCTTCGACGGCTTCCGCACGAGCCACGAGGTCAGCAAGATAGACGTCATAGACTACGACGAAATGAAGTCGCTCGTCTGCGAGGACGAGATCCGCGACTTCAAGAGCCGCGCGCTCAATCCCGAGCACCCCATTCAGAAGGGCACGGCGCAGAACCCCGATATCTACTTCCAGACGCGCGAAGCGGTGAATAAGTATTACGACGCCGTTCCCGCGATAGTCAAAGAGAAAATGGAAGCCGTGAGCAAGCTCACCGGCAGAAAATACGAACTCTATCAGTACTACGGCGCGCCCGACGCGGACCGCGTCATCGTGCTTATGGGCAGCGGCGCGGAGACCGTGCAGGAGACAATCGACTACCTCGCGGCGAAGGGCGAAAAGGTCGGCGCGATCAAGGTCCGCCTGTTCCGTCCGTTCTCCGTCAAGGATTTCGTATCCGCGATCCCCGCAAGCTGCAAGAAGATCGCCGTGCTCGACCGCACGAAAGAGCCGGGCGCTCTCGGCGAGCCGCTGTATCTCGACGTGTGCGCCGCGCTTGCCGAAGAAAAGGTGCGCGGAGTCAAAGTCGTCGGCGGACGCTACGGCATGGGCAGCAAGGAATTCACGCCGTCCATGGTCAACGCGATCTATAAAGAGCTCAAAAAGACCAATCCCAAGAACCACTTCACGATCGGTATAGACGACGACGTGACCAAGACGTCCCTGCCCTATCCCGAATTCGTCAACGCTTCCCCGTCCGGCACGGTGCGCTGCAAGTTCTACGGCTTCGGCGGCGACGGCACGGTAGGCGCGAACAAGAACAGCATCAAGATCATCGGCGATCATACCGACAAGTACGCGCAGGGCTACTTCGAGTACGACTCGAAAAAGTCGGGCGGCTTCACGCTCTCCCACCTGCGTTTCGGCGATCAGCCCATACATTCCGAATACCTCATCGACGAGGCGGATTTCGTGGCGTGCCACAAGCCCGCGTATGTGACGATGTACGATATGCTCTCCTCGCTCAAAGAAGGCGGCACGTTCCTGCTCAACTGCAAATGGACGGACGCGGAACTGGAAAAGGAACTTCCCGTTTCGATGAAGCGCGCTCTCGCGAAGAAGCATATCAAAATGTACGCGATCGACGCTCTCGCCACCGCGCAGAAAGCGGGCAGCCCCAAGAGCCAGAATATGGTTCTGCAGGCGGCGTTCTTCAAGATCGCGAACATCATCCCCTACGAGCAGGCGGAAGTGTATATGAAAGCCGCCGTCGAAAAGACTTACGGCAAGAAAGGTCCCGAGGTCGTCAAAGCCAACTGCGACGCGATCGATATGGCGATAAGCGAGCTCCGCGAAGTGGAGATCCCCGAATGGTGGGCTACCACCAAAGTGGGCGCGAAAGCGGAAATTCCCGCAGACGCGAAAGCGGACAAGTATTACACCGAATTCATCAGCGTCTGCAACGCACAGGAAGGCAATAAACTGCCCGTTTCCAAAGTCAGCGCGGACGGCTCCGTTCCCACCGGAACGACCAAATATGAAAAGCGCGGCGCCGCGCCCGTCGTACCCGTCTGGGACGTCACGAAGTGCATACAGTGCAACCAGTGCTCCTACGTCTGCCCTCACGCAGCCATCCGCCCCGTGCTGATGACGGAGGAAGAGGCGGCGAAAGCACCCAAAGCGTTCGTTTCCAAACCCGCAAACGGCTTCCCCGGAATGAAATTCAGAATGCAAGTTTCCCCGCTCGACTGCACGGGCTGCTCGTCCTGCGCGAACGTCTGCCCCGCTCCCGGCAAGGCGCTGAAGATGACGGACATCGAAGTCGCCACCAAAGCGGAAAAGGCGAACTGGGAATACTCGCAGACGGTGCCCGTCAAGAACGTCGCTCCCACCAACCCGAAGAACAGCCAGTTCAGTAAGCCGCTGTTCGAGTTCTCGGGCGCGTGCGCGGGCTGCGGCGAAACGCCGTACGTCAAGCTCGTCACGCAGCTGTTCGGCGACCGTATGATCATCGCGAACGCTACGGGTTGCTCGTCCATTTACGGCGGTTCCGCGCCCGTCTGCCCTTACACGAAGAACGACAAGGGCGAAGGTCCCGCGTGGGCTAACTCGCTGTTCGAGGATAACGCGCAGTTCGGCTACGGAATGTTCCTCGCTTACAAGGCGCGCCGCGAAAAGCTCGCCGCGGATATGCACAGAGCCATCGAACTGGGCGCGAACGACACGCTGAAAACCGCGTTCGAGGAATGGGGCGCGAATATGAAAAACGTCGAGATCACCCGCAAGTGCGCGGATACGATCAAGGCGGCTCTGCCCGAAGCCATCAAAGCGGCGAGCGGAGAGCTTAAATCGGTGCTCGAAACGATATACGCCGACAGCGACTGCATCGTCAAGAAATCCTTCTGGATCATCGGCGGCGACGGCTGGGCATACGATATCGGTTACGGCGGACTCGACCACGTGCTCGCGCAGGACGAGGATGTCAACGTGCTCGTGCTCGACACCGAGGTGTACTCCAACACGGGCGGTCAGGCGTCCAAGGCGTCCCCTACCGGCTCCGTCGCGAAGTTCGCCGCAGCCGGCAAGCGCACGAAGAAAAAGGATCTCGGCATGATGGCTATGAGCTACGGTTATGTGTACGTCGCGCAGTGCGCGATGGGCGCGAGCCAGCCTCAGCTGCTCAAAGCGCTGACCGAAGCCGAGAAGTACGACGGACCTTCCCTCGTCATCTGCTACTCTACCTGCATCAACCACGGCATTCGTATGGATATGGGTCAGACGGAGCAGAAGAAGGCGGTCGAAGCCGGATACTGGCAGCTCTACCGCTATAACCCCGACAGCGGATTCACCCTCGACTCCAAAGAGCCCACGGCGTCCTATCAGGACTTCCTTATGGGCGAAACGAGATATAAGTCGCTCAAAGCGTCCAAACCCGAAGTCGCGGGCGTCCTGTTCGAGAAAGCGGAGAAAGACGCGAAGGCACGTCTGGAATCCTATAAGATCAAGGCGGAAGAGACCAAGGAAGCCAAAGCCGCCGAAGAGAGCAAATAATATAACGCTCATAAACGAAAAGTAAGCGCGTCACGCGCGAACGAATCCCCGCTCCCGGGTCATCCGGGAGCGGGGATTTTTCATATTCGGCTTCCCTGCGGTCCTGGCGGACGGCGAAATGACAAAACCGGTGATTGAACAGGCTTTGCCTGTACCGCAGACGCTCACTTCGCCCCACCGCAAGGCGGTCCTGGCGGACGGTGAAATAACGAAACCGGCGATTAAACAGGCTTTGCCTGTACCGCAGACGCTCACTTCGCCCCGCCGCCAGGCGGGTCCTTGCGGACGGCGGGGTGAACAGACTGACGATGAAACAAGCATTGTCCGTACCGCAAAAACTCACACTTCGCCCCACCGCAAGGTGGCCCCGCCGCCAGGCGGGTCCTGGCGGAGTCCTTGCGGACGGCAAATGACAGACTGACGATGAAACAAGCATTGTCCGTACCGCAAAAGGCTCACACTTCGCCCCGCTGCCAGGCGGTCCTGGCGGACGGCAAATGACAGACTGACGATGAAACAAGCATTGTCCGTACCGCAAAAACTCACACTTCGCCCCACCGCAAGGGTCCTTGCGGACGGCGGGGTGAACGGACTGACGATTGAACAAGCCTTGTCCGTACCGCAAAAGCTTACACTTCGCTCCGCCGCCAGGCGGCCCCGCCGCCAGACGGTCCTTGCGGACGGCGGGGTGAACGGACTGACGATGAAACAAGCCTTGTCCGTACCGCAAAAACTCACACTTCGCTCCGCCGCCAGGCGGCCCCACCGCAAGGTGGCTCCGCCGCCAGGCGGTCCCGACGGAGAGCAGTCCTGACAAACGGTAAATGAAATGCAAGCGCCGTAACAAAAGCGCGCGGCAGGCGCGCTGACGGCTTATGTGAAATTTTCTATCACATTCTTTCACAATGTGATAATATACGGTTGACTTGCGGCGGAGGATATGATATAATGCCGATAGTTAAAAATTTTTAGATAAAAAGTTTTAATGTTTCTGCGCGACGCTCTGCGTCTGCCGGAGGTAAACACAAGCCGCGCGGGCGAAAACGGGCAAAGAGATACGAACGGAGGATGACTGAATGGATAAGGAGAGCACGGAAAGAAGCATAGAGCGGGATTTTGAAGTGATATACAACGAGTTCCGTCTGCGGCTGTACAAGCACATTTTCGGGATCATCGGCGAAAAAGCGGGCTCGCTGTCGGCAACGGAGTATTTCAGCGCGGAGGTCGTGTATCTGCTCGGCAATCCGACGGTGACGGAATTCGCGGAATATCTGAACATCTCCTCCCCCAATGCGGCGTACAAGGTGCGTTCGCTCGTCGAGAAAGGCTATCTCGAAAAAACGCAGACGGATGACAAACGCAGCTACCGCCTGACCGTGACGGAGAAATTCGCGAGGTATTACCATAAAGAGGACAGTTACGGTCGTTATATCACGCGTATGCTCGAACAGCGGCTGACGGACGAGGAACTCGAATACGTCGGCAAAATATTCAGACGTTATATCGAACAGATAAACATAGAAAAAGCCAAGGAAAAAGCGACCGGGACAGAAACGACCGGACTTGAAGAAAAAGAAAAGTAACAGGAGTAAAGGCAATGATCAGAATAATCACGGACTCGTCCGCCAACCTTTCGGCGGAAGAAGCAAAGAGAATGAATATCACGGTACTGCCCTTCCCCGTCATATTCGGGAGCAGGACGTACCTCGACGGCAAGGATCTGTCCACGGCGGAGTTTTACGAAAAACTCGCGACCGATCCCGACCACCCGCATACGTCGCAGATCAACGTGACGGAATTCGAGGAACTGTTCTCATCGCTCGGCAAGGACGAGGAAACGCTCGTCATACTGCTCTCGTCCGCGCTGTCGGGAACGGTGGACAGCGCGCGCAAAGCCAAGGAGAACCTCGGCTGCGATAACGTACATATTTACGACTCTCTCGGCGCGACGATAATGATAAAGATCCTCGTTTACGCAGCATACGAAAACCGCGACAAGAGCGCGGCGGAAGTATCGGCGCTGCTCGACGACATACGCTCGCGCATGGAACTGTACGCGATCGTGGATACTCTCGATTATCTGCAAAAGGGCGGTCGACTCAAAAAGAGCGTTGCGGCCATAGGCAAAATATTCCGCATCAAGCCCATAGTAACCGTTTCCCGCGAAGGTACGGTCGAATTGTGCGACAAGGCGATAGGCACCGCTCTCGCGCTTAAAAAAGTCGCAAAACGCGTCGCCGCCTCCCCCGCAGATCCCGATTATCCGATAATTTATCTGTATTCGGCGGAAAATTCGCTCTGCCGCCGCCTGACGGAAGCGATTACGCCCGACAATGCCGAAGAAGCGCTTGCCGAAGCGGTAAACCTCTGCCCCGTCATCGGCGTGCATATAGGTCCGGGCGCCGCCGGCGTCTGCTTTATCAGAAAGAAATAAAGCGTTATGCGAAAAGCAAAAGACTTATCCGAAGTCGTTCGGATAAGTCTTTTGCTTTTTAAGCCGATCGATCATCGCGCGGCGCGACCGAATGCGGGCGAGGGCGCGCGGCGACCCTATCTCAATAGGATATTCGGAAACGGTCGAGGACTCGTTTGAATTTATCCTGCGCGGCGAGGCAGGTATCGCGCAGATACCCTCGCTCGTTTTCCCATTCGTGCAGACCGCGGTAATAGAACATTTTCAGATCCTCGCCGATAATGAACGGCACGATGCCGCACCTTAAACACTCTTTGAATAATATCAGCCGTCCGACGCGCCCGTTCCCGTCCTGAAACGGGTGTATACGCTCGAAACGGTAATGAAAATCGAGAAGGTCGTCCAAAGTCTTGTCCTTGCCAGAGCCGTATGCCGCGAGCAGCCGTTTCATCTCGCCCGCTACCTCTTCCGGCTGCGCCGTTTCCCTGCCGCCGACCGTATTGGGCAGCCTCTTATATTCCCCCACGGCGAACCACTCGGCGCGCGAGTCCGTCGTGCCGTTTTTCAGCGTACCGTGAAGCCGCCCGATGAACGCTTCGGAAAGCGGCTTGCCCGCCTCGTCGACCGCCATATCGATACAGCGGAAATGGTTAGCCGTTTCCACGACATCGTCCACTCTGACGGCTCCGCTCCCGACGCCTATCGTATTCGTTTCAAAAATATAACGCGTCTGTTCGTGCGTCAGGCGGCTCCCCTCGATATGGTTGGAGTTATAGGTCAGTTCGATCTGCACATAATGATATATCCCGCCCGAAAGCCCGCACGCCTTTTCCCTTTTCAATATCTCGGGCAGCGTCGCGGGAACGTCGGTCTTTGCGCCGATACGCGCGGGTCTTTCCGCATCCTCGGGGATATTCCACGTCTTTCCCGTCAGAAAAGCGCCGTCCACCCTCCCCGACGCGCAGTAATTTCTCACGCTGCGCTCAGAAAGCCCCCACTTTTTCGCCGTTTCCGCAACAGACAGATATTTCATTCCGCTTGCCCTCCGCTTTGAGTATACCTTATTATCGGCAAAAATGCAAGCTAAATGCGGTGACAAAATCGCGAATTATTGCCGATAGCGGCAATAAGAACGCATTCGGCGCGAGATCCGCCCGGCATAAAGCGCGCCTGCTCTATTGCAGAGCAGGCGCGCTTTCGTGTTTTCAAATATCGATATTGTATTTTCCGCCACACGGGCATACACAACGCCGAGGCGTGAACGCCCGCTCGGCACACGTTATCCGCGCGGTCATACGCAACGCCGAGGCGGGAACGCCCGCTCGGTATCCGTTCTCCGCGCGGTCATACGCAACGCCGCACAGCGTTTCGGGTGCGATCCGCCGCACACTTCTCCTCGCTTATCCGTTCTCCGCGCGTTCGCGCCGTCATTCGGTCACGGGAGTCATAGCGGGACGGGACCTGTCGGGATGGAACGAACCGCCGTGCCCGACGTGCACCGTCGTTATGCGGTCGTCTGCGAGTATGCGCGCCCAGCTTTCGTCAGCCGCCGCCTTGTCCTCGTAGATCTTCGCGCGGCAGGGCGACAGGAGATCGAACGCCGCGTCCCCCGCGACAAGTTCACCGTCGCAGAGCACGCCCATCGAACCGAGCGTATGCCCGGGCAGGGCGAGCACCGTTCCTTCCGCGCCGAACGCCGAAAGCTCCAGCCCCTCGCAAAGCTCCACTTTCGGCTCGAACGGAGTCATCCGTTTTTTAAGCGCGCTCCGCGCCATGCGCAGCAGCAGCCTGCCCGTGAACGTATCCGCATACATAGGGCGCGGTTCGCCGCAAATCAGCGGCGCGTCAGCCGAATTCATAGCTATCGGCACGCCGAGCGCGTCGGAGATCTTCGCCGCGCCGCCGGCGTGGTCTATGTGGCAATGCGTCAGCACTATCAGCCGCACGCCCGCCAGCCGCGCGCGCTCCGTCACTTTGTCCGCGTACTTCTCCTCGCCCGTATCGACGAGAACGCACGCTCCGCGCCGCCCGACGATATAGCAGTTGACCGTTCCGCAGGCTATACGCTCCGTCATATCATCTGCCGGCAGCCGCTTTCGTTTCCGCGATCTTCGCTTCGAGAGCGGCTATGCGTTCGGCGAACCTGACCGTCTTTTCGCGCTCGCCGTCCACCAGCGCTTTGGGCGCTTTGGCTACGAAATTTTCGTTCGCGAGTTTGCTTTCCGCGCGGGAAAGTTCCTCTCTGGCGCGCTGCAATTCCCCGCCGAGGCGTTCGAGTTCCTTGTCGTAATCGACGAGCTCGCCCATCGGGATATATATCTCGCCGAGAGCGGTGACGAGCGTCGTGCAGCCTTCGGGCTTGACGTCCGTTTCGCGGCACGCCGTTCCCGACGCGAGCTTGACGAGGTATTCGCCCGCTTTGCCGACCAGCCCTTTCGCCTTGTCCGACGGGCGGACGTATATCTCCGTGCGGACGGAGGGCTTGACGCCGAGTTCCGCACGCAGCGCGCGTATGCGCCTGATCGCGTCCATCACCGTTTCCATCAGCGCGGCGTCCTTCGGATGGCTGCGCAGCGCTTTCGCGTCGGGATAAGCCGAGATCATCACGTCCTCCGCGTCGCGCGCGGATTCGGGAAGAGCGTCGTATATCTCCGCAGTGATGAACGGAATGATCGGGTGCGCGAGTTTGAGTATGTCGCGCAGCACGCGCACGAGCACGGAGAGCGCGCCCTGCTTTTTCTTTTCGTCCGACGAGTACAGCGAAACTTTGGAAAGCTCTATATACCAGTCGCAGAACTCGCCCCATATGAAGTCGTAGAGTTTATTCGCTGCAAGCCCGACCTCGTAACGCTCCATATATCTCGTCACTTCGGTTATCGTGCGGTTCAGCCGCGTGATTATCCACTTGTCGGCAAGAGTGAGCTTCACCTTTTCCACGGGCAGGATCGCGACGTCGCCCGCGTTCATAAGCACGAAACGCGCCGCGTTCCATATCTTATTCATAAAGTTGCGGAAACTCTCCTGCTTCTTGTCCGAATATTTGATGTCGCCGCCCGCGGAAACGCCGCTGACGAGAGATATGCGCAGCACGTCCGCGCCGGCTTCGTCGATGATCTCGAGCGGGTCTATGCCGTTGCCCAGCGATTTGGAAAGCTTTCTGCCCTTTTCGTCGCGCACCAGTCCGTGGATGAGCACGTCGGAGAACGGCTTTTCGCCCATAAATTCCAGCCCCGAATAGATCATTCTCGCGACCCAGAAAGTGATGATGTCGTAAGCCGTCACGAGCACGTCCGTCGGATAGAAATATTCGAGGTCGGGCGTCTTTTCCGGCCAGCCGAGCGTGGAGAACGGCCAGAGCGCGGAGGAGAACCAGGTGTCGAGCACGTCCTCGTCCTGACGGAGCGGCGCGCCGCACTTCGGGCATACCGTCATATCCTCGCGGCTGACGAACTCGCCGCCGCACTTATCGCAGTAGAACACGGGTATGCGGTGCCCCCACCACAGCTGACGGGATATGCACCAGTCGCGGATGTTCTCCATCCAGTAAAGGTAATTCTTCTCGAAGCGGCGGGGTATGTACCTCACTCCGCGGTTTTTCACTATGTCTATCGCAGGACGGGCAAGCTCCTTCATCTTAACGAACCACTGCTTGGAAACGATGGGCTCTATCGCCGAGTTGCAGCGGTGGCAGTGCCCGACGTTATGGATATGCGTTTCCGTCCTGACGAGCAGTCCGAGTTCGGTCAGGTCGCGAACTATCGCTTCCCTCGCCTCGTAACGATCCATTCCCGCATACTTGCCCGCGTTCTCGTTCATATGCCCCGAGTCGTCCATTATGCGCATTATTTCCAGCCCGTGGCGCAGACCCACTTCAAAGTCGTTGGGATCGTGAGCGGGAGTGATCTTGACCGCGCCCGTACCGAACGCCTTATCCACATAGTCGTCGGCTATGACGGGGATCGTCCTGTCCGTCAGCGGAAGAACGAGCGTTTTGCCGACGAGAGAGGCGTACCGCTTGTCCTTGGGATTCACCGCGACAGCCATATCGCCGAGCATCGTTTCGGGGCGGGTCGTCGCTACGACGATGCCCTCGCCGCCGTCCGCGGACGGATAGCGGATATGCCAGAGATGACCCTCTTCCGTTTCGTATTCCACTTCGGCGTCCGAGATCGCCGTGCCGCAGTGCGGGCAGAGATTGACTATGCGCGCGCCGTGGTATATCCAGCCCTTTTCGTAATAGCGCACGAACGTCTCGCGCACCGCGCGGGAAAGATTGTCGTCCATAGTGAACGCGAGACGGTCCCAGTCGCAGGACGCGCCCAGCCTGCCGAGCTGTTCGATTATCCTGCCGCCGTATTTGTCCTTCCATTCGAACGCGCGGCGCAGGAATTCCTCCCTGCCCACCTGTTCCTTGGTCAGACCCTCTTCCGCCATTTTCTCCACGATCTTGACTTCCGTCGCGATGGAAGCGTGGTCGGTGCCCGGCAGCCAGAGCGCCTCGTAACCGCGCATACGCTTATAGCGTATGACGGAATCCTGCACCGTCATCGTCAGCGCGTGACCGATATGCAGCTGCCCGGTTATGTTGGGCGGCGGCATCATTATCGTAAACGGCTTTTTGTCCTTATTCACCCGCGCGCGGAAATATCCGCGGCTCTTCCATTTTTCGTAAAGTCCCTTCTCGAACTTCGAGGGATCGAATGTCTTATCCATAATAAGTAATTATACCACGGCGCAGCCGCGATTGCAACTGTTTGACGCGCACCGAGCAGCAAAATCCCGCCGCGGCGGCGATTATACGGCAAAAGCGGAGAGCGCGCTTTCCGCACTCTCCGCTTTATCCGCCCGCCGCGTCATGCGGTCAGACGGTAATACACCGGACTTCCGTCCTTTTCTGAAACCGCGAGCACTCCCGTATGCGTGCCGTCCGCTTCCGTCCACCTAAAGCCGGTAAGCGCGAAATCAACGTCGAAGCCGCTCAAAAGCGTCTTTACTCCCGCGCCGCCGCTCGCCGCGACGAGTTTATATTTTCCGTCGCGCAGAACGGTGAATACGCCGCAGTTCTCGAAGTTCACGTCCGAGACCGTGCCCGCTTTGAACTCCGACATAACGCCTTCGCTCGCATCGTAGGTCATATAGCCGTCGTTGCCGTCGCGCTCCGTCCGGATCAGAAGCACGTCGCCGTAAGTGCCGAAGTCCGTCGAAACGTCGAACCCGTCGGCGTTTATGCTCTCCATCGTGAGCACGTCGTAGACGTATACCTTATCCGTCCCCGCCGTCCTTGTGAAGAAGCGTGCGCTAAACATATGCACGTCCGCGGCGACGACCCTGCCGCTTTCGTCGTAAATGCGTTCGATCTCGGGATCATAGAATTTACCGTCCCCGAGATACACGAGCATATCGTCAATATCGTCCGCCACACCGAACGTCTCGGTGAAGTTCGCGCCAACGGAGAGCGAGTTGCTCAGCTCTACTATCGAACTCGGGAGCATACGCCCGTCCTCTATCGGCGATATCCGGGCTATGTTGTCGCACGAATACATTTTCTCGTAAATGCTCACCTCATATGCGTTGAGGATGTCTGCTACCCAAAAATCGACGTTGCGCTCTTTGATCTTGCCGCTCGAAATATCGAGGATATACGTTGCGATGTTATGCGCGCCGTTTTGGTCCGCAAAATCGTAATCTGCCGAATACGGAACGTCGAAAACCATCTGCATAAATAAATCGCCGTTGCCGAGGATCGCGGCGGACGCATTGTCCGCTGCGGAAGCCGGGATCGAACGCGCGGCGTCGATCGTGCGGACGAGCTCGAACGTATCGCGGTCATAGACCGCTATGACGCCGTCCGAATCGCCGAGCGACACTATATGATCGTCGGTGACGTAGTCCGCGCTTTCGACATGGTCTATGAGCCCTTCGGTAACGGACGTCACGCTGCCCCTTTCGAGATCGACGTATTTATAACCGCCTTCCGCCATACGGACGCGCGAAATCGCGCCGCTCACGACGGAGCTTATGTCGGAAACGCTTTCCGCGTCGCAGACGTATTCGTTTTCGCCGTATACGGACAGCTTGCCGTCGTTTGCCGCGCGGTAGTAAAGCATAGATCCGGTATCATAATAAGACGTTTCGTCGTATGTCAGCGCGTTTTCGGAGAAATCGGCGATGAGCGCATCCTTTCTGAACGAATACAGAGCATACGTCGTCTTGCCGTCGGCGGTCTTGGACACGATCGCCGTGCTGCCGTTGACTTCGAGGATATCGCAGCCGCCGAGCACGGACGACTGCCCCGCCGAAACGTAATAACCGAACTCGGGTTCGACGACCGCGCCGCCGACGCCGCACGCGGAAAGCGCAAGAGCGACCGTGAGGAGCGCCGCCAACGCCGCGGCGACCGCCGCTGCCCGGATAATTCTTTTCTTTTTCATCTCGCCCTCCTTAGTCCGCGGTCACGACGTATATCGCGCTTTCCGCGTCCGTCACGGCGGCTATTATCAGCCCGCCTGATCCGCCTTTGGCGTTTTCAAACGATCCGACTGTATCAAGATCGTCCGCAGACATAAGCTCCGTTATGCCTACGTCTTCGCCGAGTGCGTAAAGCGTCAGCCCGCCGTTACCGTCCGACGTAACGAACATGCCGTCGCCCAGCAGACCGCCGCTGAAATCCTCCGCTTTGAAGGAATAGACGTCGCCGCCGGACATTATGCTGACGTTCTCTTCGCCGTCCGTCCCGACCGCGCACACGACGAGCTTATCGCCGTAGCCGTAAAGCTGACGGGTATATCCGTCGTCAGGCTCGTAGGAGTACACCTCTTCGAGCTTGCCTGCGTCGTATATCCTCACCGTGCCGTCCGCAAACGTCTTTCGTATATATTCGTTTCCTATCGCGAGCACGTCGCTTGCGAGCAGCTTCCCGCCGCCGTCGTAAAGATCGCCGTTGAAAATAAATCTGTTATCGCCGAGATAATTTACATTCCTGTGCGATACAGTGCCGCCCGTCAGTTCGGACAATTCGTATTTGATCCCGAGCGAGTCGGAAAGCATGACGTACTCCTCATCCATCAGCACGCGCGTGTCGTCGTGTATCTTCATCACGGTCGCGATATTGTCGCAGTCATACTTGTCGGTAAACGTGCTGCTCGACGCGGAGTTATCCAGACCGCCCACGATGAAGTCGACGTTCTTGTTTTTACGGCTGCCGCTGCCCGCGCTCACGATCTGCGTGATCAGATCGAATCCCGCGCCTTCGACGTACAGATCCGCGTCCTTCGAGCCCTCGGGGACGCTTACGAGCGCCTGTACGAGTATGTCGCCGTCGGAAAGCACGCCGACAAAGCCGTCCAAAACATCTGCGGGAAGTCCGCGGAAAGCGTATACGGTGCGGATATATTCGAACGTATCCGCGTCGTAATACTCGTATTCGCCCGTTCCCGTGCCCTCGACGATCAGGTATTTATCCGTTTCGTAGTCCGCGCGCGAGTCGATATATAAGCCGAGTCCTTCAACCGTTTCGTACTCTCCCGTCGACATATCCGCAAAATAGGTCACGCCGCCGACGTCGACGCGGACGTCGTCACGGGATACGCGGGTGATGTCAGGAACGTCCTTATAAACGCCGATCTGCCCTTTTGACGTATATACCGTGTATTCCGTTTCGCCCGACTTCGCAGCCGTGCGGAGGAACGCGCCGCCGGTGAGCGTTATCACGCCTTCGCCGAGCGGAGAAACGAACCTGCGCCCCACAAAATCGTATAAGCCGTATTGCACGGAGCTTCCGCTCTGTTTGGTGACGACATACGTCCCGTTCGATCCCGTCCCGACGGCGCACCCGTCGAGCTCGGCGATCCTTTCCGCGCGCGTCGGATATACCTCGTCTTCGGGCTCCGCGAAATACCCGCTCGCGCCGCACCCCGTCAGTACCGCCGCGGAAAAAACCACCGCCGCGCACAGTATCACGGATGCGACGATCGCCGCCGTCTTTTTCTTCTTCATTTTACATCCTCCTATGATATGTATTTCCCCCTTATCGGGTACGCTATTATCGTAACACAAAACTGCTGTTCTGTCAATACCCTTGGGAAAATTTACTCTTAATTCCGCATAAAATTCACACGCCGTCACACAACTGTCACGAAAACCGTGCGAAGCGCGGCGGCGGGCGGGGTTTTCGGGCGCGAGGCGGTCACACGGCGGAGCGCGGCGGCATAAAATGCGGTATATGACTTTTTTCAAAAGGAGCGAAAGAGAATGAAAAAGATCGTTTGCGCCGCGTTCGCGGCTATGCTTGTCGCCGCGGCGGCTCTGCCCGCATTCGCCGGCTGTTCGGACGGCACGCGCGTCAGGCTGTGCGAAGTCACCCACTCGGTGTTCTATGCGCCGCTGTACGTCGCGCTGAACAACGGGTACTTCGCCGACCGCGGGCTGGACGTGACTCTCACCAATGCGGGCGGGACGGATAAGGTCACCGCCGCGCTCGTCAGCGGCAGCGCGGACATAGGGCTGATGGGACCCGAGGGCGTGATCTACGCGAGCGAAATGAACGACGCGCCCGTCGTGTTCGGACAGCTGACCAAGCGCGACGGATCCTTCCTCGTATCCAAGAAGGACGAGGCGGATACGTTCGAGTGGAGCGACCTCGAAGGCAAGCAGGTGCTTGCGGGGCGCGTCGGCGGAGTCCCCGCGATGACGATGCAGTATATAATGAACGGCTACGGGCTGTACGACGGCGTGAACTGCACGATAAACACCGAAGTGGCGTTCAATATGATGGGCAGCGTGTTCGAGGCGGACGACGACGTGGACTACACGACGCTGTTCGAACCGACCGCTTCCGAATTCGAGGCGACGGGGCGCGGATATATCGTCGCGAGCGTGGGCGCTGAGAGCGGAGAAGTGCCGTATACGGCGTTCTGCGCAAAGCGCAGCTACCTCTCCGAGCAGCGCGGCACCGCCAAGGCTTTCCTCGAAGCCGTGCGCGAAGGCTATGAGTTTATGCGCGACGCGGACTCCGCGGAAGTGGCGAAGGCGCTCGCGCCCTCGTTCGACGGTACGAGCGAAGAGTCCCTCGCCGTCGCGGTGGAAAGCTACCTTAAAATAGACGCGTGGTGCTCCACCCCCGTGATGACGGAAGAGTCCCTCGCGCGGCTGGCGGATATAATGAAGAACGCGGGAGAGCTGGACGGCGAACCGAAGTTTTCCGACATAGTAGACAACTCGCTCGCGGAGGAGATAACGAGCAAGTGAGCGATCTGCTGACGCTTGACAAAGTCGCGCTGTCCTACCACACGGCGGGCGGAGAGACGGAAGCGCTGAAAAGCGTTTCCTTCTCCGCCCGGCGCGGCGAATTTCTGTCCATAGTCGGACCGTCGGGCTGCGGCAAAACGACGATACTGTCCGTCGTCGCGGGGCTGCTCACGCCCACCTCAGGCAGCGTCCTGCTCGACGGCGCGCCCGTCGGTCCGCCCGACGGCAACGTCGGATATATGTTGCAGCGCGACACGCTGTTCGAGTGGCTCACCGTCTGCGCCAACACTCTGCTCGGACTGCGCGTGCAGAAGAAACTGACGGACGAAAGCCGCGCTTACGCCCGTTCGCTCATAGAAAAATACGGGCTCGGCGAATTTGCGGACTCCTATCCGACGCGTCTGTCGGGCGGTATGCGGCAACGCGCCGCGCTCGTCCGCACGCTCGCATTCCGTCCCAAACTGCTGCTGCTCGACGAACCGTTCAGCGCGCTCGATTTCCAGACGCGCACGGACGTCGCCGAGGACGTGCGCGGCATAATAGCGCAGGAGGGCGTAACGACGCTGCTCGTCACCCACGACGTTCCCGAAGCCGTCTGTATGGGAGACCGTATCGTGCTGCTGTCCCCCCGCCCCGCCGTCGTAAAAGAGATCGTGGACGTCGGCATACCCGGCACACCGTCCGAACGGCGCGCGTCGCCGCGCTCGGCGCGGCTGGCGGAGGAAATAATGGAGAAACTGCGGCGGGAGGACGGCTGAAACAAAGCGGAGGCGGTTATGAAACGAAAGACAAACGGCAGCGGAGAACTCACTCCGCACGAAAGATACCTGCTCGGCGTGCGCCGCGGCAAGCTCATAGTCCGCCTGTGGCAGATACTGCTGTTCATCGCGTTCATCGGGCTGTGGGAACTGCTGACCGCCGTCGGGTGGATAGACCCGTTCTTTACCAGCTCGCCGTCGCGCATAATAGCGACGATAGCGGAACTGATGGCGGATGACTTTATGTACCACATAGGCGTGACGCTGCTCGAATGCACGATAGGCTTTACCGTATCGATGGCGCTCGGCAGCGCGATCGCCGTCTGCCTGTGGCTGTCAGAAGCGGCGCAGAAGATCGCCGAGCCCTACCTCGTCGTGCTCAACGCTCTGCCCAAGATCGCCCTCGGCCCGCTGCTCATCATATGGGTAGGCTCGGGCGCAAAAGCCATCGTCCTGATGGCGGTGCTGATCTGCATAATCGTAACTGTTATCTCGGTCCTCGAAGGATTATGCTCCGCCGCCCCGGATAAACTGCTGCTGCTCCGTTCCATGGGCGCGAGCCGCCTGCAGCTTTTGCGCTACGCCGTACTGCCCTCCGCCGTCCCCGCCTTTCTGTCCGTGCTCAAGATCAACGTCGGGCTCAGCTGGGTGGGTACGGTGATGGGCGAATACCTCGTATCGGGCGCGGGTCTGGGCTATCTCATCGTATACGGCGGGCAGGTGTTCAAGACCGACCTCGTCATGGCGGCGACGGTCACGCTGTGCGCGCTCGCCGCGCTTATGTACGGCGCGGTGGCGCTGGCGGAACGACTTTACACGCGGAGCAAGAACAAACGCCGCGCACCTGACAAGATATAGCGCGCCGATCGCACCTATGGGCGGATACAGGGCGTCCACCACTTTTCCGAATCCGAAAACGGAGATCAGCGCGCCCGCAAGAGCGGCGGCGAGCATTGCCTCGCCGCTCTTTCCTTTTGCCGCCGCATACCCGCGCACGGCGGAAAGCGCGCCTATCATAGTCGTGAATATCGAGCAGAGCAGGCAGACCGTATACAGCGCATACACTGTCCTCGAACCCTCTGCAAGCGACATCAGCGGCATTTCGGACGCGGGCGCGAACGGGAGCGCGCCGCATATCAGCGCGAGCAGAGCCGCTATCAGCACGGAGCCGACCGCACTCGCGGCGAGTATCTGCTTTACGCTCATCCCCCGCTGCGTAACGAGCACTCCCGCGCCGAGCAGCAGGTTCATCGAAACGTATACGAAGCTCATCGGCAGTTCAATCAAACGCGGCGGCGCGGAAAGGTCGGCGCCCGCATGCAGGCACACGGCGGCGAGCGCGGCGACGATACACGGAACCATCGCGACGTTTGCCCGCGCCAGCCCGCGCGATCCGCTTCTTACGACGTATATCCCGATAAGACACAGCGCGATCCCGTAAGGCAGTTCTACGCCCGTCAGAGCGCGCAGAGCGGAGTCCGTGCCCGCCATCATCGCGGACAGCACTATCACGGCGTTGACTAGCATAGCCGCGTCCACCGCGGGTGCGAACCTGCCGAACAGTGCGCGGCAGACGTCGGGCAGCTCGCCCTTCGTCCGCGCCCCGACGAGCAGCAGGACCGCCGTCAGCACGAACATCAGCGCGCCGCAGGCTATCGGCACGACAGCGGACGGCGACATACCGAAATACGCGGCGATCTCCTGCCCGCTCGCATACCCCGCGCCTATCATCGTCCCTGTGTTTATCATCACCGCGACAACCGTTCGTTTCATACCCGTATTATTGTATTTGCGCGCGCTCTTATATAGAAGCGGAAAGCGGACGCAAAAAGCCGCGGCTCCGCTTAGAGCGGAGCCGCGGCGACGACGAAACGGTAAACATACCGCCTCCCGAAAGAAAAGCATACCGCACGGATTACCCCCCCCCCATCGGCAAAAAGAAAACGGCGGCAAAGTCCGCCGTGACCGTGACTATGCTCACCCGACGCTGCGGCTGCGCGCGGTCAGTAATCCTCGCGACCGAGTATATAATCCGCCGAAACGTCGAAAATATCGCAAAGCCTCGCGAGCTGCATATATGTACACTCGCATATCCCTTTCTCGTATCTGTTGTACACCGGCTGCGAGACCCCGAGCTTCGCCGCAACATCCTTCTGCGTCAGCTCGCAAGCCAGCCTGCATTCTCTGAATTTATCCCCAACGTATTTTTTCATAACCCTAATTATATCCGAAAATCTAATCGAATACTATTTTTATGTAAATAATGTATAGAATGTTTCACAATCATATTTTATTTTAATTGCATTACTTCCGCTCGCAATGAGGATTTTTTACGATATTTTTCCGCGCTCCCCCGCTCCGCTCCGCAAGAAGCGCAGATGGCGAAAATAAATAAATATTTTTTTATCGATATGCCGAAATTTATTTGACAAAGCCGACCGTATATATTATACTGTGTGAGGAATCTGAAAGGAGGCGCACGGATTTGAGTTCCAAGACGGTGTCCATACAAACGCTGCGGCGGCTGCCGTTATATCTGCACTGGCTGAGGTCGGTCAGGGACGCTCTCCCCGGGATCTCGGCGACGATGCTCGCCGACGCGCTGGGGCTCAACGACGTGCAGGTGCGCAAGGATCTCGGCTCGGTCAGCGGGAGCGGACGCCCGAAAAAGGGATACGTCACCGAAGAGCTGATAGCGGATCTCGAAGCATACCTCGGCTGCGATTCCCACTCCCCCGCGGTGCTGATAGGCGCGGGCAACCTCGGCAGGGCGCTGCTGTCTTACGACGGTTTCTCCGACTACGGTTTGGAGATCGTCGCGGCGTTCGACGCTTCCCCCTCCGTCGTCGGCACGACGGCGGGCGGCAAGACGGTGCTGCCTATGGAAAAACTCGGCGAGGTGTGCCGCAGCCGCAGCGTAAGGCTGGGGATCATAACCGTCCCCGCGGCGGGCGCGCAGAACGCCTGCGACACGCTCGTGGAGCACGGCGTCACGGCGATCTGGAATTTCGCGCCGACGACGCTCAAAGTCCCGCACGGAGTGCTCGTGGAAAACGAGAACCTCGCATCCTCCCTCGCGGTGCTCTCCAAACACCTGATAGACGGAGGGGCTTAAAAGCGGTATGAACGTGATACTCACGGGGATGCCGGGCGCGGGCAAGAGCACGGCGGGCGTGCTGCTCGCAAAAACGCTGGGAATGTCGTTCATCGACACCGACCTTATATTACAGACGAACGCGGGAATGAAGTTGTGCGACATACTCGCGCTCCGCGGCGCCGAAAAGTTCGGCGAGCTGGAAAACGAGGCTCTCCTCTCCGTCGAAGCGGACAACGCGGTGATAGCTACGGGCGGGAGCGCGGTGTTCTGCGAAAGCGGTATGGCGCACCTGAAGAAAGGCGGAACGGTCGTGTATCTCGACGTTCCCCTGCCCGAGCTGGAAAAACGGCTGACGGGGATACGGACGCGCGGCGTCGTGATGAAAGAGGGCGAAACGCTCGCGCAGCTGCTGGAAGAGCGGCTGCCCTACTATGAAAGATATGCGGACGTGACCGTCCGCGAAAGCGGCGGGACGGAAGAGACCGTCGCGGCGATCGCGGAAGCGGTCGCAAGCTGCCGCGGAAAGCGGGAATAAATTTGTAAAACACTTTTCACCAAAGGGTTAAGATAATTTTCGGAGGTAACTCAAATGAAAGAAAACTATCCTATCGTAGACAGCGTCGAGAAGCTCGAAGCGGCTCTTGCGAGAGTGAGAGAAGCGCAGAGAAAGTTCGCGACCTACACGCAGGAACAGGTGGACAAGATCTTCAAAGCCGCCGCCATCGCCGCCAACAAGGCGCGTATCCCTCTCGCCAAAATGGCGGTCGAGGAAACGGGAATGGGCGTCGTCGAAGACAAGGTCATCAAGAACAACTACGCGGCCGAATATATCTATAACGCGTACAAGAATACCAAAACCTGCGGCGTCATCGAAGAGGATACGGCATTCGGGCTCAAGAAGGTAGCGGAACCGCTCGGCGTCGTCGCCGCGGTCATCCCGACGACCAACCCGACGTCCACCGCGATATTCAAGACGCTCATCTGCCTTAAAACGCGCAACGGCATCATCATCTCCCCGCACCCCCGTGCGAAGAAGTGCACGACCGAAGCGGCGAAGATCGTTCTCGAAGCGGCAGTCGAGGCGGGCGCTCCCGAGGGCATAATCGGATGGATCGATATCCCCTCCCTCGAAATGACCAATATGCTGATGAAAGAAGCCGACGTCATACTCGCGACGGGCGGTCCCGGCATGGTCAAGTCGGCGTATTCGAGCGGCAAACCCGCTCTCGGCGTCGGCGCGGGCAATACCCGCGCGATCATCGACGAAACGGCGGACATCATCCTCGCCGTCAACTCGATCATCCACTCCAAGACGTTCGACAACGGTATGATCTGCGCGTCCGAACAGTCCGTCATCGTCCACAAGAACGTATACGACGCCGTCAAGAAGGAATTCGCATACAGAAACTGCTACTTCCTCAAAGGCGACGAGCTGGATAAAGTCAGAAAGACGATCATCATCAACGGCGCGCTCAACGCGAAGATCGTCGGTCAGAAGGCGCACACGATAGCGCAGCTCGCGGGAGTGAACGTGCCCGAAAGCACGAAGATACTCATCGGCGAAGTAGAGAGCGTGGACATCAGCGAAGAGTTCGCTCACGAAAAGCTCTCCCCCGTTCTCGCGATGTACAAGGCGAAGGACATCTCCGACGCGTTCGACAAGGCGGAGCACCTCATCGCGGACGGCGGCTACGGTCACACCTCCTCGATATATCTGAACGCCGTCACCGAAAAGGCGAAACTCGCGGAGTTCTCCGAGAGAATGAAGACCTGCCGCATACTCGTCAACACTCCTTCCTCGCACGGCGGCATCGGCGACCTGTATAACTTCAAGCTCACCCCGTCGCTGACGCTCGGCTGCGGCAGCTGGGGCGGCAACAGCGTCTCCGAGAACGTCGGAGTCAAGCACCTGATGAACATCAAAACCGTTGCGGAAAGGAGAGAGAACATGCTGTGGTTCAGAGCACCTCAGAAAGTATATTTCAAGAAGGGCTGCCTGCCCGTCGCACTCGACGAGCTCGGCACCGTTATGGGCAAAAAGAAGGCGTTCATCGTTACGGACGGCTTCCTGTATAACAACGGTTACACCAAGCCCATCGAAAAGAAGCTGGACGAAATGGGCATAATGCACACGACGTTCTCCGACGTCGCGCCCGATCCCACCCTCGCCTGCGCCCGCGAAGGCGTCAAGCAGATGTACGAGTTCAAACCCGACTGCATCATCGCGATCGGCGGCGGCTCGGCTATGGACGCCGGCAAGATAATGTGGGTGCTTTACGAGCATCCCGAAGCGGACTTCCTCGATATGGCGATGCGCTTCATCGATATACGCAAGCGCGTCTACACCTTCCCGAAGATGGGCGAGAAAGCGTTCTTCGTCGCGATCCCCACGTCCGCCGGTACGGGTTCGGAAGTCACGCCGTTCGCCGTCATCACGGACGAAACGACGGGCGTCAAATATCCCCTCGCCGACTACGAGCTTATGCCCAATATGGCGATCATCGACGCTGATATGATGATGAACGCGCCCAAGGGTCTGACGAGCGCGTCGGGTATCGACGCCGTGACCCACGCTCTCGAAGCCTACGCTTCCACGATGGCCACGGACTTCACCGACGGTATCGCGCTCCGCGCCCTCAAAGTGATATTCGAATACCTGCCCCGCGCTTACGAAAACGGCGCGAACGACCCCGTCGCCCGCGAGAAAATGGCGCACGCCGCTACTATGGCGGGTATGGCGTTCGCAAACGCGTTCCTCGGCGTATGCCACTCGATGGCGCATAAGCTCGGCGCGTTCCACCACATACCTCACGGTATCGCGAACGCTCTGATGATCGACGAAGTCATCCGCTTCAACTCCGCCGAGCAGCCGTCCAAGATGGGCACGTTCCCGCAGTACGATCATCCGCACATCCTCGCCCGCTACGCCGAAGTCGCCGACTTCCTCGGACTTAAAGGCAAGACGGACGCCGACAAGGTGGAGAGCCTCATCAAAGCCATCGACGAGCTCAAAGTCAAGATCGGTATCAAGCCCACCATCAAGGACTACGTTGCGGACGAAAAGGACTTCCTCGACCGTCTTGACGCGATGACCGAACAGGCGTTCGACGACCAGTGCACGGGCGCGAACCCCCGTTATCCGCTGATGAGCGAGATCAAGCAGATGTATCTCAACGCTTACTACGGCAAGCACGAGAAAGTGTGATCGAACCGTCGCTTTAACGTAAAAGTATAAAGGGAAACGAACTGAAATGCACCCCCTAAAGTTTTGTCTAACTTTTGGGGTGCATTTCCTTTTTATCCGGCGTTTTTATTTATATTGCGTTCTTTTATTTTGCGCGGGCGATCATATCCTTATAAAGCTCTATATACTTCTTCGCGCTTGCCGTCCACGACCAGTCCTCCGTCATCGCGCGGTGCATTATCGCCGCCCAGCGGGGTCTGTCGCGGTATGCTTCGAGCGCGCGCAGAGTCGTATCGGCAAGAGCTTCGCCGGTATGCACCGGGCAGACGAAACCGTTGCCGTCCTCGCCTTCGCGCACCGTGTCGTTGAGCCCGCCGACGTTGCGCACGACGGGGATCGTGCCGTAGCGCATAGCCATCATCTGACCGAGCCCGCACGGCTCGCTGTGCGAGGGCATCATATATATGTCGCCCGCCGCGAACATCTTCTGGCTGAGATCCTTATTGAACGCTATGACGGCGCGCGCCTTGTCGGGATACGCCTCCTGCAAGTCGCGGAAGAATCCCTCGTATTCGGGTTCGCCCGTACCGAGTATGACAAACTGCACGTCCTCTTTGATTATCCTCGGCATTGCCTGTTTGAGTATATCCAGCCCTTTGTGCCACGCAAGGCGGGAGACCATCGTTATCATCGGGACGTCCTCGCGCTCGGGCAGTCCGAGGAGCTTCTGCAAGCCCGTTTTATTGAGCGTTTTCTTTTCGGGGCACGCCGCGTCGTAATGCTCGAACAGCGCGGGCGCGGTCGCGGGATTATACACGACGGTGTCTATGCCGTTGAGTATGCCCGTCATCTTATGCTCGAAACGACGGCACGCGTCCTGCAAGCCGCACGCGTGCTCGGGACTTTTGAGTTCCTCGGCATAGGTGCGAGAAACGGTGGAAATACGATCGGAATACGCCATAGCGCCGAACAGGAGATTGACGCAGCCGCCCCATTCGAGGGTAAAATACTGGTTGCCCGAGATCCCGAACACCTCCTGCAAAAGATTGCCGTCGTACTTGCCCTGATACTCGATATTGTGTATCGTGATGAGGTTCTGTATGTAGCTGTAAGCATTGCCCTCGGCGTACATATAATACAGCTTGTAATATATCGGCACGAGAGCGGTGTGCCAGTCGTTGGAATGGATCACGTCTGGTTTGAAGTCCATATACGGCATAAGTTCGAGCACCGCGCGGCAGAAGAACGCGTAACGCTCCGCGTCGTCGTAATATCCGTATATCCCGCCGCGCTTGAAGTAATACTCGTTGTCGATGAAGTAGTACGTCACGCCGCGGTAGACGTATCTGAACAGCCCCGCGTACTGGCTGCGCCACGCGACGGGCACGTTGATGTGACAGACGAACTCGAAGTCCCTGCGGTACTGCTCGCCCACGCATTCGTAGAGCGGAGTCACGACCGCCATTTCCGCCGTACCGAGCTCGTTCACCGCTATGGGCAGAGAGCTCGCCACTTCGCCCAGTCCGCCCGTCTGCGAGAACGGATTGCACTCGCCCGCCACGAGCAGTATGCGCGGCTTCTTTATGTCGTTGCCCGCGGGCGACAGCCGCGGCTTTCTCGGCGCGCGGGTCGTAGTCGTTTTTGCCGCGGGCTTCGCGGTTTTCGCCGCCGTCTGCGCCGACGACTTCTTCTCCCCGGCTGCCGTCGTTTTCTTCGTTGCCATATTATTTATCCTCCTTATCCGCCGCTGCGGCGGCTTTCTTCGTTTTCTTCGCCGCAGTCTTGCGCGCGGCGGATCCGGACGCGGACTTCGCGCTCTTTTTCGCCTTTTTCGCCGGTTTCGGCTCGCAGGGCGGAGCGAGGAATATGTATCCGCTCATATTTTCTATATCCATAACAAGGCTGTCCGTCTTGTTGCGGTTGGGCACTTCTTCGGACTCGATCACGACGGGCTCCATATCCCAGCCGTAATAGGACGTCTTTATGCGACGCGTATACGTTCCCGGGCTGACCGGCAGACGATAGCCCTTCCAGTCGCAGGGCGCGAAGTTGAGCACGACGAGCGCGCGGTTACCCGCGCGGTCGCGGCGTTCGTAAATGAACACGTTGGCGTCCGCGTCGTCGGCGACGAGCCACTCGAAACCGTCCCAGCTGTTCTCTATCTCATAGAGCGCGGGGGTCGTGCGGTATATCCAGTTGAGCTCCTTGACGAACCTCTGCAAGCCCTGGTGCTTGGGGAACTCGCAGAGCAGCCAGTCTATGTCGCGCTGCCAGTTCCACTCCGACCACTGACCGAGCTCGCAGCCCATAAACAGCAGTTTCTTGCCGGGGTGCGTGAACATATACAGCAGATAGTTCTGCACGCCCGCGAATTTAAGGTCGTAATCGCCCGGCATCTTGTTTATCAGCGAGCCTTTACCGTATACCACTTCATCGTGAGAAATAGGCAGCACGTAGTTCTCCGAGAACGCGTACGCCATAGAGAACGTCATCAGATTATGCTTGTAGTGGCGGAAATACGGGTCGGCTTTGACGTATTGCAGAGTGTCGTTCATCCACCCCATGTTCCACTTGAAGTTGAAGCCCAGTCCGCCCCAGTCCGCGGGCTTGGTGACCATCGGCCACGCCGTGGACTCTTCCGCTATCATCAGCGCGTTGGGGAAATGCCCGAACACCGCGGTGTTCAGCGTGCGGAAGAAGTCGATCGCTTCGAGGTTCTCCCTGCCGCCGTACCTGTTGGGCTCCCACTCGCTCCTGCCGTAGTCGAGATAGAGCATGCTCGCGACGGCGTCCACGCGCAATCCGTCTATGTGGTATTTGTCGAACCACATCATCGCGTTGGATACGAGGAAGCTCTTGACCTCGTTCCTGCCGTAGTCGAAGCACATTGTGCCCCACTCCTTATGCTCGGCGCGCAGCGGGTGCGACGGCTCGTAGCAAGGCTCGCCGTCGAACATATACAGCCCGTGCTCGTCCTTGGGGAAATGCCCCGGCACCCAGTCGAGAATGACCGCTATTCCGTTCTCGTGGCACTTGTTGACGAGATACGCGAAGTCCTCGGGGCGGCCGTAGCGCGACGTGGGCGCGTAATACCCCGTCACCTGATAACCCCAGCTCCCGTCGTAGGGATGCTCCGCTATGCCCATCAGTTCGAGATGGGTGAAGTTCATATACTTCATATAGTATACGATCTCGTCCGCGAACTTGCGGTAGTCGTAATTGTTGCCGTCAGGGTATTTGCGCCACGAAGCGATGTTGCATTCGTAAATGCTTATCGGCGAGGAATACGGGTCCGTCTTCGCCCGCTTTTCCAGCCACTCTTCGTCGTTCCACCAGAAGTTGTCGAGCGCGATGACCTTGCTCGCCGTGCTGCCCCGCGTTTCGTCGAAGAACGCGTAAGGGTCAGCCTTTTCCACTTCCGTGCCGTTCCTGCCGCGGACGCAGTATTTGTACATCTGGTATTCCTCGACCCCGTCGATGATACCCTCGAAAATGCCGCCGTCCGTTATACGGAACATATAGTTCGCCGTGCGATCCCAGTAGTTGAAATCGCCGACGACGGATACCGACGTAGCGTGAGGCGCCCAAACGCGGAACACAGCCCGCTTTGTCTTTCTGTCGTAGTGGCAGCCGAGGTATTCGTATGCCGTCTGCAACGTGCCTGCGTGGAAATAGTATTGATATTCGCTGTCTGTCATTATCTTCCCCCTTTAAGGTCTTTGCTCTGTATTATGCGGACAAGCGCCCGCTTAAAAACATTATAACATAAAAGCCCGCGCATTTCAAGGGGGCTCGGTAAAATTTTACATTAAATTTTCGGAATTTTTCTCAATTTCCGACGGCGTGCGCCCCTCGTCCGGCAATTCCGTGCGGAAAAGCACGGTGTAACCCGCTCTGTCGCCCTCCGCTTCCCCCTTGACGACGAACGGCGGCTCCCCGGTCTTTACGAGAAGAGCGGTATATCCGCCGCCTTTACCGACGACGGGAAAGCCCCCCTCGGCAAGCCGCGTATCGTCCGCACGGACGGCGAACGCTCTGCCTCCGTCCGTCACGATATTTACGGGGCGTTCGGAAACGAACTTCGCGACGTACGCCGAACGCGGATCGACGGCGACGTCCTCCGCCGCGCCGCTGCGCACTATCCGGCCGCCGCGCATCACCGCGCAGCAATCTCCCGCATATGCGAGATCGCCGCCGTTCGGCGTCGCGATAACAGCCGCGCAGTCGCCTATCGTTTCCCTGACGCGCAAAAGCAGCGACCGCGCTTCCGCGCGCTCGTCCGCGGTCATATCTCTGTACGGATCGTAAAACAGCGCGATCCTCGCCCGCCGCGTCAGCAGCCGCGCCAGCTCCGCTTTCATCCGCTCGGGCGGCGTCAGCGACGCCGCCGAGCGGCGCAGCAGTCCGCTTATGCCCAGCGCTTCCGCCGCTTCCTCCGCCCTGCGTTTCGCCTCTTTCCCCGAAACCCGGCGCAGGCGCAGTCCGTAAGTCAGGTTGCGCTCCACGCTGCCGCCGAGCGGCAGCTTTTTCCCGCGCGACAAAAACGCGTCCCGTTCGCGCGGTGAAAGCGAAAGCGCGTCCCTGCCGTCGAAAAGCAGTTCGCCGGAGTCCGCGTTCAGCAGTCCGCCGACTATGCCGAGCACCGTGCGTTTGCCCGACCCCGGCTCGCCCGCGATACCGAATACGCCGTCCTCCACGTTCAGCGAAACGTCCTCCGCGCCGAGCGTGTCGAGATCGTATTTCTTCGTGATGTTTTTCAGTTCGAGTTTCATATGCCGTTGCCGCCGTGCGTCGGCCGACCTCGCCGATCGGGGTTATCCGAACCGGACAGAAAATTCATAAAACCGACGGTGTTCATGCCGTTCTCATCCGCTACCGGACGAATACCTCTTCCGGTGACGATTTCTCCGAAAGGATCTCCTGCCTTATGAAAATGCCTTTCCTGTCGCAATGTCGCAATTATTCTGAGATTATATTCATTATAACCGATGACATTCCGTATGTCAAACGTCTGTCCGCAGGTCCGGAAACGGCTATATCGCAAAACCCGCGAAAAACGCTTGCATATTCGCGCGGGCGGGTATATTATATTTTTGTATGCAATTTTCGGTAAAGGCGGTCAAACGCTTGCATAATTATGCGCGCGGGTGTATAATATGCAATATAGCGCGGTAAAAGCGCGGCGTAAGGATAAAGAGGCGGAAACGGATATGATAAAAGCCGGGATAATAGGCGCAAACGGATATACGGGGTTCGAGCTGATGCGGCTGCTCGCGCAGCACCCCGACGCGGAGGTCGCGTTCGCGGCGTCGCGCAGTCTTGCGGGAAAGCGGGTCGCGGAAACGTACCCCACTCTCGCGGGGGCTTACGGGGATATGACGTATTCGGACGTCGATCTCGCGGAAGCGGCAAAGTGCGACGTAGTGTTCGCGTGCCTGCCGCACGGCGAAAGCGCGGAGATATGCGGCAAACTCGTCGACGCGGGAACGCGGGTGATCGACCTTTCGGCGGACTACCGCTACGACGACGTTTCGCTGTATGAGAGCACATACAAAAAGGAGCACCCGAGAAAGGATCTGCTCGCCGAAGCGGTATACGGACTGCCCGAGTTTGACCGCAAAGCGATCGCGGGGGCGAGGCTGATCGGCAATCCCGGCTGCTACGTCACGGCGAGCGTGCTGGCGATAAAGCCCCTCGTTTCGGCAGGAGTCATCGACCCGCGCACCGTCATAATAGACGCCAAGAGCGGCGTGAGCGGCGCGGGGCGCAAAGCGGACGTGGCGTATAACGCGAACGAAGTGGAGGGCAGCTTCAAGGCGTATGCCGTCGCGACGCACCGCCACACGACGGAGATAGAGGAAAAGAGCGGGGCGGTCGTCACGTTCGTCCCCCACCTTCTCCCGATCAAGCGCGGCATACTCGCGACGATATACTGCGATCTTATGCCGAACAAAACGGAAAATGACGCGAAAGCGGCGTACTCCGTCTATGACGGCGAGCCGTTCGTGCATTTCATCGGAAACGACCTGCCCGAGATCAAGTCGGCGGCGGGCAGCAACTGCTGTTACATAGGGCTGCGCCGCGAAGAAAAGACTAACAGGCTGATCGTCGTATCGTGCATCGATAATCTGATCAAAGGCGCGAGCGGTCAGGCGGTGCAGAATATGAACATAATGTTCGGACTGCCCGAGACGGAGGGGCTTCCCCTCGTCGGATTTCATTTGTGAGGTAAAAGGTAAAGATGAGCGACGCATACGATCTTATAATACAGAAAGCTCAGACGCTGGTGGAGGCTCTGCCGTATATCAGGGTATTCGGCAACAAATACGTCGTGATCAAATACGGCGGCAACGCGATGAACGACCCGAAGATCATCAAGACGATCCTGCAGGACGTTGCGGCTCTCAAAGCCGTCGGGGTGTTCCCCGTTCTCGTTCACGGCGGCGGACCGGAGATCAACGCCATGCTCGCACGCGTGGGCAAAGAAAGCAAATTCGTCGGCGGACTGCGCGTCACCGACAAAGAGACGATGGACGTCGTGCAGATGATCCTGTGCGGCAAGATAAACAAGAACATCTGCGCGCAGCTGTGCACGATGGGCGTCAAAGCCGTCGGGCTCAGCGGCAAGGACGGCGGGCTCATACGCGTAAAGAAAAAACCTCCCGTCGGCGGCGTGGATTACGGCTACGTCGGCGAGATCGTCGAAGTGAACGGGGATATGATAGAAAACCTCTGTCTGGAAGATTTCGTGCCCGTGATAGCTTCCGTCGGCGCGGACGAAAACGGCGAGGGCTACAACATCAACGCGGACACCGCCGCGGGCGAGATAGGCGCGGCGATAGGCGCGGAAAAGCTGATATACTTAACGGACATAGACGGCATACGCTTAAAGCCGGACGACCCGTCCACCCTGCTTCCCGAAGTCACGACGGCGGAGGTAAAACGGCTGATCGACGACGGTACGGTCTCCGGCGGGATGATACCCAAAGTCAAGGGCTGCGTCACCGCCGTGGAAAAGGGCATAAACAACGTACACATAATAAACGGCACGATCCCCCACTCCATACTCGTGGAGCTGTTCACGGACAAAGGTATCGGAACTCTGATAAAGAAATGATCGCGCGCGGGCAGTGCGCGGAGGTAACGAAATGGATCTCGAAAAGATCAGGGAAATAGAAAAAGAACACTATATGAAGCTGTTTAAGCGCAGCCATATATGCTTCGAACGCGGCGAGGGCTGCACGCTCTACGACACCGCGGGACACGCGTACACCGACTTTTTCGGCGGTATCGCCGTGAACTGCCTCGGCTACAACGATCCCGAGCTCGTCGAAGCCGTCCGCGTACAAGCAGGCAAACTGATGCACACATCCAATCTCTACTATAACGTGCCCCAGGCGGAACTCACCGAACGGCTCACCCGCGACGGTATGTTCTCCCGCGTGTTCTTCTGCAACAGCGGCGCGGAAGCCAACGAGTGCGCGATCAAGATAGTGCGCAAGCTCGCAAGTATGACGGGCAGCGGCAAAACGACGATACTGACGGCGAACGAGTCCTTCCACGGGCGCACGCTCGCCACCGTCACGGCGACGGGACAGGACAAATATTCCGCGCCGTTCGCTCCCCTTCCCGCAGGGTTCAGGCACGTTCCGTTCAACGACCTCGACGCTCTGCGCGAGGCGACCACGCCCGACGTGGGCGCGATAATGCTCGAATGCATACAGGGCGAGGGCGGACTTCGCCCCGCGACTTACGACTACCTCGTCGGCGCGTATGCGTTCGCCAAGCAAAAAGGCATACTGCTCATACTCGACGAAGTGCAGACGGGCACGGGGCGCACGGGCAAGTTCTACTGTTTCGAGCATTACGGCATTCAGCCCGACATAGTGACGCTCGCAAAAGGATTGGGCGGCGGCGTGCCGATAGCGTGCTGCCTGGCGCGCGGCGAAGCGGCGGAAGCGCTTTGCCCAGGCGACCACGGCACGACGTTCGGCGGCAATCCCCTCGCCTGCGCGGCGGCTAACGTCGTCGTCGGCAAGCTGCAGGACGGCGACCTGCTCGACCGCGTAACGAAAGCCGGGGACTATCTCGCCGACTCGCTGTCGCGCAAACTCGCGCGGCACAAGTTCGTGCTCGACATACGCGGCAAAGGACTGCTGCGCGGCATTCAGCTGGACGAAAAGATAAGCGCGACTGCTGTCGCGGGGATGATGATGAGTCTGGGCGTGATAATAGGCACCTGCGGGCACAACACGCTGCGCATAGCCCCGCCGTATATCATTTCCGAAGCGGAAACGGACGATATGACGGACAAGCTGGAAACGATCTTTTCCAATACGAATATCTGATATTACCGCCCGCGGCCGGGCGGCGGAGGAATAATGAAATTCGAAGACTACAAGCCTACGGGCAAGATAAGCAACAAGCATATGCTCACTCTGATGGACTATTCCACGGAGGAGATATTCGAACTGCTCGCCTGCGCGGTCGAGCTCAAACGCAAGCAGTACGCGCGCGAAAAGCACGACTATCTCGCGGGGAAAACGCTCGCGATGATATTCGAGAAATCGTCCACGCGCACGCGCATTTCCTTCGAGCAGGGCATCCGCCAGCTCGGCGGCTATCCTATGTTCCTCTCCTCGCGCGACATACAGCTGGGACGCGGCGAGCCGATACGCGACACCGTGCGCGTTATGGAGCGGATGAACATAGACGGGATAATGATCCGCACCTACAAGCAGACCGATCTCGAAGAGCTCGCCCGCTACGGGCATATCCCCGTCATAAACGGACTGACCGACGACTTCCACCCCTGCCAGGTGCTCGCGGATCTGCTCACCGTTTACGAGGAGTTCGGCACGTTCGAGGGCAAGAAACTCGTGTTCTTCGGCGAGGGATTCAATATGGCCAACTCGCTGATGCTCGGCTGCGCCAAGGTCGGTATGGACGTATGTATCTGCGCGCCCGAGGGCTTCGCTCCCCGCGCGGACGTCGTCGAGGAAGCAAGAAAAAGCGCTCATAACGGTGCGAAAGTCGTCGTTACGTCGGACATCGAGGAAGCGATAGCGGGCGCGAACGCCGTTTATACGGACGTGTTCTTCTCTATGGGACAGGACAAAGACCCCGCCAAGGAAGCCGCGCTCATGCCTATGCAGGTCAATGCGGCGATGATGAAAAAAGCCGCGACGGACGCAATCTTCCTGCACTGTCTGCCCGCGCACCGCGGCGAAGAAGTCACCGACGAGGTGATGGAGGGCGCGCAGTCGCGCATATTCCCCGAAGCGGAGAACAGGCTGCACGCGCAGAAAGCCGTTATGTATATGCTGATGAAGGACAACTGAGCCCGAGGCGGACGCTATGGAAAAGATAACGGAATACTACATTCGCCGCGCTTCCGAAGAGGACGCGACGGAGATACAGATAATAATGCACGCGGCGTTCTCGGGATATCTCGAGGACATCGGCAATACTTACAAGCTGCACGCGCTCACCGAGAGCACGGACGACATCATATCCGATATACGCGATCACGCGGTATTCGTTGCGATCACGCCCGACGGCAGCGTGATAGGCTCTATCCGTATCAAGAAACTCACTGACGACCTCGCCTATATCTACCGCTTCGGAGTACACCCCTCGATGAAAAACGCGGGCGTGGGCAGCCGCCTGCTCGCCGCCGCCATCGACTACTGCGTGGGCTGCCGCGTCAAAGCCGTCGCTCTGCACACGAACACCAAGTTCTTTACGCTCGTGCGCTACTACTACGGCAAACGCTTCTTCGTGCATTCCACCGCCACCGATAAGGGATATATCCGCGCCCTGTTCGTCAAAGAACTCTCCGCCGACCATAATTACGACATAACCCCCGCTTTTCGGGAGTAAGTGTTTTGCGGGGAAAACCTTTCCTTGTAAGGAAAGGTTTTCCCCGCGCCCCTTTCCCAAGGAACTTAAAATCTCTTCGGTTGCGCCTGCGGCGCTAACCGTTTCACGCGCCTGCGCGATCTTTTTGCGAATCTGCGGCGGTTTCGGGTCGGCGCAGGGTATCATTGCGCCGACCGCTTCCGCGTCCGCTCGCTCCGAGAACCGCCGCATTCACTACAAAAATCTCTGCGCATTCGCTGCGAATTCTGTAATTCGGCAAACTACTCTCCCGCAGAAATAAGATGCGCACGGCGAGCCGTGCGCGATTCTTTATTTGAGTTTCAAGCATTGCGGTATAAGAGGCAAGTTTATTCTGTTTGCCACCCCGCGAAAATAGCGAGGGCGGAAAAGACTACGCTTGCTCCGCTCACGCCCCGTTTGCCCTGCGGCGTTCAAATATAGCTTTTCTCCGCAAACACCGTTGCGCCCGTAACGGCAAAGCACACTTGCCCTTTCCGGCAAGCGTGCCCATTTTTACGATAATACTTTCGCGCACGGCTCGCCGTGCGCGTCTTATTCCTGCGTGAAACCTGCTTGTCGTTTGGCAGAATTCGCAGCGAATGCGAGCGTATTTCGGCAGGGAATGGCACGTTTTCGGAGCGAGCGGAGGCGGAAGCGGTCACGGCTGGGTGACCCCGCCGTGACCCGAAAACGTGACAGGTTCGCCGAAAGCCGCCGCAGGCGCGCCATAAGGGAAGCGCGCGGAGCGCGCAACCGAAGAGTCCCATTCAAGCAGGGCGACTATGCCGGAATATACGGCATAGGCGACCTTACGCTGGTATTCGGGCGTAACGAGCAAAGATTCCTCGCGGGCATTGGACATAAATCCGCACTCGACGAGCACCCCGGGATACGGCGTGCAGCCGAGTATGTAATAGTCCGCGCTTTTTGCCGCCCTGTCGCAGCCGAGCGCGGCGTTGAGTACGTTCTGCATACGTTCCGCGTAGTCCGCGCTCGTTTCCGCTCCCTCGAAATAGAACACCTGCGCGCCCGAAACGCTGCGCAGCGGATAATAATTCTGATGCACGCTGACGACGAGATCGGGCTGCGCCTGCTCTATTATCTCCTTTCTGCGCCGCATATCCGACTGCTTGAAACTTTCGCCGGGCGACGCGAGATCGACGTCGCTGTCGCGCGTCATCACGACCGTATACCCCGCCTCGCGCAGGAAATGCCGCAGACTGAGCGATATGCCGAGATTGACGTCCGCCTCCTTTTTGCCCGTATCCGTACCCACCACGCCGCCGTCCGCTCCGCCGTGACCCGGATCTATGACGATAGTCATACCGTTGGACGCAACGGCGCGGACGGACGCGGAAACGCACGCCGCGGCGACGATCCCCGCCATGACCGCGACTGCGACCGCAACCGCTATAACGGATCGTTTGGAAAATACCACGAATCTCATAAGCCTATCTGACGTCCGCCGCTCCGCTCAGCCAGCTTTGGAAATACCCGACCAGCCCCATGCCCGAGCTCTTTTCAAATTCCGCTATAAGGCACGCTCCGTCCGCCGTCTTGCCCGAATAGTTTGCATAGTACGAGCGCAGCGCGCCGAAGAACGCGTCGTCGCCTATGATATGCCGCAGCGAATCGAACATCAGCTCGCTCTTGACGTAAGAATGGAACGCGTACTCCGTCGACGACGAATACTCGCCGAGCGCTCTGTCCATCACTCCGATATTCTCATTCTCCGAATATACGTCGCTGAACAGCACATACGACTGCATCGCGTCCGCTATGCGGTCGGATACCGACACACCGTAATCGGGATTTTCGCCGTAGAACAGCGTCGCCGAGTATTCCGCCAGCCCCTCGTCCAGCCACGGTTCGTTTATCTGATCGCTGCCCACCGCGGAATACCACCACTGGTGCGCCGTTTCGTGTATTATCGCCTCGTCGGTCATCGACGCGCCGAGATCGTCGGAAACGTACACGAACGACGGATATTCCATTCCGCCCTCGTTGAACGGCGTGACGGCGACCGAATACGTCTTGTACGGGTACGCCCCGAAAAGCTGCGAGAACGTATTCACCGCGTCACACGCGACTTCCAGCCCGCCCGACTGCGCTGACGTTCCGTAGAACCGCACGGTCACGTCGCCCGCTTTTCCCTCCGTGCATACGAAATTTTCAGACGAGCACAGCGCGAAATCGCGCACGTTCTCCGCCTCGAACGTATACGTCGTCACGTCACCGTTCACGGCCGCGCTCACGCTGCCCGTTCCCGCCGTTTCCCAGCCGGCAGGCGCGGTAAACGTCACGCGGTAGTCTGCGGTCTCCGAATAGAACGGGTCGCCGTAAGTGCTGTAAGGATCGGTGCGCCAGCCGCCGTCCTCGTAAACGCATGCTATCGGATACCAGTTACCGAGATTGACATACCCGTCGTAATACCCGAAACGACTGCGCGCCTCGGGAAGATCGAGCGTGAACTTCATCTCCGCGATCGCCTCCGCCCCCGGTTCCAAAGCCGGCACGCGCACTATGAGCACATTCTCATCCTCGCCCGCGATCTCCCACTCGCACGCCTCGCCGCCGAGCGTCACCGTTTCCACCGCTATCCCGCCGTAGTCCCTGCCGTGCGGGTACATCTCCCCTACGTCGCCTTCGGCTGCCGCGGGAAAACGCGCGCCCTCGCGGTACGCGTTCGGATAAAGATGAAAATACAGCGAATCCAATTCCGCATCCGACTTATTGACGTAAGTCACCTTCATTTCTGCGGAAACCGTCATATTCTCGGCGTCCAGCGCCGCCGTTATCTCATACCGCGTCACAGGCTCCTCGCTCTCCCCGCACGCCGTCAGCGCAAGCACGGAAAACGCAAGCGCCGCCGCCGAGACTATTATTGCTATCCTTTTCATATTTCCTCTCCTTATTTTCTTCTCGGTCATATATATTCGCGCCCTCCCCCGCAAAATACCGAAAATTATCGCGAAACCGCTTGACAAATGAAAAAGAGCGTCGTATACTGATATTAGATTAAATGATTGCTTAATTGTTTAATAAATAAAACCATTCGAGGAGAATTTCAAAATGACGGAAAAATACGAAATATCCGATCTTGACTGCGCGCATTGCGCACAGCGTATAGAAGACGCGGTAAACAAGCTGGACGGCGTGGAGTGCAGGCTGTCGTTTGCGCTCTCGGAGATGAAAGTGACGACGGAGCGCGACCTCAAAACGGTGGAAAAAGAAATCAAACGCATAATGCGCGTTATCGAACCCGATGCGTCCATACGGAGGCTGTCGTGAAGATCAAAGCGGATAAACGTCTCATCTCCGCCGCCGTCGGGCTGGCGTTCTTCGTGCCCGCTCTGCTGCTCGACAAGATATGGGGAGCGTTCGCGGCGTATCTGACGCTGTACGCTCTCGCATGGGCGGCGGCGGCCTGGAGCGTCGTCGTCAAGGCGGCGCGGAACATACGGCGCGGCGTCGTGTTCGACGAGAACTTCCTGATGCTCGTCGCGTCGGCGGGCGCGTTCGTCATAAACCTCGTTTTTTCGGACTACGCAACGCTGAACTCGCCCGGGGGCGGCGAAGCGATGATGGACGGCGTGCTCGTAATGCTGCTCTATCAGGTAGGAGAATACTTCCAGGCTCTCGCCGTCAGGCGGTCTAGGAAGAGCATACGCGGACTGCTCTCCGTGCGCCCGGACAGCGCGGTAGTGCTGCGCGGCGGAGAAGAAAAGGAAGTCAGCCCCGAGGAAGTGGAGGTCGGCGAACTGACGATAGTGAAAGCGGGAGAGCGTATCGCGCTCGACGGCGTAGTGACGGACGGAGCGAGTTATGTGGATACGTCCGCCGTGACGGGCGAAAGCGTACCCACCTACGTCAAAGCGGGCGACAAAGTCAGGAGCGGCTGCATAGCCGTGGACGGACTGCTGACGATACGCACGACGGAGACGTTCGGAGAGTCCACGGCGAGCAGGATGCTCCGCCTCGTCGAGGAAGCCGCGGACAGAAAGGCGAAGCAGGAGACGTTCATCACGACGTTCGCGAAAGTATACACGCCCGTCGTATGCGCGGTCGCTCTGCTCGTCGCCGTCATTCCCCCGCTCGTGCAGTCGCTCGCATTCGGCGGAGGGAGCGAAGTATGGCAGCAATGGATATACACCGCGCTGTCGCTGCTCGTGGTGTCCTGCCCGTGCGCGCTCGTCATCAGCGTTCCCCTCACCTTCTTCTCGGGGATAGGCGGAGCGAGCAAAACAGGCGTGCTCGTCAAAGGCTCGGATTGCTTCTCCTCGTATGCGAAAACGAATATAATGGCGTTCGACAAGACGGGTACCATCACGACGGGCAGATTCGCCGTCGGAGAAATAAATACGGACAAAGATACCCTGTCCGCGCTCGCCGCGGCTGAGAGCAGGTTCAACCACCCGATCGCGCTCGCATTCGGCGGGCTGAACAAAAACGGCAGCGTCTGCACGGCGGCGGAGGACGTTTCGGGCAAGGGCATAAAAGCGACGGTAAACGGGCGCGCGCTCATCGCAGGAACGCACGCGTTCATCGCGGGATCGGGCGTAGCATGCGAGGAAACGCATTCGCCGTTCACCGTCGTGCATATAGCCGTCGACGGCGTATACAAAGGCTTTGTCACCGTGCGCGACGAGATCAAGCCGGAAAGCGCCGAAGCCGTCGCCGAATGCCGCAGGCAGGGCATCAGGACCGTAATGCTCACGGGCGACCGCAAGGAGGTCGCCGAAGCCGTCGCGCGCGAAGCGGGCATAGACGAGGTGCGAGCCGGTATGCTCCCCCGCGACAAGACGGACGCCGTGACCGAGCTCAAAAAACAAGGAACGGTGCTCTTCTGCGGGGACGGCATAAACGACGCGCCCGTAATAGCGGCGGCGGACACAGGCTGCGCGATGGGCGGCGCGGGCAGCGACGCGGCGATAGAGGCCGCCGACGTGGTCGTGATGCACGACGATCCGAGGAGCGTCGTCGCGGGGCGCGCGCACGCTAAAAAGGTCATCCGCATAGCGACGGAGAACATAGTCGGCTCGCTCGTCGTCAAGATCGCGATAATGATACTGTCCGTACTGCTCCCCGCCGTCGGAGCGGTCGCGGAGTTTCCGCTGTGGATAGCCATAATGGGCGACGTCGGCGTATGCCTCGTTGCGATAGCCAACTCCATGCGCGCCCTGCGCTGCAAAAATCCGCGCGCGCGGAATGCGGCAAACGCGGCGGGAGCGTAAAAGCGAACGGAACGCATACGGCAGGCAATACGCAAAAAGAGCGGGGTGAATGCCCTGCTCTTTCGTTATGCCGTTATTTCCGATCCGCGCGTCAGTCCTGCGAAAGCACGTCCTCCGTGGAACGGAGAGTGAGTTTACCGCGGGAGCGTTTGTGGTGGTTGATGAGCACGCCGTTGATGACGAGCTCGAAGGTATAGCCGAGGCGCGTCGCCGCCTTTTCGCACATCACCATGCGCGCGAGATAAATTTGCAGATATTCCATAGGCGCGCTCGTCGAATCCATTATGATGACGAGGCGTATCACGTCCTTGCTGCGGTCGACGACGAGGTAATTCTTCTTTATCGACATATTGACGCGGTCGTGTATATCAAACTCGTCGTAGTTCTTTTTGTTTATGCGCGAGCGGTGCGCGTCCGATTTGTCCGCAAGGATGAGCGCGGACGAAAGCGCGTCGCCCGCCACTCCCGTTTCCTCCTCGTGATTGGAGATCGCGTTTGCGACGTGCGCGGCTTCCGCGGGGTCCATCCCTATGCGGACGAGCATCCCGTAAGCGAGCGCGCCTCCCGTCAGTCCGTGGTAAGTCCTGCTCAGCGAATTGCCCACGTCGTGCAGCCAGCCCGCGATCTCTCCCAGTTCCACGGTGCGTTCGTCCGCGCCCGTTTCGCGGAGGATGTTCGCCGTCGTTTTGGAAACGTAGCCGACGTGCCTGACGCCGTGCTCGGTATAGCCCAGCGTTTCGAGATAGCGGCTCTGCATATCGATCAGCGCCGCCGCCTCGTCGCTGCGCTTTACGTCGTCTATCGTTATGCGCGCGTATTCCTTCATTTCCCCTCCCTGCGCCGCCTGCCGTCGCTCATTATCGCGTCATAAGTCGCATCGCCCGTCCAGTCGCGCTTTCCGTCCAGTTCGCCGCCCAGCGATTCGACGGCGGAGCGTATGTCGGTATACGTCGCGTAGTCGCAGCTTTCCGCCAGTTTTTTCAGCCGCGGCAGCACGCTCTCGTCGCCGTATGCCGCGATCAGCTGAAGGGCGCGCGGCAACGTTTCCCGATCCTCCGTCAGCCGCAGCAAAAGTTCGGTCACGCGGTCGGAGCGCACACCCGAGCCGACGAGCAGTTCGCCCGCGATCAGCGCGCTCATCCCTTCCGCGTCCGCCGCGCGCTGCGCCGCCGCTTCGTACACCGCCTCCCCGTCCGAACAGGCGAGCGCTTCTATCGCGCGTTCGCGCAACTCCTCGGGAGTGTCGCCTGCAAGCGCGAGCTCCGTCAGCGATTCGACGGGCGCGGCGTCCATACGCAACAGCAGGTCCGCGGCTTCTGCGCGGGCGCGGACGTTCGCGTACTCGTCTTCGAGCAGAGCGCAAAGCGCGGCGGACGCGCCGGGCAGAGCGGACAGAGCGTCCGCTATCACGGCGAGCGGCTCGCCTTCCGCAGCGTCCTCGGCGAATATCTCCGCCAGTCTGCGGGCGTCCTTTATCTCCGCGAAATATTCGCGAGGGGTCTTTCCGCCGTAGCCCTCGCACGGTTCGTTTTCCCACGACTCGGAACACTCCGCCGTGAGATCTTCCAGTTCGTCGTCCGACAGTTTTCTTCCGATAGCCTTGATCCTGCGTATGAAATATTCGCGGAACAGCTGTTTGTGTTTATTCATTGGATCCTCTCCGACTCGCTTCCGCAAAAGCGTCGAGTATGCTGTTCATGGTTTTTTCGTTTGACCCCGCCATTATGACGTCCTTATCCAGCCCCACGCACTGCGGACGGCAGCCGCCCGCTATGATGAGCGCAGCCGCGCAGCTGCGCACGAACTCCCGCCTGCGCACGAATTTCGGCAGCAGGGGCGCGACCGAACGGAACATCGCGTCGGATATGCTCCCGTTGCAATAGACCGTTGCCGTCGAGTACGCGTACAGATACGCGCGGCGGACGCTTTCGCTCTCCGCGAGCGACAGCGCTCCCTCGGACGGCGACGCGGTGCGGTAGCCGAACGAATACAGCGGCACGTCGCGCTCCCCGCTTTTGAGCAGTTCGTATAGTATGTTCCGCTTGACGCAGGGCATTCCCTCCGCGTCCAGCAGATATTCGAGAAACGCTTCCCTGCCGACCCCCGTCGCCGCGATCGTGTCCGCCAGTTCCGCCGCCCCGTCCGCGTCGGTGCGCGTGAGCAGATAGCGCACCGCGTCGTCCGTCTTTTTGTCCCGCGCTCCTCCGATACCGTACACCCGCGCGGCGAGCATAATGCGCTCGTACAGCTTATTCGTTTCCGCTTCGGGCAGGGTCAACCCGTATTCAACGTTAGCGCAGCCCTTTTGGGCTCTGCGCAAGAGATACGCCGCCATTCTGTTGCCCGGATCGGAGCGCAGGCACCGCGCCAGCCGCATCCGCGCGCTGTCCGCGTCGCCCGCGTTCATATCCGCTTCCGCGGCGAGGATGAGCACCGATCCCACGGGATATCTTTCGCAGAGTTCGTCGAGATAATACCTCGCGTCGCCGTCCATTCCCGCTCCGATGAGCGCAGCCGTCGCTTTGACGAGCTCGAGATCGTCGTCGGGCAAGTCCAGCCCCGACAGCATCTCCCCCGCGCTGCGCGCGTCCTCATGCCTGCCTACCGCAGAATACGCGACGGTGAGCGCGGACAGCACTTCGTGCAACGGCGCGTCCGCCATATCCGTTTCCAGCACTTTGCCGCAGACGTCTATCAGCTTGTGCGCGAGCGGCGGCACGAGCTTTTCGGGATACAGCACGCCCGTAGCCTTGAACATCACCGTTGCGCCGCCAGCGTCGCGCTCGTCGAAGAGCATTTCCCCCGCGAGCGACTCGTCCTGCCCGCGGAAAGAGCGCGAAAGCACATACAGCACTCCCGCGGCGTCGCCCGGCGAGATCACGTCGGGATAGATCGCCCGCACGGCGAAGAGTGTCCGGTCGTACACGCGCCTGCTCTTTATCCCGTCCGAGCTTACCGTAAGCGACATCGCGTCCGCTCCCTCGCACATAAAATACGCCGCGCTGCGGTAGCGCGTCATACCGTCGAGGATTTTGACGATAAGAGCGTACATATCTCCGCCGCGGTCGCCCTCCGCCCGCATTTTCATAAGCGTTGCGAGGGCGGGCGAAAAATCCCCGCACTCATACAGCGCGGCGGCTCTCCTCATCACGGCGGCGCGGCTGCCGCTTTCGGGCATAAAGGCATAGAGGAGCGATCTGACTTTATCGCCCCTCTTCGCGCATTCCTCCGAGCGGCGTATGCACTGCTCTTCGGACGTGTCGAATCTCAATATTTCGGCTGCCATATCCCCTCCGCGGGAAACTCAGTCCCCGTCGTCCGTATATACGGACAGATCTTCCAGCCCGCTCGCTTCCTTGCCGCCCCCGGACGAAAGCTCCGCGACCTTGCGGCGGTCCTCCTCCATTTTGGCGAGCTCTTTCGCCGTATATCCTCCGACGGGCTCGGGAGCGGGCGTTTGTTCCGCCTCTTCCTTATGCGGTTTCCCGCCCTTTTTCTTCTTCGGATTGACGTAACGCGCCGGCTGTTTCTTCGTTTCTTTCACGGCGGCGCCCGATTCCTCCGCCGCCTTTTTCATCTGCAGTTTGCGCTCGCGCTTGGCGGCGTAGAACTGTTCGTTTTTCAGTTTGGTCTCGCGTTCGATGAGCCCCTCGGTGATATACTTCGCGAACGCGCCCTGGCTGACCGCCACGAACACGGAAACTATCGCATAGAACCCGAGGAAGAACATTATCAGCCACGGCAGCATCCCGAGCTGCGAAGAGCCGAAAAGCAGCTGCAGCAGGAACATAAGTCCTATGAGCGCGCCCGATATAAGCGCGGCGAGCATATTCTTCGGGAAGTACGCGAACGTCAGAAGCAGAGCGTCGCGCAGCGTTCTCGGATAGCTCGTCTTATACGTCGACGCAAGCGTGACGAGATAGAACGAGAATATGCCGAGGAAAACAAGCGGCAGGATCGCGCCGATGAGCGCGAACACCTTGCCGACGACGGGATAACCGTGCAGGTCGAACGAGTAGTACGTCAGCATCACGAGGAACACTCCCGCTCCGCAGAGCGCGCCGCCCGTCAATCCCTGCGCCCACGTCGCGGCTATGCCGCGGAAATACGCGCGCAGTACCTTGACCTGCTCGCCGTACATATGCAGCCGCGCGATATACGTCATCGCGCCCAGCCCCACGCCCGCTACGGCGATACAGGGGATCAGTATCGAATACCGGAACAACGCCGCGTCGTAATAGAGCAGGTTGCCTATGCCGACCGCCGCCTGCATACCGTATTCCCCGCCGACGAACCACGGGCTCGGATAACCCGCTCCGTCGAAAATGTTATACGGCGCGATCGTTCCCGCCGCGCCCGAGAGCGAACCCGAAACGATGACCCACGCCACGGCGGGCGCGCACATTATCATAGTGAAAAATCCGACGATGAGCGCCTTGGTGAAATGCCCGCTCCACATCGACTTGAAAGCCGTCCACGCGCCCATGCGCTGCGCCGTCGTATATTCGTCGCGGCGGGCTGCGCCGCTTCCTATCTTGCCGAAAAGTCCGGTCTTTACGCCTTCGTTCGACATACTTCTTTACTCTCCCCGACGGCTCCCGCCGTCTTGCAAAAACTTTATTCGGTCCTGTCCGCATCCTGCGCGTCGCCGAGCGCGACGAATGCTTTTATCCCTTCCGCCATCACGCTTTCGTCGAAATCGAAAGTATCGCTGTGAAGAGGCGAAACGTGAACGCCGTCGCGCACGCCCAGCCAGCACATACAGCCGGGCACTCTTTCGAGATAGAACGCGAAATCCTCCGCCGTGTACCTGCCGCCGATATGCTCCGCGGAAACGAGCGCGCGCATTTTCGCAACGCACGCCGCGTCGCAGACAAGCGGCGGATATACCGACCGGACTTCCGTAACGCTCTTCGTGCCGAACTCCCCGTCCAGCCGCGCGAGCAGCTCCGCAAGTTCTTTCTTTACTTCCGCGAGCCGCGCTTTGTCGTTATAGCGGAACGAACATTCAAGCACAGCGCGGTCTGCGACCACGTTGCGCGCGCTGCCGCCGGATATTTTACCCGTATGCATCAGCGCCCCGCCCTTGCGTTCGGCGAGCGGTTTGCTCTCCGTTATGAACCTCGCCGCCGCCGCGATCGCGTCGCGACCCTCTTCGGGCAGCGCGCAGTGCGAGCTTTTGCCGTTTATGACGACGTTGAACTCCATCACTCCCGCGAACAGCGTTTCGGCGTTCGTCGCGAACCTGCCCTTTTCCAGCTCCGGACAGAGGTGGAAAGCGTAGATCTCCGTCACGCCGTCGAGCGCTCCTCCGTCGATCATTTTCGCCGCGCCGCCCTCGCCCTCTTCGCCGAACTGGAATATCAGCCTGACGTTGCGCTTCGGCGGTACGGCTGCGAACCGCTTCGCCGCAGCGAGCAGCATGGCGGTATGCCCGTCGTGCCCGCACGCGTGCATCCTGCCGCATTCCGACGCGAAAGGCAGTCCCGTGCGCTCGGGTATCGGCAGTCCGTCGAAATCCGCGCGGAGCGCGATCGTTCCCGGCTCGCCCGCCGTTCCTTCGACGTCGGCATACAAGCCCGTATGCACCGAACGCACGCGGTATCCCAGCTCTTCGAGCTTCGCCCGCACGAACGCGCTCGTTTCGTATTCCTCGCCCGAAAGTTCGGGTATCTTGTGGAGCGCGCGTCTGACGCGCACGGCATAATCGGTCAGTTCGCCGAGTCCGGGATCGTTCATAACAATGATTATACTACATTCTTCGGGCAAATGCAATCGTTTTTACGCACGGAAAGCGCGGACTGAGGATATGCGAAAAAAATTTCTCGGGATTTTTTGCAAAACGGTTGCAAATCGCAAAGCCGGGTTGTATAATGTTTAAGAGCCGCGCGGCGCGGCAGATCACATAAGGAGGTGCGACAATGGCGGACGAAGAAAAAGACAAGATACCCGAAACCGAAAACGGAATCGTTGCTGCTGCGCCCGATGCGGACGCGGAATGCAAAGCCGCCGCCGAAAAAATATCCGAGCACCTCGAAGCCGGAGAAAAGGACGAAGCCGCAGCCTTCCTCGCCTCGCTCGATACGGACGCGCTCGTCGGCGCGCTGCGGCTGCTCGATACAGAAACGCGGGTAGACGCGTTCCTTCTGCTCGATCGCTCCGTCGCGCTCGACCTCATCCGCGAGACGGACGACGATCCCGAAACGAGTTTTTTAAGCGGTCTCGACGGGACGGACGTTTCGCGCATTGTGGACGAATTGTATTCGGACGACGAAAGCGGTGCGGTCACGGATCTGCCTCCTTTTATCGTACAGCGACTGCTCACGCACGGCGACGAACGTTCCAAATCCATCATCGAAGGCTCGATAACCGGACTGGTCGAACGCAAACAGCTCGCTCTGCTCAAAAGCGTGCTCGTCGAACTCAACCCCGTCGATATAGCGGAGATACTCGACGACTTCAAGACGGAAGACCTGCTTAAAGTCTACCGCATACTCCCCAAAGACCTCGCGTCCGACGTGTTCGTATACCTGCCCGACGACGTCAGTCAGAACATGCTCACGGCTCTCTCCGACGTCGAAGCCGGACGGCTCATAGACGACCTCTACGCCGACGACGCGGCCGACCTGCTCGAAGAGATGCCTTCGATGGTCGTCAAGAAACTGCTCGCAAAGACCAAGCCGGAAACGCGCGCCGCGGTCAACCACCTGCTCCAATACAAAGAGGACAGCGCGGGCAGCATAATGACCGTCGAATTCGTCGACCTCAAAGAATACTACACCGCCGCGCAGGCGATCGAAGTCATACGCAAAACGGGACTGGATAAAGAAACCGTCAACACCTGTTTCGTACTCGACGCGCAGCGCAGGCTGCTCGGCACCGTCACCCTCCGCCGCCTCGTGCTCGCCGCCCCCGACGAAAAAGTGGGCGACATAATGGACGACAACGTGATCATCGTGCGCACGGACACCGACCAGGAAGAGGTCGCGAAACTGTTCAAGCGTTACGACCTGACGTCCATGCCCGTATGCGACAGCGAGAACAGGCTCGTCGGTATCGTGACCGTCGACGACATCGTCGACATCATCGAAGAAGAAACGGAAGAAGACTTCTCGAAGATGGCGGCTATGGCGCCCATCGAGGACACCTATCTCAAAACTTCCGCGTGGAAGCACGCGCGCGGTCGCGTGCTGTGGCTGCTGTTCCTGATGATCTCGGCGACGTTTACCGGGCTTGTCATCAACGGCTTCGAAGCGCAGCTCTCCACGTTCCTGTATTCGTTCACTCCCCTGCTGATGGGAACGGCGGGCAACTGCGGATCGCAGGCGTCCACCACCGTTATACGCGCGCTCGCGCTCGATCAGATCTCCACGAAAGATTTTTTCAAAGTCAGTATGAAAGAAGGACTGATCGCGCTCATATGCTCGTCTATACTCGCCGTCGCGAATACAGTGCGCGTCATACTGATGTACTGGTGGACGGATTACAACGAAAACTATCTCGTGCTCAAAGTCAGCCTCGTGCTTGGCGTTACGCTCATTCTGATAATGGTCATGGCGCAGGTGCTCGGCTCCGTGCTCCCGATAATAGCGAAAAAGATACGCGTCGACCCCGCGCTGATGAGCTCCCCCGTCATAGCGACGATAATGGATACGCTCTCCATACTCATCTACTGCGGCATCATAGTGCTCTGCTCGCTGTGGTTCCACTGGGGCACGGACCTGCAATACGTCCCCGACGCATAGAGATCGAGTCAGACCGCGCTCCCGCGTTACCCGCGGGAGCGTTTTTCCGCACGCGAACGCCGCTTTTTACGCAAAAAACGGCGGTTATCCTCCTTGACAAACGCCGTTGATTATTATATAATGGTTTAATACCAGAACATAAGGGAGCGGCGAGAATGCCGCCGACGAAAGGAGCACGCTTATGAAACTCAAAGGTGCACAGATCATCGTGAAGTGCATAGAGGAACAAGGCATCGATACGGTCTACGGTTATCCCGGCGGATCGGTGCTCGATATCTTCGACGCGCTTTACGAGGAAAAGGACAAGCTCACGCAGATACTCACCTGCCACGAACAGGGAGCGAGCCACGCCGCGGACGGCTGGGCGCGCGCTACGGGCAAGACGGGCGTAGTTATAGCAACGTCCGGTCCGGGCGCGACCAACCTCGTCACGGGCATCGCCACGGCATATATGGACAGCGTTCCTCTCGTTGCGATCACGGGCAACGTCGGCAGATCCATGCTCGGAAGGGACTCGTTCCAGGAAGTGGACATTACGGGAATAACCATACCTGTCACCAAACACAACTTTATGGTCAAGGATCCGGAAGAACTCGCCGACACGATACGCAAGGCGTTCTTCATCGCGGGAACGGGCAGACCCGGTCCCGTGCTCGTCGACGTTCCCAAGGACGTGCAGCAGGCTCTCGTCGATTACGAACCCGCAAAGCCCGCGCCGCGCAAGGCGTATTTCAGCGACAACGAATACGTCCGCCGCGCGGTCGAGCTCATAGAGGAATCCGAACGCCCCGTGCTGTATGTGGGCGGCGGCTGTATAACGTCCGGCGCGGGCGACGCGCTCGCGGCATTCAGCGAAAAAATAAACGCCCCCGTTACGGTGACGGCTATGGGGCTCGGCTGCTTCCCCGCTTCCCACCCCAATTATATCGGCATGCCCGGTATGCACGGGCGCGACAACGTCGCCAAGACCATGCTCGAAGCCGACCTCGTGATAGCGGTGGGCTGCCGCTTCGACGACCGCGTCGCGGGCGACAGAAAACGCTTCTGCCCGCAGGCAAAAAAGATCCATATCGATATAGACCTCGCCGAACTCGGAAAGAACGTGACGCCCGACGTCGGCGTGATGGCGGACGCGCGCCTCGCTCTCGAAGCCATGCTCCCCCGCGTTTCGCAGAAGAAAAACAAGGCGTGGATAGACCGTTGCCGCGAACGGCGCGACCGCGACGTACTGCTCGGCTCGGACGGCAAGCTCTGCCCTATCCGCATAATCAAGGCGGTACAGCGCGCGGGCGACCCCGACAAGATCGTGGCTACGGACGTCGGTCAGCACCAGATGTGGGTGGCGCAGGCATACGACTTCGACAAGCCGCGGAAGTTCATATCCAGCTGCGGACTGGGCACGATGGGCTACGGAATGGGCGCGGCGATAGGCGCGTGCATGGGCAGCGGCAAGCAGACGGTGCTGTTTACGGGCGACGGTTCGTTCCATATGAACTTCAACGAGCTCGTTACGGCGGCGAAACTGGATCTCGACATAACGGTGTTCGTTATGAACAACCACACTTTGGGAATGGTGCGGCAATGGCAGACGCTGTTCTACCACCGTCACTATTCGTCGACGGACATCAACTACCCTACCGACTTCGTCAAGCTCGCCGAAGCGCTCGGCGCGAAGGGCTACCGACTCGAACGCAACGAGGACATAGAGTCCGTGATCGAAAAGGCGTTTTCCGAAAGAGGCGTCAAAGTCATCGACTGCAAGATAGACAAGGACGAATTCGTGCTGCCGATGATCCCGCCCGGAAAGAATTTCGAAGATATACTGACGAAAAAACCCGTCATTGACTGAGGAGGTCCGCTATGCCTGAAAAAACGCAGAAACATATAATAACCGCGCTCGTAACGAATAAATCGGGCGTACTCACCCGCATAAGCGGACTGTTCGCGCGCAGAGGGTACAATATCGATTCGCTGTCCGTCTGCAATACGAACAACCCCGCAATGTCGCGCATGACGATAGTCGCGCTCGGCACGAACGACGAGATCAATCAGATAGTCCGCCAGCTCGACAAGCTGTGGGACTGCCACAAGATCAAGGTGCTCCGCCCCGCCGAATGCGTCAAGCGCGAACTGCTGCTCATCAAGGTCAGCGTTCCGTCCTCGCGCCGCCCCGAGATCGAAAGCACGGCGAATATGATGAAAGTCAAGATCATTGACGTCGGAGAGTCCTCCGTCACCTGCGAGATGACGGGCGAACCGAACAAGATCGACAAGTTCATCGAGCTTATGCAGCCGTTCGGTATACTCGAACTCGCCCGCACGGGCATCACCGCTCTGTCGAGAGGCGAGGAGATACTGGACGATATGGCGGACTACAACGAAGAAATCAACAAATGAGGGAGAGTCTGTAATACAGCGGAAGGCGCATAGCACCGCCCGAGCGGCTGCGTCCTCGGTCGGGATGCCTTCCCCTTTGAGGGGGAAGGCATATAACGGGGTTGATACGGACTACGTGCTCGGTCACATACTCCGCCTCGTGCTGACGCACATCGGCGACAGAAGTATGCTCCCTCGCCAGTTGTCCGTCTGAACCCCGTTCTCTGCCTTCCGCGGCAGCGGGAATAGAGGGGAATAATGCTCCCTCGGCAGCTGCCCGCCTGACCCCGCTCTGTGCCTTCTGCTGTATCGGGAGAACTTAGCGGGGAAGAAGATATTTAATTTTAGAAAAATGCTCCATCGGCTGCCGCTTTGCGCCGATTGTCGGTTTTCGCCGCGGGTTTGCTGCGGCTGCAACCGAGCGCAAAAGCCGTGCTTTTGCTTCTCGCGCGAAAAGTTTACATACATTATGCCTAAAAATCGCCCGCGGCTTGCCGCGGGCGTGATCTTTTTTGAAATTTACCGTTTGACGGGTAATTACGCCATAAAAGCAATATCGCAGGCGCAACCGAACGTGCATAGGATGCGGCTTTGCTCTGTCTGCTGCTCGCGGAAAAAGCTATGGCGGAAAAGACAAGGTTTGCTCCGCGTCTGCTCCGCTTGCCCTGCGGCGTTTAGGCGTAATGCTTTTCCGCAAGCCCCGCTGCGTCCGTAAGATACCGAGGCGCGTCTGCCTTACTTTATAAGCGTGCCTTTATATTATATGAAAAGGGATTTTAAGTTTCTCGGAAAGGGGTTCGGGGAGAACCCTCTTTTCAAAGAGGGTTCTCCCCGATAAACACTTCCCGAAAAAATCAAAGTCGCTCTTTTTTCGGCAGATCGGCGAGGGGGTCGGGGGAATAGCCGTCGGGCGGGGCGTCGGAGGGGCGCAGGGGATCGGGGAGTTCGTCGGGCGGAGTGACGGAATCGAGGTCGACGCAATAGACGGACGGATCGTCCGGCATAACGTAAACATTGACCGTGCCGCCCGGCTCGAGCGGGTATTTGGCGGACGAAAACGGCGCGCTGCGGTATTCGCCTTTGCCGTCGAGCGGGCGGCACAGCAGAAGATCGCAGACGGGTCTGCCGTTGACTATGTACGATATGTCGGGAACGACTGCTGTTATGCGGCAGAGCACGGGCACGCCGAGGCGCAGCGCGGCTTTGGCTTTGCGCTGTTTTTTCAGTCCCGTAACGGCGACCGCGAGCGGTATGCCGCAGAACAGCGCGCCGAACCCGAGCAGCGCGAACGGCAGAGGCGCGAATATCCTTTCGCGGAGAATGACCGTCGGATCGCTTTTTTTGCAGAGCACGACCAGCTCGTCGCCTTCGTCCACGCCGCGCGGCGCATAGCCGAGCGATACGTCGGAATAAGTCTGACCGCCGAACTCGAACCGAACGAGCGCGTCGCCGTCACCGTCACCGCCGCCCTCCGCGACCTCGGTCACGACCGCGGGCGTTTCGGCGTATGCCGCCGACTGCACGGCGAGCACGATGCCGAGCGCCGCCCCGACGAGGAACACCGCCGCGCCGACCGCAACGAATATCCATAATATCCACCGTCCGCCGCTGCTCTCTCTGATCTTCATTCCGTCTTGCCTCCTTTTTGTCTTTTGTTCTATTATACCGCACTGCGCGGCAAAAGTCCATACCTTTTGCGTTTTTCGTCGGCGGCGCGGCGGAGAAACGCCGTTTGCGCAGAACAGCGGCGGAGAAACGCCGTTTGCGCAGAATATAGGTACGCTTGCATAACGGGCATTGACAAATTCCGCGCGTTCGGTTATAATCCGAATGAAAGGAGAAAGGTGAGATGGCGGAAAATTTAGTTCATTACTGGACGAACGTGGCGTTCGAGCCGAGTATGGTTTTTACGAATGTGATGTACGCCGCGTGCGTGGCGGTATTGTTCCGCCCGATAAAGCGTTCGGTGCGCAGCATACTGCTGCTTGCGGCGCATATCGCCGTGCTGTACATCGTTCTGACTTCCGTGAACGGATTGTTCACGAGCATTCCGGGCGGTCGGGAATGGCGTTCGGCGGCAATGTTCGTCGGCAACGCCCTCGTGCTCGGCGTATATGCGGTGGCGTTCGGGCGGTATTCGCCCGCCGTGCGCGTCGTGTATTGCGTGTCGTTCTTTGCTGCGGAACGGTGCGTCAACGTGCTGACGGGGCTGTTGCCCTCGTTGCTCTTGGATTTTGCTCCGGGATATTGGATGGATATAGTTATACGTTTTGTGCTTACGGGCGCGACGATACTCATCCCGCTGTTTCTGCGCCGTTTCGGCTGGAACAAATTAGGCGCCAGGAGAGGGGGTGCCGGCGGCATAGTATTCGTGGTCGTATATTCGGTGTTTTCCATAATGACGGCGTCCTATTGCACTCTTGCGCTGGGCGATATGTCGCGATTCGTTTCGGGCTTCGCGTTCGTTGCGATAACGGGCTGCGCGAGCACGGAGATTCTCGGGTACTGGCTGGCATATCATATGCAGTCGTCCAACCGAGAGAACCTCGAACTGCTGGCGATCGCCGCCGAGCGCGAATCGAGCGAAGAACTGCTGCGGCAGACGGATGAGAATATCGACGAGCTGCGCAAGATCCGCCACGACATAAAGAACTGGATAGCGAATATGCGGCTGCTCCTCGGCAGCGGACAATACGACGAACTGCGCGAGTTTTTCGGCAGCGTGGAGGAGCGGGTGAACGTGCCGCTGTCCGGCTTCGACTGCGGGAACAAGATCGTGAACGCGATAGTTAATCTTGAACTGCGCAAGGCGCGGGATATGTCCGTAAGACTGGACGCAAAGGCGGCGGTGCCGCCCGAACTGCCGTTTTCGGGCAGCGATCTGTGCTCGCTGCTGACCAACCTGATAGACAACGCGCTCGAAGGCGCGGCGCGCGGCGGCAGAACGGACGAGCCCGTAAAAGTCGGTATGCGCCTCGCCGCGGACGGGTATCTGTATATCACGGTGAGCAACCCCGTTTCGTTCGCGGAGAGCAAAAAGGAACTGCTGTCCGCCCGCACGACCAAGAAAGACCCGCTGCTCCACGGCTACGGCACGCGGATAGCGGACGAGATAGTGCGCCGCTATAACGGCGCGATAAACCGCGGCGTGGCGGACGGACGATATACGGCGGACGTTATGCTCGACGCCGCCGGCTGCGAAAAGAAAGAAGGAGGGCACGCCGTATGATGAAGATAAATGCCGCCGTGTGCGACGACAACGCGGGATCGCTCCGCGCCGTAGCGGGCGCGCTTTCCGGCATTTTCGGCGCGTGCGGGATAGATCCCGACGTGGACGTGTTCCCGTCCGCGGACGCACTTCTCCGCGCGGCGGAGCAGAAACGCTATAAAATAGCCTTTCTCGACATAGATATGCCGGGTATCGACGGCATAGAGTGCGGCAGACGGCTGCGCGCGGCGCATGCCGATATAGAAATAATATATGTTTCCGCGCGCGAGGAACGGGTGTTCGAGTCGTTCGCCGTCCGCCCGTTTGCGTTCGTGCGCAAATCGCACTTTCTCTCCGACGCGGCGGAAGCCGTGCGCCACTACGCCGCCACGCTCTCGCCCGACGGCTCGGACAAGAGCATCTCGCTGTCCGTCCACGGCGGCACGGTGAACGTACAGCTGTCCGATATCGTGTATTTTGAGGGAAGCGGCGTTTATCAGCAGATGCACACCAAAGGCTCGGACAAGCCCGTCGAGGTCGTCAGCCGTATGGAGCGGCTGGAAGAGGAGCTCGCGCCCTACGGTTTTATGCGCGTGCACAAAGGGTATCTCGTCAACTATGCGCACATAAAGCGGCTGGACGGACAGGAAGTCACGGTCACGGGCGGGGAAAAACTGCCCCTTTCCCGCCGCAAAGCCCCCGAGATCAAGAAAAAATACCTCGAATTCGGCAGAAAGTACGGCGTGCTTATGGTCTGACCGCGGTTTTATTGCAATTACGGCGGGTTTGCGGTCATACCCGCGCCGTTTTGCCGCGCGGGTATTATCGTTATCGGTTTACTGCTTTTTTACCGAGCGGGCGGCGGTTTCCCTCCCTTCGGAGGCGGCGGTAGCACCGCTACGACGACTTATGCGGGCGGTTTCTCGTCTGCGGACGGCAATACGATGACCGTCGACTTCGGCGACGGACAGTTCGAACTCGCAAAAGCATAATGCTTTGTGCCCCATTCCGCTGTTGAATCTTTCTCCCGCTCGGGAGGAAGATGAGCGGATGTCCCGATCGCGCGGCGTGCGTTCCGGAAAGGAACGCACGCCGCGTTTTTTGTCGTCCGTTTTTGTCGTCGCAGTCGCTTTTTCCTCGGTTCGCGTCCGTCGCAGCTGATTGTCTGTTCCGAAAATACGCGACATTGTACAAAACGCGGAGCAGGCGGATGCGGAATCCCGCGGATTTTCATAGCGTTTTGCCGAGCGCGATCGGGTTGCGTTTTTTATCCGCAAATCGCTTTTCAAACGGCGGAATATCTGTTATAATATCGTTATGCATAATGAAAATGCGGCGCAACTCAATCCTCTGACGCTGGCGTTCCTCGGCGACGGGGTATACACCCTGTTCGTGCGGACGTATGCCGCTGAGCGTATGGACGTCAAAGCGGGCGATATGGACGCGTTCTGCCGCGCCTATGTGCGCGCGGAAGCGCAGGCAAAGGCATATCGCGCAATAGAAAGCGAACTGACGGAGGACGAGCTGGACGTGGCGCGCAGGGCGCGCAATTCTCATCCGAAGAACAAGGCGAAGAACGCTTCCGCCGCCGACTATATGCACGCGACGGCGCTCGAAGCGGTGATAGGCTATCTTTATGCGAGAGGGGACGAAGAGCGGCTCGGAGAGATCCAGCGCCGCGCGATGGAGGAAAGCGTATGAGCAGAGCGGACGATATATTCGCGGAAAATCTGAAAGAGATCCTCGATCACGGGGTGAGCGACGAGGGTCTGGACGTGCGCCCGCACTGGGCGGACGGCACGCCCGCGCACACGATCAAGAAGTTCTGTATAGTCAACCGTTACGATCTGCGCGAGGAATTTCCGATCATCACCGTCAGACGGTCGTTCGTAAAGAGCGCGGTGGACGAAATGCTGTGGATATGGCAGAAGAAGTCGAACAATATCCGCGATCTGCACTCTCACGTCTGGGACAGCTGGGCGGACGAAAACGGCTCGATAGGCAAGGCTTACGGCTATCAGCTGGGCGTGAAACACCGCTACAAGGAGGGAATGTTCGACCAGGTCGACCGCGTGCTTTACGACCTGAAACACGATCCGCAGTCGCGGCGCATAATGACGAATATTTACAATCATCACGATCTTTTTGAAATGCGGTTGTATCCGTGCGCGTATTCGATGACGTTCAACGTTTCCGGCAACGTGCTTTGCGGCATACTCAACCAGCGTTCGCAGGATATGATTACGGCGAATAACTGGAACGTCGTGCAGTACGCGGTGCTGCTGCATATGCTGGCGCAGGTGAGCGGGCTGGTCGCGGGGGAACTCGTGCACGTCATCGCCGACGCGCATATCTACGACAGGCATATCCCGATCGCCGAAGCTATGATCGCGGCGAAACGTCATCCCGCGCCGCGCTTCGGGCTGAACCCCGACGTCACGGATTTCTATGCGTTCACGCCGGACGACGTGAAGCTGACCGGTTATGAATGGAACGAACTTCCCGAAGGCATGAAAATAGAGGTCGCGGTGTGACGCGGCAAAAGGACGGACGATGAAAGCGATATTGCATTGCGATAAAAAATGGGGGATAGGAAAGAACAACGGGCTTATGTTCCGCCTGCCCGCGGATATGGCGTTCTTCCGCTCGGCGACGTCGGGCAAAACGGTCGTTATGGGCTCGAACACGCTGCTGTCCCTGCCGGGAGGCAGACCGCTCAAAAACCGCTCGAACATAGTATTGTGGCCGGGCGGGGACGAAAAGCGCGCCGAAGAACTCGGCTATACGATCGTACAGACGCTTGACTCGCTCAAAGCCGCCGTGCGCGCGCTTCCGCCCGACGAAGTGTTCGTCATAGGCGGCGCGATGATGTATCGCACCATGCTGCCGTATTGCTCGCAGGTGCTTGTGACCAAAGTGGACGCGGACGGCGGCGCGGATACCTTTTTCCCCGACCTCGATTCGGAGGCGGGCTGGCGGCTCGCGGAGATCTCGGAGCCTGTCTGCGACAACGGTTTTACGATACGGTTCTGCACCTACGTCAACGATTCTCCGCTCGCGCTCTGACGCGGCGGCAAAGGAGATCATATGAAGATATACGGAAGAAACGCCGTGGAGGAAGCTCTGCGCTCGGGCGCGACGGTGGACAGACTGCTCGTTCGTCGCGACGCGAGGGACGCCCACGCGAACAAGATATTGAATATGGCGCGCGACCGCGGAGTCAAGACCGTGCTCTGCGACCGCGCCGCGCTCGATCGCGAATGCCCCAAGGGCGCGAACCATCAGGGGTTCGTCGCCGAGGTCACCGATTTCGACTATTGCGAACCGGAGGATATTCTCGCTTATGCCGAGTCGCGCGGCGAGCCGCCGTTTATCGTCATTCTCGACGGGGTGGAGGATCCCCACAACCTCGGCGCGGTCATCCGCGTGGCGGAGTGTGCGGGCGTCCACGGCATCGTCATACCCAAGCACCGCGCGGCGTCCGTCAACGACACCGTGATAAAGGTTTCCAGCGGCGCGGCGGAACATATGCGCGTCGCCCGCGTGACGAATATCAACGATACGATAGCCTTTTTGCAGGAGCGCGGCGTGTGGGTGTTCGCCGCGGATATGGACGGCGACGACCTGTATTCGGCAAACCTTACTGGCGCGGTCGCGTTCGTCGTAGGCGGCGAGGGCAAGGGCGTTTCCCGTCTGACCCGCGAACGCTGCGACGGCGTTCTCGCGATCCCTATGTTCGGCAAGGTCAATTCGCTGAACGCGTCCGTCGCTGCGGGCATAGTCGTTTACGAAAAAGTCCGCCGCGACCTTGCGCACCCTGGCGGGTGGGCAAAATGAGCGGACTGGCGATGGGACGGGCATTGCTTGTACCGCAGTCGCACACTACGCCCCGCCGCACCCTGGCGGGTGGGCAAAATGAGCGGACTGGCGATGGGATGAACATTGCTTGTACCGTAGTCGCACACTATGCCCCGCCGCACCCTTGCGGGTGGGCAAAATGAGCGGACTGGCGACGGGATGAACATTGCTTGTACCGCAGTCGCACACTACGCCCCGCCGCACCCTGGCGGGTGGGCAAAATGAGCGGGCTGACGATAGGATGAGCATTGTTTGTACCGTAGTCGCACACTACGCCCCGCCGCAAGGCGGCCTCTTTGCACGCGAGCAGCGGAAAGTGTATCGGAGATAAGTAAAGCGTACCGTATGCCGCTCTGATGACAAAAATATAAACAAAGAGCGCATCCGCGGGCGTTAAACAAATTGCACGCAATCGCGCTATAAACGATCATCGCGGCGGCAACCATAAAAAACCGATAAAACAAAAACTCAATGCTACGGGCGGGTCGGTGAGCCGACCCGCCCGATACTTTGCACGGTTTTTTCTTCGGAACCGCGCCGACGGGTTTGCCGTGTCTGCCGCGGTTTTTCCGCGGATCTCGGCTTTTACCGGAGCAATAGCAGATAATATCGTTTATCGTTTTATTTCTTTGTCGCGGGACGGCGGCGCAAGTCCGTCCGTTCCGCCGGACCGGCGCGGGGATATTTGTAATTTTCGCGCGGGTAAAATGCCGTACAGTCGTCTTTCCGCGTAAAACGCGATCGGACAAAAACGCGGTTTGAAAATCTTATGCGTTCGCGCGCTTGACATAAGGCGTTAAAAGTTATATACTGTTACGGTAGAAGTTTGGCTTATCGGGGGAAAACGGACGGTTGCGGCGGCTCGCCGCAGGCGGACGGAAGCCTTGACTGCATATTCACGGTAAAAAACAATTTTGAGAATACAGGAGGTCAAAACCCAGATGAAGAACATTGATTTGAGTAAGTACGGCATCACCGGCACGACCGAGATCGTGTATAACCCGTCTTACGAAATGCTGTTCGAAGAAGAGACCAAACCCGGTCTCGAAGGCTACGAGAAAGGTCAGGTAAGCGAACTCGGCGCGGTAAACGTCATGACCGGCATTTACACCGGACGTTCGCCCAAGGACAAATTCATCGTAATGGACGACAATTCGAAAGACACCGTATGGTGGACTTCCGAAGAGTACAAGAACGACAACCATCCCGCGTCCGTCGAAACGTGGAACACCGTCAAGGACATCGCGATCAAGGAGCTTTCCGGCAAGCGTCTGTTCGTGGTGGACGCGTTCTGCGGCGCGAACAAGGATACGCGCATGGCTATCCGCTTCATAATGGAAGTGGCGTGGCAGGCGCATTTCGTCAAGAATATGTTCATCCGTCCCACGGCGGAGGAGCTTGAAAACTTCGAGCCGGATTTCGTGGTCTATAACGCTTCCAAGGCGAAGGTGGAGAACTACAAAGAGCTCGGACTCAACTCCGAGACGGCGGTCGTATTCAACATCACCAGCCGCGAGCAGGTCATACTCAACACCTGGTACGGCGGCGAGCTGAAGAAGGGTATGTTCTCGATGATGAACTACTATCTGCCGCTCAAAGGCATCGCGTCGATGCACTGCTCGGCGAACACCGACCTTGACGGCAAGAACACCGCGATATTCTTCGGTCTTTCCGGAACGGGCAAGACCACGCTTTCCACCGACCCGAAGCGTCTGCTCATCGGCGACGACGAGCACGGCTGGGACGACAACGGCGTGTTCAACTTCGAAGGCGGCTGCTATGCGAAGGTCATCAACCTCGACAAAGACTCCGAGCCCGATATTTATAACGCGATAAAGCGCAACGCTCTGCTTGAAAACGTGACGCTCGACAAGGACGGCAAGATCGATTTCAACGACAAGAGCGTGACGGAGAACACCCGCGTTTCCTATCCCATCGATCATATCGAGAAAATCGTCCGCCCCGTATCGGCGGCTCCCGCGGCGCAGAACGTCATATTCCTGTCCGCGGACGCGTTCGGCGTTCTGCCTCCCGTTTCGGTGCTTTCTCCCGAGCAGACGGAATACTATTTCCTGTCCGGCTTCACCGCCAAGCTCGCGGGCACGGAGCGCGGCATAACCGAGCCCACCCCGACGTTTTCGGCTTGCTTCGGTCAGGCGTTCCTCGAACTGCACCCGACGAAGTATGCGGAAGAGCTCGTTAAGCGTATGAAGAAGAGCGGCGCGAAAGCGTACCTCGTCAACACCGGCTGGAACGGCACGGGCAAGCGCATCTCCATCAAGGACACGCGCGGCATCATCGATGCGATCCTCGACGGCTCCATCAAGACTGCGGAGACCAAGACGATTCCGCACTTCAACTTTGAAGTGCCTACCTCGCTTCCCGGCGTCGATCCGAAGATCCTCGATCCCCGCGACACCTATGCGGATCCCGCAGAGTGGGAGAAGAAGGCGAAAGACCTCGCTTCCCGCTTCCGGAAGAACTTCGTGAAATATACGAACAACGCCGCGGGCAAGGCTCTCGAGCCGTTCGGCCCCAAAGCGTAATACGATCACGACCGACAGACAAACGTCCCGCCTTGCGGCGGGGCGTTTTCTTTCCGCCTTGCAAGAGTGGGGCGAAGTGAGTTTTTACGGTGCGGGTAATGCCTGTCCCATCGTCGATCCGTTCACTCCGCCGTCCGCACCTGGCGGTGGGGCATAGTGCGCTTTTGCGGTACGGGTAATGCCGGTTTCATAGATAGTTTGTTCATTCTGCCCACCCGCAAGGGCGCCGTCCGCAAGGACCCCGCAAGGGTGCCGTCGGCAAGGACTCGTGCGTCAGCACCATTCACTGCAAAAATCTCTGCGCATTCGCTGCGAATACTGCCAAATGGCAAGCAGGTTTCACGCAGAAATAAGAAGCGCACGGCTCGCCGTGCGCGATTTAACGTAATATATGTAAACTTTTCGCGCGACAGCAAAAGCGCAGCTTTTGCGGGGCGCCTCGTTTCAAAGAGGCACCCCCTCGCGAAAAGACGCCCTCGGAAAAAATTATAAGTCGTTACGATATACCGAACAGATCGTTGGGCGTAATGTCGAAACGCGCGCAGAGGTACGCTATCTTTTCGTAGTCAAGCTGCACTTTGCCCGTTTCGTAGTCGTTGTAATCCGATTGATATTTATGCAGTTCGGCTGCGATCTGCTTCTGCGTTATGCCCTTCGCCTTGCGCGCGATCCGCAAATTTTCTCCTACCGTCTTGGCTATATCCATAGCATAGATTATAGGAAAATTTTCCATACAAGACTTGACATATAGGGAAAATTCCTATATATTGTATTTAAACTATAATTTTACAAAGGGGAACCATATCATATGATGATAGAAGATGTACTTGATGAATTTTTTGATATTTCGATTTATACGGGTGGAGTTGAGAGGGCGCAACGTAGTTTGAAAAATTCCGTAGCAAACACGGGATATACCGAGGGACGCTCGTCTTTGTATCGCGGAATATATGAGATTACAAAAAACAAGAGCGATTTTATTGCCGCCGTCCAAGTTAAAATTGAAAAATTTGAGAAAGAAGCGAGTGTTGTCAAAACCGAAACTAACGAAAAAATTAAGCAGATATTGCAGACCACGTTAAATTATATTGAAGATAATACGGTCTCTTACTACAATTTGATTGAATATTTTAGTGCCGTATTGATATTACAGGAATTTCGGATACACGGATATACGAAAACATTTATGTATCCGAAAATGCGTTTGATAAATATTTATGATATAGTTCGTTGTTATTTATTGGCGTTAACCATTGAAACTTGTTTAGACGCCGGATATGATACTGAAAAATTTGATCTTTGGCAAAATAAGGAAGCCATAACTTTTGCAAATCTTTCTATTAAATTGCCGATATTCGACGGGCATTTATTAACTGCGGATTATGCAGCATATAGGTTAGAATACACACAGCTTGTTAAATTTGTATATTATGGTTCCGGGTATCGCATACATTATGTGTTAGAATTTAACGGTAAGAACTATTACGATCCCCCCGAAGATATTATAAAACAAGCAGTTGATGAATTGTCCGAATATAAGGGTGACGATTTTGATGATTTTTGTCTCGACTGCAATAACGATGATTCCATTCAAGTCGTAGCGTGGAAAGACGAAATGGGTATTATGCTCAATTTGATAAAAGAGAATTTTAATGTGTCGTATTTTTTACCAGAGATAACCGATAAAGAATATGTGAAGAAAATAGTGATCGATTTTGTATACGGAAAAATTCCGGATCTTACCGGTTGGGAAAATATCGGAATATCAGAAATCGGGGTTATTGATGAAGCAGATAAAGATGAACAGCAGCCGGAGATCAATGCGGATAAATTGCAAAACAATGCACGCATTATAACAATGAACGGTAAAGAGATCCGAGAAAAATTTGCAAATGCGTTATATATTTCCGACAAAACAATTATAAATGTTACTAATATACTTGTTTCGGCGTATTTGGACGGGGTAGGATTTGATTGGGAACAAAAGTATAATGTATGCTGCGACGATAAAACTTGTAAAATATATGATAGTGATGATATTGTCGGATTGGAGTATCAATTCAGATATGTTCCCGTTGAAAAATCAATACGGGTACTTGATGAAAAGATCATAACGGATGCCGAATGTCCAGAATGTGGAAACAAGATGCGTTATCGTCAAAAAACGTCGGAATATCCATATGGATATTTCAAGTGCGAAAAATGCAACAATAAAGTTAAAGTTCGGTTGGTCGGTCGACTTGTATTCGATTTAGCATGCAGGCAAGTGATATTCAAAAACAGCGACAATTAAAATACATGTCCGCGGCGTTCAATCGTCGCGGAAGTATTCGAAGTAGCACGCCACTATATGGATGAAATCCTTGATGGGAGGCGGGGCGTTGAGTTTTCTGCCCGCGATCTCGCAAATTTTGTCGGGGTTTTCCGACCACGCGCGCTTTATGACCGTTCTTATCGCGTGTTCGACTGCGGCGGGCGCGGCGGAATACTTGCTTGCGATCTTCGGGTAAGCGTTTGCGGAGAGGTTGCGCAGCACCGCTTCGTCGCCGCACGCCATCGTCGTAATGTCTTTAAGGTAGTTGAAACCCGTGTAATAGGAAAAGCAGCAAAGTTCTGAAAGCAATCGCTTTATATCGTCCATTTGAAGCCATATCCTTTGCAAAACAGATTGATGATGAAGCTATTATAGCAAAAATTTCCAAAAATTGACATATATACCGAAATCGGATAAAGTTCGACGATTTTCGACGTTTCGCGCTGCCGCGTCCGCTCCCGAACGGCGGCGCCGCGTGCGGTAAACGCGGACAAGCCTCCGCTTTACCCGGGAGGGGCGTATCGGTCGCTTTCCGGCAATGAGAGCGGCGGGAGTCGCCGATAAAAAAGAGCGCCCGAAAGTCACAAATGACTTTCGGGGCGCAGTTTGTTTGTTCCCGCAGTTTGTTTGTTCCCGCGGTTTGTTTGTTCCCGCGGTTTGTTTGTTCTTTTTGCGTCCGCGCGGTTACGCACGGGATCACGGCGTCCGCATTTGCCGTCGTGCCGCTTCTCGTCGTTTGCCGTGCGCCGCGTTTTTGGTGACTGCGTTTGTCGTTTGCCGCGGTGCGTTACGCCGCACCTGTTCCGCGCCGCGGTTGCGGCGCATGCGCCCGTGCGCTCGTTCGGGGAGCGGGCGAGGCGTCAGACGTTTTTGTCGTCGTTGTTTTCCTCTTCGGCGCGCCGTTTGGCTTCCTCTTCCTCTTTCTTTCTCGTGCGGTAGTCCTTGTAGCCCGCGACTTCGTTGTCGCCCTGATCCCACTTCTTTCCGCCGACGGCGAGTATGCACAGCAGCATACCGACCGTGATTATTATCGCGATGATGGGGAGGACGAGTTTGTCTTCAATGATCGTCCCCACAAGGGCGAGCACTCCGGCGACGGCGAGTACCGCGCCGAATATGATATAAAACTTCTTGACCACCCCAAGCGTTTTCGCAGCCAGTCCGTACACTATGAATATGACTGCGAGCGCGAACGCAAACGCGGCGATCAGCCACGCCAGATTCACTTCGATGACCCCGATCGCGGAGAGCAGCCATACGACCGCCACCGCTACGAAGCAAAGCGCGACGAGCACTTTAAGCAAAAATTTCTTACTCATTATCTTCTCCTTCCGCGCGCCGACGGCGCGCCGTTTCGGTCTTGCTTTTGCCGCGCGGAGCGTTTATTATCCTCCGTCGGCATTGTTTCGGTCTTGTTTTCCGCCGTGCGGAACTTTTGTCCGCACGCGACGCGAACGGTCCGCTATACCGTCAGCGCAGTATCACGGAGTGGGATACCGAGCAGATCGTATCTCCCTCTCCGAGAACTATGTCGTCGCCGTGTCTGACTTCGCGCACGAGCCCGCTTATGCGGAGGTTGAACGCGTCCTGTTTTTCGCTTGCCGACAGTACGGCGTATTTGCCGGGAATGATCTTTTTGTCCTTGCCGACGCGGTATTCGACCCCGCGCGCGAGGATAACGTCGCCTTCGAGGTGGGAAACGGCGGGGGAGCCGTCCGCTTTTTCCTCGTCGCCGTAAACGGTGTAGCGCACGCCGTCCTTGACGCGCACGTCGTCGGCGGACGAGCGGCGTTTGGGGTTTCTCGTCACGACGAGCGCGACGACGGCTATTATCAGCCCGACGCAGATCACGCCCAGCGCGATCGTTACTCCTATGAGAGCCTGCATATCGTCCTCCTTATGTTTCAGCTTGTCAGGAAGTATATCAGCACGCCCAGCCCCGCGAGCACAGCCGCGCCGAGCAATGCGACGAGCGTGACTTTGACGGGGGATACGGGCGTTTTTCCCGCGACCTTGCCGCTCTGACCGTTGACGAAGAAGTTATACAGTTTGTCGCGGTATTTGCTGTGCCCTATATAGACGGGGAGCAGCATATATTTATACGTCACTTTGCCGTAGGATACGTTCATATCGAGCGACGCGACGACGTCGTATGTATATTGCGAGAGGATCGCCCGCCTTATCGCGCCGCGCATTTTCTCCTGCGCTTCGCCCCAGCAGACGGTGCCGTCCTTGTCGTACTGCGCCGCGCCGAAGCCGTAGATGAAGTCCTCGTTGTATTTCTGAGCCTGATCGGTCGCGAAAGGGAGCAGCGCCGCCAGATGCTTTTCGTCGCGGCTTTCGTTGGCGTAGACGAGCACGTCGTTGAAGAACAGCGAATAGGTGCCGCCGATGTCGAAGTAGCGCACCCGCTGCTGGCGGTACGTCTTGCCGTTGCGGCGCACCGTGACGTAGTAATACTTGCCCAGCCGCCCGCGGTATGACGTGAACGTGTCCGAATCGAACGTGAAAGCGGGGAAGTAGTTTCCCGCGATCTGTTCGGGGCGGGCGCTCTTTTTATACTTGCCGGGCGCGAAGAACTTGCGCTTTACCCACGCTTTGAACCGCTCCGCCGCCGTCGGCTTGTCGATAAGGAAAGGCAGTACGGCGTTGGGGCGCAGCCCCGTGATGTCGCTCTCGTCGATGACCCCCGGCGTTCCGCAGTACGGGCATACGGGCGCGATCTCCTTGTCGGATATGATCGTGCGCGCGCCGCAGTTGGCGCAGGTGAACACCCGCGTTTCTCCCCAGTCCGCCGCGCCGCCGAGAATGTTCGCGAAGGGTATCTCCTCCGCGTATTCCGTCAGGTCGACGTCCACGGCGTTGCCGCAGAACGGGCATTCGAGCTTGCGCTTTTCGGGCGAGTATACGAGGTTCGCGCCGCACGTAGGGCATTTGGAAACGTGCGAGTCGACGTGCACTTCCTCCTCGTTCCCCGCGAGTATTTCCGCTTCCGCGTCCTCCGCTGTGTCAAAAGGGTCCATATCCGGCGTCATGACAGTTTCTCCCCGCATTCGGGACAGAACTTCGCCCCGGCTTTGACCGGCTTACCGCACTTGGGGCAGGCGACAGAGCCGAGTTTCGTGCCGCATTCGGGGCAGAATTTGGAACCGGCGCGCACCTGCGCTCCGCACTTGGGGCATTGCTCCGTGCCCAGTTTCGTGCCGCAGGACGGGCAGAACTTGGCGTCCGCGCGCACCTGCGCTCCGCACTTGGGGCAGGTCGCCTTGGGCTGCGCGTCCGCGCTCTGCGCCGCCGCGCCGCCCGCCATGCCGCCGAACATATTGCCCATAGCGGCGCCCATTCCGAGTCCCATTCCCGCGCCCATAGCCGAGCCCGCCGTCCCGGGGTTCTGCGCGGCGTGGACGAGCGCGTCCGCCTGCGCCTTGCGCATATATACGTCCATATTTTTGCCGAGTATGCCGAGGGAGGTGCTTTCGTCGAGCGCCTTTTCCAGCGCCTCGGGCAGGGAGAAGTTGACGAAGTTGAAGCCCGTCAGTTCCAGGCCTATCTCGCCGAACGTCGGACCGAGCTGCGTTTTGACCATATCTCCCATTTCGACGAGGTTGCTCGCCATATCGAGCACGGGGATCTTGCATTCGCCGATGACGTCGGACATACGGGTGACGACTATGCTTTTGAGCCAGTTCGTGATGTCGCTCGTGCGGTACGAGCTCATCGTGCCCGAGATCTGCGTCAGGAACACATAGGGATCGGTCACGCGGAAGGCGTAAGTCCCGAACGCGCGTATGCGCACCGCGCCGTAGTCGGCGTCGCGCACGATTATGGGGTTGAGAGTGCCCCATTTCTGATCGGTGAACTGCCGCGTGCTGACGAAATAGATATCCGACTTGAACGGGCGTTCAAAGCCGTATTTCCAGCTCATCAGCGTCGTGAGCAGGGGAACGTTGTCCGTGTCGAGCGTGTACATTCCGGGCAGGAACACGTCCGCCATTTTCCCCTTATCGCAGAACACAGCCGCCTGACCTTCCCTGACGGTGAGTTTGGAACCGCGGTTCACGGTGTTTTTGTCCTTGGAAAGGTCGATCTTGTGTACGATGGTATCGGATGAATTATCCGTCCATTCGATTACTTTGAGTATTCCCATAATTGATTTCGCTCCTTGCGGGATCCGTATAAAAACATTATATTATATATTTTGCCGTATGTCAATACGGTTGCGGAAAATTAGTCTGCTCTTAATCTTTTTTTAATGCGCGGCGGTCTGAATGAGCGGCAGGGGTTGACAAAGTTACGGATATGTGATACAGTTAAACGGAAATACCGTACGGGGGAAAGGTAAATGACCAACGTTGCGATAGTCGAGGATAACGACGAAGAAGCGCGGAATCTCGGAGAGAGCGTCAAAAAATTCATGGACGGTGCGGGCGAAGGGTATACCCTTCGTCGGTTTTGCAACGCCGAGGCGTTTCTCGAAAATTATTCGTCCAGATACGACATTGTGTTCATGGACATACGCCTGCCTATGATGGACGGCATGCAGGCGGCGGAACGTATGAGAAAAATGGACGGCGACGCATCTCTTGTTTTCGTTACGGATATGGCGCAGCTTGCATCCAGGGGGTATAAGGTGGATGCGCTCGATTTCATCGTTAAGCCGGTATCGTATGACGAACTTTCGCTTGCGCTCTCCCGCGCGCTCGAACGTCGCTCTCTCACTGAAAACGTCAGCATTATGGTGCAGACTGCGGGCAGCACGGTGAGACTGGGATCACGCAGCATAAGGTATGTCGAGGTATACAATCACAAACTAATATATCATCTTGCGGCGGGCAGAATGACGGAGGCATACGGTCAGCTCAAAGACGTCGAAAGCGTGCTTGTGCCTGCGGGGTTCTTCAAGTGCAGCCGCTGTTATCTGATAAATCTCCGCTATGTCAACGCCGTGCGTGAATTTACCGTTGACGTCGGCGGGGACGAGCTTCAGGTGAGCCATCCCAAACGCAGGGAACTGCTTGCCGCTATGGCTGCGTATTACGGGGGAAGTTCCGTATGACGGATATCACGTCGCAGTTTTTGTTCTGGTATAAGCCGCTGTTCGCGGTGCAGCTTTTGTTTGCGGAGGTGCTGTTTTCGCTCGGACTCGAGCGGCGGCGCTTTTTTGCGCTTCGTGCGGCTGCGGGAGTGTGTGCAACGGTAGGGGCGGCGTTCGCGCTGCCCGTAATGTACAATGCGGCATATTGCGCCGCGATGTTTCTGATCATCTTCGCAGTCAGCGTCGCCGCGCTGAAATTCGCATTCCGCGAACCTTTCAAAAACATAATCTTCTGCGCGATCGCCGGATATACCGTTCAGCATACGGCGCAGGAGCTTTTCGAATTGTTCAACGTTGCCGTAAATCTCAACGGCAGTTTGTCGTCCGATTTTTACGGCAGCGGCTCTGTGACGTTCGGCGATAACTGGTTTGTCGTTACGTTGTACGTATGGCTGTACGGCATGACGTATTGGGGCGCATATATGCTGTTCTGTTCGGGCGGACGTCGGCGCATGGCGTTGGGAATGACTAAAATATCCGTACTCGTACTTGTCGTCGTTATAGTATTGATAGACGTGATATTCAGTTCGATAGTGACTTACGCCGTTCCTGCGGGGTCCGACAGGCTTGCCGTCGGCATGCTGCATGTCTACAATATCTGCTGCTGCGTGCTCGCGCTCGTGCTGCTGTTCGAACTGCCGCGCCGCAAGCGGCTGGAACGGGAGCTTAACGCGGTGCGCCAGATAAATCTGCGCCGCCGCGAGCAGTATGAAGTTTCCAAGGAGACGATAAGCCGCATAAACATAAAGTATCACGACATAAAGCACCAGATACGAGCGCTCGCGGGCAAACCGTCTGTCCACGCAGACGCCGTGCGGGAGATTGAGAACATGATAGGCGATTACGACGCTGAGTACCGCACGGGGAGCGACGCGCTCGACGTCATACTCACAGAAAAGAGCATGCTTTGCCGCAAACTGTCCGTTACGTTCAAGTGCATGGCGGACGGCTCTCAGCTCGGTTTCATGAACGAATCGGACATATATTCGCTGTTCGGCAATATTCTCGACAATGCGATAGAAGCTGTGAGTAAACCGGATTCGCCGTCGCGTGTGATTTCCCTGACCGTCCGTGCGGTCGGCGGGCTGGTGATAATCGGCGAGCATAACAAATATACGGGCGAGCTGCGCTTCGACGGCGGGCTTCCGCTTTCCACCAAGCAGTCGGAGGACCACGGATTCGGCATGAAGAGCATACGATATACGGTGACGAGCTACGGCGGCGAAATGAACGTATCCGCTTCCGAAGGAGTGTTTTCGCTCGGGATCGCCATTCCCGTGCCCGGAAAATAATTCGTTCACGCTTGAAAATGCAAAGTTCGCGCCGAAGGTATTGAATTGCCGTCGGTTTTTTGCTATTATCGTGAAAAATATAATCGGAGGGTAATGTATGAAAAAATTATTGCGCATCACAGTCGTGATCGCCGCGCTCGTCTGCGCCGCCGTGTTTTTTGCGGCGTGCGGCAAAGCGCCCGACACGACCGGCGGCGGTTCGCAACAGACGACTCCGCCCGTGCTCGACGAATATTTCGTCACCGAACTGACCATAACGAAAAACCCGGACAAAACGGAGTATTTCGTCGGCGAGGAGTTCGATTACACGGGCATGCGGCTGCGCGCCGTGTGGAATGACAACGAAGTCGAAGAGATAGGGGCGTACGAGTGCGACGAGATACGAGTGAGCGATAAGCTGACCACGGACGACACGACGGTGACTTTCGTCTATTACGGCGCGGAAGTCACGCTCGATATAACCGTGACGGAGCAGGCGTTCGATTCGCTCTCCGTGGATACGTCCGCAATTGCAACGCGCGTCGTCGCGGGTGACAACGTCAATCTGACGCAGATCGTCGTTACGGCGTCTTACGGCGACGGCGAGACCATGCCCGTAACGCAGTACACGCTCACCGAGAACGACGAGGAGATAGGGACGCCGAGCAGGTACGTCGTCACCGAGGGTACGCACACGATAACGGTTAGCTACCTCGATCTTACGGCACAGTTTGAAGTGGTAGGTTTCAGCGGCGTCAAATACGACTTCGGCGCAGACAGCATCAAGAGCGACGTATCCGAAACGACTGCGGATATGCCGCTGTTCGTCGAGCCTGCGAATACTGTCAAGACGTATACTTATACCACCGTTGACGGCGAGAGAATATGGAGTGAGACAACGACGGCGGGATATAATTCCACGAACGCCGAGGGACTGACGGACATAAAGGCGCTTGCGGAAATCAAAATACATTTCCGTTCGGAAACCGCAAGCTGGGCGAACATTAACATGTATGCCGCGTCCTATTATATATATCAACCCGCGTCGGGGCAGATCAGACCCATGGAACTGCCTAAACTTTTCTCGTCCGTAAGCCTGAACGGAGAAGAAGTGAAGATTGCTGAATCCGTGCTTCCCGGAGGCACGGGCTGGCAGCGCGTCTTTGCGGACGTTCCGCTTTGCAGCGGCAATCTCAAAGCGGGAGATAACACGCTCACGCTCATCGTGGACGACATGTATTACAATTCCAAATACCCGGATACCGCGCCCGGCGAAGGCACGATCAACAGCGGCAATCAGCTGTATATGGAAGCGGAATTCAGCATTAAATCCGTTACCGTCGAATATGCGGAAGAGCCGCGCGTCGTGACCTCTCTCGAAATAACCGAGCAGCCGAACAAGACGAATTACACCCAGGGCGAGACGTTCGACAAGACGGGCATGGTAGTCACCGCGCATTACAATAAAGAGCCGCTTGAAGAAATCGTGACGGATTATACTTACGATACCGAGCCGCTCGACGCGTCCGACACATACGTTACGATAAGTTACGGCGGAGCGAGTGCGACGGTCCCGATAACCGTCGAACACACGCACGTCGCGCGGGCGGGTTACGAATACGATAAGGACAGCCATTGGCAGACGTGTGAAATGTGCGGAGTCAAGATGAACGAAACCGCGCATATACTTTCAAGGGATTGGACGTTTACCGCGCCAGCCAAACTCGACTACGGCGCGGGCAGAACGATAGACACCGAGGGTATGAGCTACACCGCGACGTGCTCGGTGTGCGGCGAGCTCGACCTCTCCGATTTGCTGACGATCGATCCCGCAGTCACTCCCGAAACGGACGAAGACGGCAAAGTGACCGTCACTGCTTATTACGGCGAAGAGTCCGTCGGCTCGTTCGAGGTGACGATTGTTCGGTACGAGATATTCTCCAACTGGAACGGCTGGGATATTCCCAACGGCTCGCATACCGCGGGATTCTTCCTCAATAAGGACAAGGCGGCTTCCATTGCGGACGACATGGGATACGAACTCGGCAAATGGGGCGCGTCCGCCGTCTGCGCAAAGGACTTCACCGTCGGAGCAACGATATATTTCTACTTCCTGTCCGAAGCGTCGGGCACGGCTGAACTTTCCGCCCGCGTTCAGACTTTCGCCAACACGCAAATGAACAAAGCGTTTGAGATAAGCGTATATCATCTTGACAGCGAAATGCAACCACTCACCGAGGTTGAAAAAGAGACCATGCAGATAGGCGACAACGTAACCATAGGCGACCGCACCGCGTGGGGCGAAGGCTGGGAGGACTTTTCCAAGTCCTATTCCGTCGGCGACGTAAATATAATCGAAGGCTGGAACGTAATTGCAGTAAAGTGTCTCAGCGTTTCGAATACGGCATATAACTTCAATTCGTTGATACTCAATTTCAGATAACTTTTGCGGGAGAAAATCAGAATGGAAAAAGCAAAGAAAAAGAGATCTCCCGTCGGGAGAATAATATGCGTTGTCGTCATAGCGATAGTGCTTGCCGCGCTTATAGTCGCGGACGTAATGTGCGCGACGTACGAACAGGTCATAACCACCATGCTGTGCGGTTCGGGCGTTGATTTCTCGGACGAAAAGACGCAGGAAGTGCTCGCCGGCAGCGACAAGGTGTTGCAGAACATGGAAGATGAGGGCATAGTCCTCGTTAAAAACGAGGGCGGCGCGCTCCCGCTCGGCGAGGACGAACTTAAAGTCAATCTCCTCGGCTGGTCGGCGCACGACGAAGCGTTCTTCCTGTCCGGCGGGGGCAGCAGCACGGCGACCATACACGAGAACAAAAAAGTATCGCTTGCGGACGGACTGGAAGCGGAGGGCATAGCGGTCAACCGCGACTTACTCGCCGATTACGTCGCATACCGCGGTACGCGCTGGAACCGCAATTACGATCTTCCCGAGCCGTCGCTCTCGTTTTACAATGAAACGGGAACGAACACCGGTGACGGGACAAAGCTCGATCATGCGAAGAAGTTTTCGGACATAGCCGTCGTAGTGCTGTCGCGGTACGGCAGCGAGGGCACGGACATACCTCTCGAACAAACCAAATACGTCGACCGTCAGGAAACGACGGATAGTTCGCGCACCTATATGGACCTGACGACGGAAGAGGAAGCGCTGATAGACATGGCGGGCGAGAACTTCTCCAAAGTCATAGTACTCGTCAATTCGGGCAACGTCATGAATCTCGATTATCTGGACGGCGACGCGGTGGATGCCGCGCTCGTCGTCGGATATCCCGGGCAGTCTGGAACGAAATCGATAGCGCGCGTACTCAAAGGCAGCGTAAATCCGTCGGGCAGACTGACGGACACTTACACGCGCGACCCGGAATCCGACCCGTCGTTCGCAAACGCGCTCAAAACGCAGAGCACGGAGGGCGACCATATTCACTATACCGAGGACATATATATCGGATATAAGTGGTATGAAACGGCGGACGCGGAGGGCTACTTCGAAGCCGTGGGAACTACTTACGACGAATCTGTGCAGTACCCGTTCGGTTACGGCATGAGTTACGCGTCCTTCTCGCAGCGCATAACGGACTACTCGCTGTCCACGACGGGGAGCGGACTGCTGCGCGCCACGCAGGTGACTGTTACGGTGGAAGTGACCAATACTCACGCTTCTCGTTCGGGCAAGGACGTGATTCAGCTCTATTGCAATCCGCCCTATTACGACGGCGGGATAGAAAAGCCGCATGTAATGCTTGCGGCATTCGCAAAGACTGATATGCTCGCTCCCGGCGAAACAAAAAGTTATGAACTTTCGTTCCGCTCATACGATCTCGCATCATACGACGCTTACGACGCCGACGGCGACGGCAGAACGGGCTTCATACTTGAAGACGGGGAGTATAAAATATTCCTGCTCGGCAATGCCCACGGCTGGAAAAACCTTTCCGAAAACGACGGCAACACGATAACGCTGACTGCGGAAAACGCAGTGCAGTATAAGCGTGATCCCGATACGGGCGCAATGGTGAAGAACAGATTCGGCATGTTCGACGCGGACGGCGGATATTTAAGCGGAAGCGCGTATGCGGACGTACCCATAGACGGCAGTACGGCGGGCGTCCCCGTCGTATACATGAGCCGCGCGGACTTCGTCGGCACGTTCCCGCACGATACCACGCCTATCCGCGATATTACGGAAACGGTATCCGCTGCCAATAATTACGTCGAGCGCGATGCATATGCGGCATACACCTCCGCACCCGAACAGGGCATGGACGGCGACCTGACTCTGACGGTTACCGAGAGCGGGGACAAACCGTCGGCGGGCAGTCTGAATTCGGGCGCGGGGCTCGAATATAACGACGGACTCATGCAGGCGCTGGGCGCGGACTACAATGAACCGCGATGGGAGAGTCTGCTCTCGCAGCTGACGCTCGACGAGATACTCGATTTCGTCGAATCCAGCGGCTACGGCACGGACGCCGCTCCGAGCGTGGGTAAGCCCGCGATGACGGAGATCGACGGACCGAGCGGGTTCAACATAGGCGTTAACAGCCCTCTCGGCGATCCGAGGAGCGAGTGGACGGGATTCTGTAATCAGATGGTGCTCGGACAGTCGTGGAACACCGATCTCGCGTTCGAATTCGGCAGCGCTCTTGCGACGGAAGGTTTGCAGACGGGCGTCAGCGCGATATACGCGCCCGGCGTGAATCTGCACCGCTCGCCGTTCAACGGCAGAAACTTCGAGTATTACAGCGAGGACCCCGTGCTTTCCGGATATATGGCGGCGGATGTCATCATCGGAGCAAAGACGCACGGCATGCGCATGTATCTCAAACATTTCGTCGTCAGCGAAATGGGACCCAATCCCCGCCGTCTCAATGTGTGGCTCACCGAGCAGAATCTGCGCGAGAATTATCTCCGTCCGTTCGAGATAGCCGTCAAAGCGGGCGCGAACAGCGTCATGAGTGCGTTCAACCGCCTCGGCGGAACGTGGACGGGCGGCAACTACGCGCTTCTGACCGAAATACTCCGCGGCGAGTGGAAGTTCCGCGGAGCGGTGATAACCGACTGGTCCCGCGGCGAGGCGGATATGCCCGTCGAGCAGGGAATACGCGCGGGCAACGACATATGGCTCAACCCGACCGCAAGGTGCTCTAACGGGCTGGATACCGGCGATCCCGCATCGCTCACTCTCGGCAGGCGTGCGGCTAAAAACCTCTTATACTCGATATGCAACACTTACTATGCCGCCCGCACATACGACCCCGAGGCTTCGCTTGCGGTGTCCGAACAGGGCGACATGTTCCGCTGGTGGATACTCGTTCTCGTGCTGATGAACGTTGCGGTAGTCGCGGCGGCTGCGCTGTCCGCTTACCGCGTGTTCAGAGGAAAAAAGAAGCGCGCCGCGGCCGGGGACATACCCCCGACGGACGGCGGAGATACGCCGAATAGCGACGATAAGACGAAACTTCTGTATGACGCGGCTGCAGCCGTGTCGCAGACAGCGGAAGCGATGCCGTCCGCCGTAGAGGAAGTGCCTTCATCCGGAGAATCTTCCGCAGTCGGCGCATTCGCAGCGGAAGAGACGGGCGCGGAGAATGCGGGCGAGCTCCCTCCCGCATACAATGCAGCGGCGCACTTCGGCACGGCAGTGGGTTTTGCGGAAGCATACGGCGACATGGCGGAAGAGGATAAAGCGCGCTTTGACAGAGTGAAGAGCTATGCGCTCTCCGTGCCGGGAGCGGTCGAAAAGGCAGGCAACGGCGGAGTGATAGTCAAGGCAAACGGCAAGAAGATACTGCGTCTTAAAGTGCGCAGAGGGAAAGCGGTGGCATACTTCGACATGGAGAGCGACGCGCTGCGCGAGTATCGCAGGGAATCGGGAATAAGGATCCCGCGCACCGAAACCGCGATGAAACTGACGGACGACGAGTCCGTAACAGCGGCATGCCGCATGGTGGACATCATGGTGGAGCAGGGAGAAAAGGAGCGGGAAGAGGCGAGAGAACGCCGCCGCGAAGCGAGAAGAAAACGCCGTGAAAATCCCGATAACGGCGATACGGACGGCAAAAACGATTAATCGGTTGTATTGACCGTTTAAGTCCCTGTTTCAACGATCGTCGTGTGCACGTCGAACAGCCCTCACGGGCATCGTTCCGCAGTGACGAAATCTGAAAAATGACAGACCGCCGCGCGGGGATCCCCGCGCGGCGGTCTGAATGCGCGGCAGGGGTTGATAAAGTTACGGATATGTGATACAGCTAAACGGAAATACCGTACGGGACGACAGGGTATATCTGCAAAACTTTAACGGCAATCAGGGTGCGTGGATGACGTTCACGGTCGTTGCGGAAAAAGATACGACGGTCTCTCTCCTAATCTCGAGCAACCGACGCGCGCAGCAGACGAATTATCTCGAAGTATTCGATATACAAGTCAACGAAGAGCTGCTGACCGACCGTAATGTGATCGTGCCCGCCATATCGTCCGATCTGCAATTGGGAGCGTTCCGCGATTTCTGTCTCGGGTGCATAACTCTGCACGAGGGAGAGAATACGATAACGCTGACGACAAAGACGACGGGCGAATACAGCGGGTACAATATCGACAAGATAACGCTTGTCGGCGAAGGCGTGCTGCCGCCGTCGGCATGATAGAGGAGGGAAAGATGAAAAAGACGAAATGGCTCGCGTCGGCGCGGCGGGCGGGTTTTTCGAAGCGCGAAAATTTCGTAAAAATTCCCTCTTGACAAGCCGCCGTGGATGGGTTATACTGTTTATGCAATACTGACGGAGAAAACGAGTATGAGGAATGTGGCAATAGTGGAGGACGAGGACGACGCGGCGGAGCTGCTCCGCGGCTATCTTCGCAAATACGAAAAGGAGCCGAGGGGAGGGGGTAACGGAAACGCGTTCAATTCCGTGAGGTTCCGCGACGCGGTGACCTTTCTTTCGTCGTACGACGGGGGTTACGACATCGTGTTTATGGACATAGAGCTGCCCGACCTCGACGGAATGGAGGCGGCGCGGCGGCTGCGCGAGCGCGACGAAGAGGTGACGATAATCTTCGTGACGAATATGGCGCACTACGCGATCAAGGGCTACGAGGTGCACGCGTTCGACTTCATAGTCAAGCCCGTAGCCTACGAGGACTTCGCGATCAAGCTTACGGGCGCGCTCGAATGCGTGGACCGCAAGCGCGGCAGAACGGTGTGGATCTCCAACAAGGAGGGCAGGATCGCGCTGCGTTCGTCGCGGATAACGTACGTCGAGGTGTCGGGGCATATGCTCGTCTGGCACACGACGGACGGGGAATACAGGGCGAGCGGATCGCTGGGCGAAGCGGAGGAGGCTTTGCGCGGCGAGCCTTTCGCATACTGTAATCGCTGCTATTACGTCAATCTGCGCTATGTGTCCGCCGTGCGGCAGTACGACGTGTGGGTGGACGGCGAAAGGCTGCAGATCTCGCGGCTCAAACGCACGCAGTTTATGACGGCGCTCGGCGACTATCTCGCGGCGGGGGACTGAGGATGAGTATGTTGTTTTTTTATAAAATGCTCTTCGTCGCGGAGATACTCACGGCGGAGTTTCTTTTTACGTTGCGGCTTAAAAAGAAACGGCATTTCCCGCTCAATTTCGCGACGGTCTGCGCGGTATGCATAGCCGTCGCGTCTCTGTTTCCGACGGAACACGCGGCGGCGGATACGTTTTGGTATAATTCGTTGATGTTCCTGACGCTTTTCGCGATCACCGTGCCCGGACTGCGGCTTTGCTGCGACGAGCCTCTTTCCAATGTGTTTTTCTGCGCGATGGCGGCATATACGACGCAGCATTTCGCCTACGAGCTTGCCAATCTCGCGTTGTCGCTGATCCTGCGCGCCCGCAGTCCGCTGTTCGGGATGTACACCGAGCGCGAGATCGCGTTCGGCTTCGACCGCGAAACGGCGTTTCTCGTCGCGGGATATGCGCTCTGCTATTTCGTCGCGTATTCGGCGATGTATCTGTTCTTCGCGCGGAGGATAAAAAAGGGAAGCGATATGAAGATAAAGCGTCCGTCGCTGATGTTCCTGATCGCGGCGGGATTGCTTGCGGACATAGTGCTCAATTCCCTGCTCGCTTACAGCGAGAACACCGAACTCGTTGTTGAATCCGTCGGGTACGTCACCAATATGCTGTGCTGCGTACTGCTGCTGTTTTCGCAGTTCGGGCTGCTGCAAAACAACGAGGTCACGTCCGAACTGGCGTTCGTCAGCCGTATGCGCCGTCAGGAGCGGGAGCAGTATGAACTCTCCAAGGAAAACATAGATCTTATCAATATGAAGTGCCACGATATGCGCCACCAGCTGCGCGAGATAGGGCGCAGCCGCAGCATGCCCGAGGACGCGATAAGGGAAATGGAGCGTGCCATATCCCTTTACGATGCGATAGTCAAGACGGGCAACGAGGCGCTCGACACGCTTCTGACGGAAAAGAGCCTGGTCTGCGCGAAAGAGGGGGTGCGGCTGACGTGCATAGCGGACGGCGGCGCGCTGTCCTTCGTTGCCGATTCCGATCTGTACTCTCTGTTCGGCAACGCGCTCGAAAACGCAATGGACGCCGTGATGCGACTGGATCGCAACCGCCGGACGATAGGACTTAAAATACACAGGACGGGCGATCTCGTCGCCATAAGCGTGCGCAACCCGTACGACGGCGAAGTGACGTTCGGCGAGGACGGGTTCCCCGTGACGACGAAGGGAAGCGCGGACTACCACGGCTTCGGCGTCAGGAGCATGGCACAGACGGCGGAAAAGTACGGCGGCAACGTCTCCGTTACGGCAAAGAACGGCGTGTTCTCGCTCAACGTGCTGTTTCCCGTCCCCGAAAACAAAGACGCGTGTGCGGAGCGTGCGCAGTGACTGCGGAGCCGCGGCGCGATGCAGAATGCGCGTTCAACTTATGCGAATAAGCGGTTGGCATTGACTGCCCGCCGTTTTTTCGTATAATTTTTTTGTCCGGCGCGAACAGCCGGGCGAAAAAATATAACGGAGGTAAATGCAATGGATAACAAGCCGGAAAAGGCTTCGGGCGTGGGTGTACTGCTCCGCGTCGCGAACGCCGCACCGTACGGGATCATCGCAGGCGCATGCGGCATGATCGTGTTCTTTTCCACTCTCGGTCTGATCGTCGCGTATGCCGTATTGTCGGGGATCGAGGGCGAAATGATGCGCACCGTTTCGTTTTTCGAAAATTGGTGGCAGGTGCTGCTGTTTGTTGTCGACGTGATCGCCGCAGTCGCCGCGATCGCTTCTTTGGCGATGTTTATCGTCAAGAAGGTATATGAGGGCAGGACGGAGAGCTCGGAGGAGGTCGATAATGGCGAAAAAGCGTAAAACGGCGTTTATACGCTCCCTATGGGTGATGTTGACGATATTCTTTGCGCTGCTGCTCGTATTCCTTGCGATAGGGACGAGCATAGCGAAAGAAAACTCGGCGGCGATAAACAAAACGCTCAAAGTCAAAGACACGATAAGAGTGCAGGTAGGCGACGTATCCGAAGAGGATATGGAGTATTTCAAGTCCGATTACGTTAAGTATGACGAGAACGGCGAAATAATGTATGTGACCGAAGAAGACGGATACCGCCATCAGGTGTTCGATCACGAGGCTATGCGCGACGCGTCCGAAGCCGTGGGAGAACAAACTGCCGTCGAAGGCAGCGTGCTGCTCTGGAACGACGAGATCGAAGGCGGCGGAAAAGCGCTGCCTCTGTCCGACGGCGACGGAGTGAGCGTATACGGCGTAAATCAGCACAACTACGCGTACCTCGGCAACGGTTCGGGTGCGATGCCGACTTCTCCTGCGGAAGGCAGTCTTTATTCGGCGCTCCGCAACAGAGGGCTTGCCGTCAACAATACGCTCAATCAGACGTATATGCAGCTGTTACGCAGTTATGTGCGTACGACGCATAACGACGGAGCGGACACCAACTATCAATGCTGGTTCGGTGTGAACGAAGCTCCGTGGTCGTCGGTAGCCGACGTCACGGCGAGCACGATAAAGAATTTCGGCGACGCGGCGGTGATGGTCGTCACGCGCGTGGCAGGCGAGGATTACGACATATCCGAAAACGTGGACGACGAGGTGATGGACGGAAGCAACAATCATCTCGAACTGACGGCAGAGGAAGCCGACGTCATACGCGGGCTCAACGAATACAAGGAGTCGGGAGATCTCAAAAGCATAGTTCTGCTGCTCAATACAGCCAACCCGATACAGTTCGCCGGACTTTCCGGCGAGCTCGACGGCATGGTGGACGCCTGCGTGTGGGTAGGCATGGGCGGAACGATGAGCTATTCGCAGATCGCGGACGTGCTCACCGATCAGGGCGGCTATGCCATGTCGGGCAGAGCGCCCGACACGCTTGCCTACAACGCCCGTTCGGCGCCGTCGTACGCCAACTTCGGCGACTTTACCTGGGCGGAGTATTCGGCTGACGGGCTGCCCGACGTGCGCCGAGAATACGAAACGTATTACCAGACCCACAACCTCAAATATATGGTCTACCAGGAAGGCGTGTATGTGGGTTACCGCTATTATGAAACGCGCTATGAGGATTATGTGCTCGGCGGCTCGTCCGTATCGGGCAGCGTCGGCTCGTCCGACGGCGGAGAATGGGATTACTCGGAGGAGGTCGCGTTCCCGTTCGGCTACGGGCTGTCGTACGCGACGTTTGAGTATTCCGACGCGGAATTTTCCGACGACGAATACGACGTGACCGTGTCCGTCACCGTGACCAATACGAGCGACGCTTACAGCGGTAAAGACGTCGTTCAGGTCTATATGCAGCGTCCTTACACCGAATACGACAAACGGCATAACATCGAAAAGCCCGCGATCGAACTCGTCGGGTTCGCAAAGACGGCTCTGCTCGCTCCCGGCGCGTCCGAAACCGTGACGCTGACGATCGATAAAGAGCAGATGCGCACCTACGACGCTTACGGCGAGGGAACGTATATCCTCGAACGCGGCGATTATTATTTCGCGGTGGGCAACAACGCTCACGACGCGCTCAATAGCGTCATCCTCGCAAAAGACCCGGGCGTCGACAAGTCGCGTATGTATAACTTCCCGTCCGACGGCGAGGGCGACGCGGGATATGCGCACAAGGTCGTCGTTTCCGAGAACGACTATGAGATATATTCCGTTTCGAGAACTACGGGCAACGAAATAGTCAACCGTCTGGACGATGCGGATACCAACCGTTACGAAGGAACCGCCGATCAGCATGTGACGTATCTGTCGAGGAACGACTGGGACGGCACATATCCGACGCAGACGGTACGTCTCGAATGCACGAACGAGCAGATGATCTACGATATGCAGTACGGTCACGAAGTTCCCGTCAATGACGGCGATAAGATGCCCGTATACGGCACCGTGACCGCCGCCGACGGCGAAGTTTCGCTTGCGGATATGTTCGATCTCGAATACGACGATCCGAAGTGGCAGAACCTGCTCGATCAGATGACGTTCAAAGAACAGAACTGGCTGGGTTCGTACGGGCTCCATCATTTCGCGGCGGTAGGCAGCGTCAACGCACCCGGCGCGGGCGCTGCGAACGGGCCCGCGGGCGTGAATTACACTAATCCCGCGCTCGGCAGCGTGTTCTCGTTCCCGTCCCCGGTCGTAATGGCGGCGACGTGGAACGCTCCGCTCATCGAGAAGCTCGGCGTGGCGTTCGGGCACGAGGCGCTGCACGTCGGAGTCACGATAGTTTACGGTCCGGGTGCGAACACGCACCGCAGCGTATACGGCGGACGTAACTGGGAGTATTTCAGCGAGGACGGCGTGCTCGGCGGTGAAATGCTCTCCGCGGAAGTACACGGGATGCAGAGCAAGGGCGTGATCGTCATGACCAAGCATTTCGCGTTCAACGACCAGGAGCGCAACCGCTACGGCGTCGCTACGTTCTTCAACGAGCAGAGCGCGAGAGAGGTCTATCTCCGTCCGTTCGAGATAGCCATCCGCGAGGGCGAGATGAACGGCGTTATGAGCTCGTTCAACCGCATAGGCTGCACCTGGGTGGGCGCGCACCGCGGATTGCTGACGGATATACTCCGCGGCGAGTGGGGATTTACCGGCATAGTGGAGACCGACTCCTGCACGGGTAATACGTTCCATATGGGCAACGATTGGGCAAAAGCCGAGGGACTCATCGCCGGCAACGATATGTGGATGGCGGGCGGTTCCGAGGATTATTGGAATGCGAGCAAGGACAATCCCACCGTTATGCTTGCTCTCCGTGAAGCGTGCCATCGTATGCTTTACAATCAGCTGCACAGTCTGGCGATGAACGGCGTGAGCACGGGAACGAAAGTCATCCCGATAACCCCCTGGTGGCAGGTTGCTCTCGATACGATGACGATAACGTCGGGCGTTCTCGCCGGGATATGCGCAATAATGGCGGTACTGTCCTTCGTGTTCGCGAGCAAGGCGTACCGGACGTGGCGGGCGAACGCCCCTGCCCGCGCCGCGGTAAAAGCGGCGGGTATGGGCTCTCCCGCGGTATCATCGTACAGCGGCGCGTCCGGCTCGGGCGCGGCGTATGCGGCGGCGGCTCCTGCGGGAGCGGGATCGCAGTCGGGAACGGAAGCCGCAGAGCCTTCGTGGTTTGCGCGGCACAGGAAGCTGCTTATAACGATCGGTTCGATAGTCGCCGCGGCGATAGTCATAGTAGCGATAGTTGTTCCCGTGACCACGTGCGGAGGAGCGGCGGCTCCCGGACCGGCTCCCGGTCCGCAGAAACACGTCTGCGAAGAAAAATGCTCCGTCTGCGGCGGTTGCCTCGACTTTACCTGCGACGACCCTGCGTGCGCGACCAAGTGCGGCGCGGGCAAAGCGGAGCACTCGTATGAAGCCGAATACGCCGACAGAGCCAACGGCATCGTCGGATACGCGCCGATCTCTCTCGAAAGCGAGGAGGAGCGCACATGGATCGCCAATATGCAGAACAACAGCGGAGCGAGTCTGACGTTTACGGTAACGGCGACGGAAGATACGACGGCGTCGCTTGTGGTGACCGTCAACCGCCGCACACAGGAGACCGTGTTCACCGATATTATGAGCGTTACCGTGAACGGCGGCAGGGAGATTATAAGTTCCGCGGTAGTCCCCGCGTTTGCCCATCAGTACGAAGAAGAAGCGTTCGTCGACATCAATATCGGCTGCATAGAACTTAACGAGGGCGAGAATACGATAATGTTCATGACTCTCGGTGAGGGCGATTTCAGCGGATATAACTTCGATAAGATAAAGCTGCTTTGCAACGAGGTCGAGGACAAGGCTCACGTCTGCGAAAGCGCCTGCCCGATCTGCGGAGGCTGTCTCGATCCGATGTGTCCCGCTCCCGTCTGCGAAAAGAAGTGCGGCGACGGAGAGAATGCGCAGATATGGGAAGCGGAGAACGCGAGCTGGACGGACGGTGCCGCCGTATGGGGCGGGATCGGCACGGAGACCAACGACGCCGGCAGGACGTTCCTGATTAACCTCAACGGCAACACCGGAGCGAAGATCATGTTTACGGTGGAAGCGACCGAGGATACGACGGCGTCCCTTTCGGCGACGGTCACGAGAAGGCTTTACGACACGGTGTTCACCGACGTGTTCGGCATCTCCGTGAACGGCGAGCCCGTCGGAGCGCGTCCGGCAGTAGTCTATGCGAACAACCCGAGAGAGGGCGGGCAGTGGGACGAATCGTCGTTCACGGATATACTTCTCGGCTGCATAAACTTGCGTCGGGGCACGAATACGATCGAGTTCGAAGTGCTCGGCGAGGGTGAATACAGCGGGTACAATATCGACAAGATAACGCTTGCCGGCGAAGGCGTGCTGCCGCCGTCGGCATGATAGAGGAGGGAAAGATGAAAAAGACGAAATGGCTCGCGTCGGCTTTGCTGGCGCTCACCCTTGCGGTGAGCGCCGCGGGGCTGGCGGCTTGCGGACACGAGCATACGCTCGTAAAGACGGACGCAGTCGCGGCTACCTGCACGGAAGCAGGCAGCGCGGAATACTGGAAATGCTCGGACTGCGGCAAGATATTTGCGGACGCGGCGGGCGAAAAAGCGACGACGCTCGTGCAGCTCGCGACCGAAGCTCTCGGACACGACTACGAACTTACCGCGTCGGTGGCCGACGGAAAATACATAGAGGGCACGACGCTTCCGGCGTCCGCCGTGACGTACACCCTCGTCTGCTCGCGTTGCGACGACGGGCAGAGCGTTACCGGAGTCGAAGCCGATCTGTCGAAAGAGCTGGTAGTCGGTAAAAACGAATTTACGGCAACGTATGCCGCGGACGGCGCGGATTACGAAGTCACGTTCGAGGTGACTGCGGTCGCAAAGTCGCTGACGGACATAGAGATCGAATATACCGGCAAGACGGAGTACACGATAGGCGAGAGTTTCGAAAAGGACAAACTGACGGTCACGGCGAAGTACGACAACGGCTCGGAAGTCGACGTCACGAGCGAGGCGACGGTGAGTGAACTTCCGGCGTCCGTCGGGGTGGGAACGGTGACGGTCTCGTTCGGCGGAATGGAAAAAACGATAAGCGTGACGATGAAGGAAGCTCCGGCGGTGACGGAAGAGCTGTTTGAAGCCGAGGACGGAGAGTGGCGCGACGGGGAGACTCCCTATGGTCCCATTACCGTATTCTCGAATTCGGATTGCACTTATCTGTCCGGAATGAACAGTAATTATCTGTCCGAACTTACGTTCACCGTCAATGCGACCGCGGATACGACCGCGATGCTTATCGTACGACTCAACCGCCGTTCGGAAGAAACGGTGTTCACCGATCTCGTCGGAGTTTCCGTAAACGGAGGAGCATATCTCGAAAGCGACGTCGTCGTTCCGGCTATGGGCGAGGACGAGGGAAGCGAGTGGGGCGTGAACGCGTATACCGTCGTAGAGATCGGCGAACTGTCGCTCTCTTCCGGCAGCAATACGCTGACGTTCACGATGCTGTCCGACGCCCCGTATTACAGCGGATATAACTTTGACTGGATCAAACTGCGCGGCAGTTATATCGAGCCTTTTGTCCACGAATGCGGCGAAGTATGTCCCGAATGCGGAAAATGTATGGATCTGTACTGCGGATATCCGTCGTGTGAGGACAAGTGCGGCGGTCACGACGGCGCGGTTTTCGAGGCGGAAGACGCCGTCATTCTGGACGGCGAGAGCCCGCTTTGGGGCGGACACGGCTTCAAGGAGAACTCTGCGGGCAGGAGATACATTACCAGTCTCAACGGCAATATCGGTGCGACCGTGACTTTCACCGTCAATGCGGAAAAGGACACGACCGTCTCGCTCGTGGTGACGAATAATATGCGCCGCCGCGAAACGAGGTTCACGGACGTGTTCGACGTGCTCGTCAACGGCGAGTCCATAGGCGCGCGTCCCGTCGTCGTTCCCGCTTCGGAAAATCAGTACGACGAATCCGCGTTCCGCGATTTCTGTCTCGGCTGCATAACGCTTCAAGAGGGCGAGAATACGATCGTGCTCAAAGTGAACGGCTGGGAAAGTTCGTTTGAGGGAGAGGACCCGCACGAATACAGCGGGTACGATATCGACAAGATAACGCTTGTCGGCGAAGGCGTGCTTCTCCCCGCGGCATAAGACAAACGTATCCGGGCAAAAGACTTTTTGCCCGAAGGCAAAACGAAACGTCAGGGCGGTCAGCGCATTACGCCGACCGCCCTTTTGCTATACTGCGCGATTTCCGCCAAACGACGCGCGGCGATGCGATAAGCCTTTCTTTGCGTTTTCTTCGGAAATTCCGCAAAAACTATTGTAATTTCCCGCAGAGTGTGGTAAAATCTAAATCGAAAAGCAATAAACAAAGGATCGGACGGATATGATAGACATCAAACTCATACTGACTCAGCCCGAAAAGGTTAAGGAACTTCTTGCGCGCAAAGGGTGCGACGCCGATCTCGGCAGAATAGCCGCGCTCGACGAACGCCGCCGCTCGCTCATAGTCAGGGGCGACGAGCTCAAAAAACAGCGCAACGACGCGAGCGCGCAGGTCCCCGTGCTCAAAAAACAGGGCAAGGACGTATCGGACATCATCGCGCGCACCAAGGCGATAGGCGCGGAGATAGCGGATATCGACAAGGAGATCTCCGCCGTCGAAAAGGAACTGACGGACGCCGTGAGCGTGCTGCCCAATCTCCCCGACGAGGATCTCGAAGGCGGCGGCAAGGAGAACAATAAGGTGCTCAAAGTTTTCGGCGAAAAGCCGGAGTTCGCGTTCTCTCCGCTCGACCACGTCGCGCTGTGCACGAAGCACGGTCTGATAGATTACGAGCGCGGCGTCAAGCTGTCCGGCTCGGGGCACTGGATATACCGCGGCAAGGGTGCGGTGCTCGAATGGGCGCTGCTCAACTTTTTCGTGAGCGAACATCTCGCGGACGGCTATGAGTTCATACTCCCGCCGCTCGCGCTCGGCTACGGCTGCGGTTACGGCTCGGGGCAGTTCCCTAAATTCAGGGACGAGGTCTACTGGGTGGAAAACCCCGAGGCGGAGGGCGACCGCACGAAAATGAAATTTATGCTGCCCACGGCGGAGACGGCTCTCGTCAATCTGTATGCGGGCGAGGTGATGAAAGAGAGCGAACTGCCCAAAAAGCTGTTCGCATACACGCCCTGCTTCCGCAAGGAGGCGGGAAGCTACCGCAGCGAGGAGCGCGGTATGATCCGCGGACACCAGTTCAATAAAGTGGAAATGGTGCAGATAACGGCGGCGGACAAGTCGGACGAAGCGTTCGAGGAGCTCGTCGGCAAGGCGTGCTCGCTCGTCGAAAAACTCGGTCTGCACTTCCGTCTGAGCAAGCTCGCGGCGGGCGATTGCTCCGCGTCTATGGCGCGCACCTACGACATTGAGGTGTGGATCCCGTCTATGGGGATATACAAGGAAGTTTCCAGCGTGTCCAACGCGCGCGACTATCAGGCTCGGCGCAATTCGACGCGGTATAAGGGCGCGGACGGCAAGAACCGCTTCGTGCATACGCTCAACGGCAGCGGGCTGGCGACCAGCCGCGTGCTCCCCGCGATCGTGGAACAGTACCAGCAGGCGGACGGCAGTATCGTCGTTCCCGAAGTGCTTCGCAAATACACCGGTTTCGACGTGATCTGACGGCGCGCCGAAAAGGGGAGGGATCGTGATCAAAAAGATATTCATAGGGATGTTTTTCTGGCTCCCGCTGCTGTATTCGGCGGTGTTCCTCGTCATCTCGCTCCTGACGCGCACGATAGGCGCGAACTGGGGGTTCTATTTCGTCGGGCTGTCCGTGGTGCTGCTCATCTGCGTCGTGCTGACCTACGTCTACGCGCACCGCAGCCGCGAGGACAGCGCGGACAAGGCGCGAGCGGAGGACGAAGAGCGGCAGGACCTTCCCGCCGTATCCGCCGTATCCGCAGCCCCCGCCGCGGGCGGCAGGCGCGGCGAGCTCGTCCCCGAAGAGGAAGCGGAAATATCCGCGCGCGACGAAACCAACCGCTATGCGGCGGAGATGAAAGGCAGTCCGTCGTCGGTGAACGGCGAACGGTACGACAGCCGCAGCGAGCGCAGCGCGTATATGGCGGGCGGGAGATATATAGACGACGTGCCCGCGCCCGATCCGCGCTCCTCTCCCGATTCTCTGCGCTCGGACGGGGATATGATGGGCGGACAGGGAATGAACGGTTACTATTTCGGCGAGCCCGAAGAGCCCGCCGCGCCGAACGGCGACAAAACGGACTCCGCGGGATTTTCGCCCTACGTTCAGCCGTCCAACTACGGCGAGGGCGGAATGAAGCTCGGCGATTACGACCGCCGCGCCCGCCGCGACGAGCGCGAAACGCCCGCCCCCGAGCCCGACCGCGACGACGGTTACGCCGGCACGGTGACCCCGCGCATATACCGTCTCCGCGGCGAGCCCAACGTCCTGCTCTACGAATACCCCGACGTTTACAAGAAGTACTATATCAATGCCGACGGGTCAAGGACATTACTTTCGACGCAATATAAAGAGAATAAATAACGCGCACGGCACGCTGTGCGCGTTACTTATTCTCTTTCGGTGGGAAGGCATATAACGGGGTTGATACGGACTACGCGCTCGGTCTATATGCCTTCCCCTCGTGGTGGGGAAGGCATATAACGGGGTTGATACGGACTACGCGCTCGGTCACATACTCCGGCTGCCGCCTCGCGCCGATTGTCGGTTTTCGCCGCGGGTTTGCCGCGGCTGCAACCGAGCGCAAAAGCCGCGCTTTTGCTTCTCGCGCGAAAAGTTCACATACATTGCGTTAAAATCGCGCGCGGCTTGCCGCGCGCGTCTTATTTCTGCGTGAAACCTGCTTGCCGTTTAACAGAATTCGCAGCGAATGCGCAGAGATTTTTGTAGTGAATACCGCGTTTACCGAAGTGAGCGGCAGCGGAAACGGCCGCCATAGGGTGACCCCATGGCGGCTCGGAAACGCGGTAGATTCGCAAAAAGATCGCGCAGACGCGCCATAAGGGAAGCGCCGCAGGCGCAACCGAAACGTGTGTGATAAAAATTTCACAAAAACGGGTATTGACAAGGCGGGGGAACGGTAGTATAATGAAGAAAAAGACACGGAGAATATCCGGGCAGGGAAAGCAATGGTTTATGAAGTGACATAAGGTCATCGACAAAGAGGCGGGAAATGGGTGTGATGCGAAGCAATGATTATTTTACGGGCGAGAACTGTCGGAATATCCGACAGCCGCTTGTTGTGCGTGTAAAATACGGAAAGAGCCGCATATTGCCATAGGGCAGTATGCGGTTTTTTGTGCTTTTACCGCAAAGGGGAAGTAATATATCTGGGAACTGAATTATACGCTAAATGGTTAGCTGAAAAATAATTCAAAACAGGAGGGAGATACATAGTTATGAAAAAGATGATCGTTAAAATTTTTGCAATATCGGTATGTATTGCAATAATGGTTTGGGTGTGTACCGGGTGCACGTTGTTGGATGCGTGCAGCGGTGTTCATAAGCAAAAAGCTCCGGAATACAAGGACAGGGAAGTCGGGGATTTTGCAGTTCGTTTTTACGACGACTATTGCGAGATCATGGGCACGACGGAGCAAGGAAACAGCAAAAAATTCCTTGTCGTGCCGGCATATATAGACGGAGTGCGGGTCGACGCGTTCGGCTATTTCAGTATAATTACGGCAGTAGTGTCAGCGACCGGATTAGTTCCGCCGGAGATACAAAGCGATACCCTTGAAAAAATCTATTTCGAGTCGGCAATAAAAGTCGAGCCGTATTCTCTGAAAACTAGTGATTGTCCGAATTTAAGTAAAGTAATGTATTTGGGCTTTGAGGAGGTTCCATATTATTTGTACAGAAATTACGGATTTGATGTTTATTATGCTCGCAGGATATATGAAGAAAATATCGGTGACGGTGTAAGTTTGATTTATAGAAATCCTACTTATTCGGCAAACGTATCGTATTATTACAATTATGAATGTGCGCCTACCGACGGATATTATTGGATAGATGATTGCGATTACGGCGGCACGATAGAATTTATCCCGCCGGAGCCCGAAAGAGAGGGATATATTTTCGACGGTTGGCATAAAGAACCCGAATGTATAAACGAGTGGGATTTTAACAGCGATACGTTACCGGAAGAAAAGAAAGAAATCAACGACGACGGAGAAGAGGAGGTGATCTATCAGGAAACGGTCTTATATGCAAAATGGACGAAACAAACGACAGACTGACTTAAATTAAGTTCAGCCGAACAATGACTTGATCAAAAATATCGAGGAGGGAAAAATGAAAATAAAAACTGAAAGGACAAGACAGAGATTTATTGCCATAATATTAGCGATAGTATTTATTGCTTCCGCAATAGTCGCAATAAATTTTGCCGTGCCGAATAAAAAGGCTTTGGCAGTTGAAAACGATGAATTTATGGATACGCCGCAGATAACTGTTTTGACGCACGGACTCGGCGGCAGTGCAGCGCATTGGAGCAATACAAACGGCTCCGGCAATAATAGCTTTGTCGAAGATGCCGATTCGCTTATATATAAATTAAGTGAAAAGGCGGGCGGCGCATATCTTTACAGAGCTGCGACCGATACGGCAACGGACGCAAACGGTGAAAAGCATGAAACATATAGCACAAGTTATACGCTGTATGAAAATTATAGTGCAAATGCGATGGCAACGAATAAGTGTGATTGCATAACCGACGCTTCAAAACATATTATTATAGTTTTTAATTCATTAAGCAGCGGAGAATCAAACGAAGTCGTATATCACGAATTTGAAAATATGTTGAACGACGTCATCGCCCGCGTTAAATCGCTCAATCCGGGGAATAAGAAGCCGAAGATAAATCTCATAGGGCATTCGCGCGGCGGGTTGACGAATCTCGAATACGCTCTCGATCATCCCGAATATGTGGATTCGCTGATCAGCATAGGCACGCCGTATTTCGGTGCTCCGGTAGCTGAAATAGCAGTTGGCATTGATTTTATTAAAGCAAAACTTACGTCTAATTTGAACGGTATAAACAGTATAATTGACGCCGATACATATAACGGTTATTATAATAGATGGACGTCCGGATATGAGAGCAAGTATAAATATATTAACAGTATAGCGATTGGCGGAATGACGACGCTTGATTACCAAAGTGCAGTTATTGAGAATAACGCGAGCAGCGCAAATTTAGATGATGTTGCAAGTTTAATTAAATTTTTGAATGCCGATCTCCTTGTTGCTTTGGCAGATATGTTCCCTTCGGCGGCGTATTCGCTTATGAAAGAGAACTTACCATGGATCGCAAATTTGACGGTAGATCAGGTATCCGATATAATAGCATTTCTTAATGATGAAACAAGCGGAGGAATTTGGTATGGCGATGTTTTGGTTCCGATAGCGTCACAGCAAGGCGTAAGCGGAGGTAAAAACTATTATTTTACTAAATATGTCCAAATGTTCGATCTGGAAAACGATACATTGACCCCTGGGCTGGCAAGTGATATGCTTGCAATAGTACATAGTATTGAGCCATACGATCCGGATATACATAATTATATTTTAGATAATATTATTATGAAATCAGGTGATACCATTGCTACCGAGATCAACAATGTGGGTTGCAGTATAACAGGTGTTAGTGCCGATATAACGCCCGTTGATTTAGAGTGGAAAATAAAGATAAGAAATGTACACGATGAACCGCTTACATATATATACAACTCTAAAATGTGCTTTTTCGATGACGCAAAGGAGTGGGACGGGCTTAAACATATCGATACGGTACGGCTTGACCCCGGCGAAACGGCGATAGTGAATATAGCGTCATACGGTACGGCTACGAGTATAGCTATCAGTTATGTGATGGGCGGCACTCGGCATATTATTTATGCGAATTCGTTGTCCGCGTTTAGAAGTGTATATAAAATGCAGGTATACACGAACACAAAAACGTATAATTCATATAACCAAAATAAAATGATCGTCAGTATCGTCGGCAAGAACGGTAGCACTTGGCTTATAGATCTGAAAAATAATACGGGTGAGGACAGGACATTCGCGTATAATTCCCGTATGTGCAATAAGGGCGACGCAGAAAACTGGACGGGGCTTGACGACGTGAAATACATATGGCTGAAAGACGGCTGTTCTACGGAAGAGCCATTGGAGATAACGGAGTACGCGGCGGCGACAAGTATCGCTATATCATACACGGAGGACATACAGCGGTATATATTCTACGCGAATAAGTTGGACAAGTCGGGAACAATGGAAGCTCACGGCAATGTCAAACCGCAGATATACGACGATTGGCATAATATCGGAGTCGCCATAGTCGGAAAAGAAGGCAATACCTGGACGGTTTATGTGGCTAACAATACGGGGGAAGACAGGACGTTCTATTACAACAGGAAAATGTGTTACGCGGGCGATGCGGAGCATTGGACGAATCTTTCGCACGAGAGCAGTGTATTTATCCCGGACGGTCAGTCGAGGGAGATAGAGATCAGCGAAAACGCGTCGGCAACGAGTATCGCAATATCATATAAGGACGAACTCGACAGATATATCGTTTACGGGTACGATCTCGATAAAGATTCGCTTACTATGACTTGTTTTGGCAGTACCGTCAAGCCGTCGTATTACAATCGCAACGGGATCACCGCCGCGATCGCGGGCAAGAGCGGCAGCACATGGGAAATATATTTAAGAAACGACACGGGCGAAACGCAGACGTTTGAATACAACACCAGAATGTGCTATGCGGGCGACGCGGAGAAATGGAAGAATCTGTCCGACCCCGGATATGTGACCCTTGTGCCTAACGGGTCGACGACTATCTCTATTAGCGAAAACCTGACCGCAACGAGTATAGCGATAAGCTATATGGACGGGGTATACCGCAAGATATTCTATGCTTACAGCCTCGACAAAGATACGGCGACAATGGAGGCATTCGGCAGCACGGTAGACACGTCCGCTCCGTCGGACGGCGGCTGTCTTGCCCCGGGCACGATGATAACGCTTGCCGACGGTACGCAGAAAGCCGTGGAAGAATTGACGGGCGAGGAAATGCTGCTGGTATGGAACATGGAAACGGGCACATACGATTCCGCGCCCATATTGTTCATAGACAGCGAACTGACGGGGCATTATGACGTGATAGAAGCGTCGTTCTCCGACGGCACGGCGGTGGATATAATATCCGAGCACGGGTTCTGGGATGTGGATCTGAACGAGTACGTTTATCTCGACGAGAACGCGGCGGACTACATAGGGCACAGGTTCATCAAGCAGGACGGCGACGGTTACACGGAAGTGACGCTCACGGACGTGGAGATAACCACGGAGATCACCGAGGCGTACAGCCCCGTTACATACGGGCACTTGTGCTATTACGTCAACGGTATGCTGTCGATGCCCGGAGGCGTGACGGGGCTTATGAATATCTTCGAGGCAGACCCCGACACGCTTACGATAGACGCGGAAGCGTATGCGGCGGACATAGCGGAGTACGGGTTATTCACATACGATGAGTTCTGCGAGCTGTACCCGATCCCGGAAGAGATCTTCGACGCGTTCAACGGGGAGTACCTGAAAGTCTCCGTCGGCAAGGGGCTGATAACATACGATCAGATCGGCGCGCTGATAGAACGCTATGCGGAGTTTTTCTGATCTTTATTTATAATTTTTCTCCTGAAAGTGTTTGTCGGGGCGGAAACCCCTCTTTGTAAAGAGGTGTTTCCGCCCCGAACCCCACCCTCTCGGTTGCGCCTGCGGCGCTAACCGTCACACGCGCCTGCGCGATCTTTTTGCGAATCTGCGGCGGTTTCGGGTCACGGCGGGGTCACCCAGCCGTGACCGCTATCGCTCCGCACGCTCCGATAACCGCCGCATTCACTACAAAAATCTCTGCGCATT
>CALVYT010000009.1 GCA_944372345.1 uncultured Clostridia bacterium
CCGCCTTGCGGTGGGGCATAGTGTGCGCTTGCGGTACGGACAATGCCTGTTCAATCGTCAGTCTGTCATTTGCCGTCCGCAAGGACCGCCGTCCGCCAGGACCGCCTTGCGGTGGGGCATAGTGTGCGCTTGCGGTACGGACAATGCTTGTTCAATCGTCAGCCTGTTCACTCCGCCGTCCGCCAGGACTCCGCCAGGACCCGCCTTGCGGCGGGGCGCAGTGTGAGCTTTTGCGGTACGGACAAAGCTTGTTCAATCGCCGGTTTCGTCACTCCGCCGTCCGCAAGGACCGCCTTGCGGTGGGCGTAGTGCGCTTTTGCGGTACGGACTGACCCGATAAATAAGACGCCCGCGGCGAGCCGCGGGCGATTTTTCGGCATAATGTATGTAAACTTTTCGCGCGAGGAGCAAAAGCGCGGCTTTTGCGGAGGCGCAGCCCGCATCAGCGGCGCTATGCGCCTTCCCATCGGTTTCACAGTTTAGTTCTTCGGACGATAAATCGGTATAGCGCATTCAACCCCCGGCGAATGAGCCACGCTTCGACGCGCGCTTTAATGCCTTTTGTGCGGCAGAGCGATGTGCGGAGGTATGCTTTATAACCCTCTTTCGTGTTCGCGACGGAGGCGAACGAACGCAGCAGACTGCGCGTTTCGGGTGTGAGTTTCTTCTCGCAGCGTGCGGCGGCGCGCACCGCTCCGCAATAGTAATAAAACGCGTAGGCGGCGAACTCATCGCCCTTGCCCGCGGCGGTAAACAGCTCCCGCGCCTTTTCCGTGAAACGGATCAGCCCGGGGATATAGTCGGAATTGTAATACTTGACCGAGTACGGCACGGACGGGATCATATAATGATAGACGCGCATACCGTTGCTGCGCACTCTGCCGCCGAGCGCAGCGCAGCCGAACATATACAATACGTCCTCGTTGAAGCGCAGAGCCTCGTTGAAACGCAGTCCGCCGTAAACGGACGCGCGGAACAGCGTGCCGAGCATACCCACGCCCGTCTTCGTATCGCCGAGTACGTCCTCCAAACCGAATTTCACGTCTGTCGGCTCATACTCTCTGCCCGTGCGAAGCCCGCCGCCAAGCGGAACGCGGTCCATATACGACATGACCATATCCGCGCCGCCCGCTTCGGCGAGCAGCGTTTCCAGCATTTGCGGTTCGACGAGATCGTCCGCGTCGACGAATACGAAATATTCGCCGCGCATAGCGTCCAGCGCCGCATTGCGCGCAGCCGAAACGCTCGCCGTTTCCGTCGTCATGACCCGCACCCGACCGTCGCGCGCGGCAATGGCGCGGCAAAGTTCCGCGGAACCGTCCGTCGACGCATTCTCCGCAAGCAATATTTCCAGCCGCCCGTACGTCTGCCCCGTCAGCCCCGCCACGCACTTTTCCAGAGTGGCGGACGCATTATGCACGGGGATCACCACGCTTACAAGCGGACTATCCGCCGCGACTGAGCATTGTCCCGTCACACTCGCGCCATAAACATTGTCGGAACATACCGCGTTCGTTCGCTCCTCCGCCGCGCCGTCGGCGTTACTCCCGACAAGCGTTTTATCTTCTTCTGTGTTCTGCATATTATTCTCCCGTGCGCATATATACACTCGGGACAGTATAGCCGCGGCAGATATAAATGTCAATATATTTTCCAGTTCTGCCGCATTTTCGCGCGCTTTGACCGGATCTCCTACGACAAAGTTGCAAAACGCGGATAAAGGATACGCATGTCAGAACGCGGTTTTTCCGAAAATTTACCTGAAAAATTTTCACCGAGCAGCCCGCGCCTTACTTTTTTCGCAAATTACCGAAAAACGCTTGCCAAATCGCTTCGGAAATGCTATTATATCAAAGCACGCTGATCAGGCGAGTTGTTGCAGGTTTTGACGCTCCGCGTCCTCGGCTGAGCAGCAGGTCGCCGATACACAAAGCAGATTCAATTTTTAATTTCATAAACAAGCATTCCTTGCTACTGTGGCTCAGTTGGTAGAGCAGCTGATTCGTAATACTTCGTCGCTTCGCTCCTCGTGGCGTTCGGACGCTCCGCGTCCTCGGCTGAGCAGCAGGTTGTCGAACACAAAACGGATTTAATTTTTAATTTCATAAACAAACATTCCTTGCTACTGTGGCTCAGTTGGTAGAGCAGCTGATTCGTAATCAGCAGGTCGCCGGTTCAAGTCCGGCCAGTAGCTCCAAAAAACACCGCATTCGCGGTGTTTTTCTTATTCCCCGCTGCTTACGAATCCGATTCGTAATACTGCGGGTGCTCCGCACCCTTGTGGCGTCGGACGCTCCGCGTCCTCGGCTGAACAGCAGGTCGCCGGTTCAAGTCCGGCCAGTAGCTCCATCAAAACACCGCGTTCGCGGTGTTTTTCTTATTCCCCGCTGCCTTTTGTCCCCTATTCGGGACAAGAGATCGCGTATAATGGGAAAAAACCGATACAATAAAATCGATCTATAAAGAGTACGTTAGGGACAAGCCCGTTGACCGTACACCGACCTGCTTTCGGCAAGGTGGTAATGCTTGATACGATAGATGCGATCTGTTTGAAGATTTAAGTCTATCGCTTGCGACAGGCTTTTTTCCCGTCCTCTTTACGGATAAATAAACAGGTAAACAGGAGGATTTTTCTATGTTAAAACAAATCGCGCCCAACGAATGGGAGATCGTTCCGACGCCGTTCCCCGAAGAACTGAAAGAGGAAAGCAAAACGGTATTGAAACTCGCCGAAATCGGTTTCGTTTATCAGGGCTTTGACGGCAACTTCCATTCCTTTCTGCATAGGTACGTATCCTATGACGACGACGAATCCGTGCCCGTCCCCGTCGAGCGCTATAATTACGAGGAACTTTTGGTGCACAGCACGGGTGAAAGTATTCTGATCGGATATGTAAATTCGGATTACGGCGGGATAAGCACTTATCACCGCTTTACATTCGACAGGATCAAAACCGGGCTCGGTCAGCGCTTCTTTGAAATGTTTGTAAGCGAGCTCGACAAAGCCGAACAGAAGATCGAACTGGCGGAACAAACCGAATGCGACCGCGTGGCCAAACCTACAAGTTTTTTATCCGCGCTCCGCTATTCCGGGCATATAGAGTACATAAGCGATAAATTCGAGCGTATCAGACAGTTCCTTACCCTTGCCGATCTCGACGACTTCGGCTACGCCTGCGGCAGAGCCGACCGTTTATATCAAAAAGCAAAAGAGCTGTGCGAGCGGGAAAAAAATTACGCCGCCTGGTTCGTACAAAGGGAACTCAATATCGGGTATCACCGGGCCGTCGCAATGCTGAACGAGATCAAAAAGGATCTGCAAAAGCCGCAAAGCGGCGATACCGATAACGCATAAGTTTAACGCCCGTATAAGGCTGACCGCACAGCGAGCCGCAGCAAAACATACGACAGCCGTTGCCCGTTTCCGCGGCAGTCCGCGCGCCGTGCGTCGGGCTGCCGACGCTTTTACGGTTCGCGGCTTATGTGATACGACATTTTCATAGGGTCGTAGATTATGTCGCGGGCGTGACACTCCATAAAGTATTCGCGCAAAAGAGCGAGATAGCGGCGGAACGTGGGGACGGATATGCCGTAAGAATTACAGCACTCGTCTATGCAAACCGTTCTGCCCTGTCTGAATTCGTCGTAAAGCCGAAGTACGGCGGAAGTCTTGTTCATTTCTTTCGTTTTTCATAAAGCGCTTTATTTTAACTCCTTGTATTTATCGGGCGGCTGCATAACGCCCTTGTCATGACACCGTAAGTGTATCATATTCTGACAGTCTTGCAAACAGCCGCGATTTCCGATTTTGCCGCTTTTTGGGCTTAATCGCCCGCTTTTTCGGCTTATAGGCTCAAAACGCGGCTTTCGGGGGCGTTCCCGAAAGCCGCGTTCTGCGTTGTTTTTATGCGTTTTTACATTCTCTCCGCGCCGATACCGCACTTTCCGCGAGTAGTCACGCCTCCACGGAGAAGCTCACCGTAAAGCTCTCCGTCGCGAGCCTGACGTACATATCCTCTTCAGGCGTAAAAAAGTAATTTTCGTTCCCGATGACGACGATCAGGTCGCCCGGATAATACGTTACGTCCTCATAAGCGTTCAGATGCTTCGGCTGCGACTCGCCGCCCGTAAAGAGGAATACGCCCCAAAGCGCCGTATTGCATTCAAGACGAACAGTGCAAGGTCGATCGGTATCCACGCTCATCCAATAAGCTCCCGTCGAAAAGACGTCGCCGGAAACGACTTCCCCGTCCGTTATGGTCCTCGGCGCGGATGAAGACGCTCCGCTGCCCGGCTCGACGCGGACGAACACCGCTTCGAGAGTCGTCTTTTCGCTCGTCGGGATATACGGGAACGCCGCGAACCGCACGTCGCTGTCCCGCCAGCCGACGAACTCGCAGCCGTCCTTTTCGGGCACGGGAAGATCGATGACGTGTCCGCGCATACTGCCGAGCGTTTCGCCATCCGAAACAAGTTCCACCTCGCACTCGCCGCGCGGCACCGTTACCCCGATATTTATATTCAGCCCGCGCTCCTCCGCCTCTTCCTGCGTCATCGGCGAATATATGCGCAGCTCGCCGAACGCATTCGCTTCCGCGCGTTCCAGCCCCGCGGGAACGTAAATATTGCACCAGCCGCACCTGTCGTCGGACGATCCCGTGAATATGGAAAACGCGTTTTCTCCGACATATAAAAGCGACTCGGGAAGAGCTATGCCGTTCGTCGTGACTTCGGTGAACGCGTTCCTTCCGATATATTCCAACCCCTCGGGCAGGAATACCGTGCCGCGCAGCGTCGCGTTCGCAAACGCCTGTTCCTCTATCCTTTCGAGCCGGCAGTTATCCGCGAACCGCAGTGTGACATCGGCGTACATAAACGCTTCCGTCCCTATCGTCCGCAGCGACGCAGGCAGTTTCAGCAGCTCGGTCACCTTCGCGCCGCGAAGCGCGCCGCCCGACAGTTCGGTGAGCGTATCCGGCAGCGTGATGCTGCGGAAAGCGATACTTCCGTTGAACTTCGAGAACATATCGCCGATCTCCGTTACGGGCAGTCCGTCTATCTCCGACGGGATGACGAGATCGACGTTTTTGCCGTACCCGCCTTTATAACCCGTTATACATACGGAGCGCGAGCTCTTTTTATACACGAACAGTCCGCTCTCGCCGACGGCGAACGCGTCGTCCCAAACGGCGTACAGCGTTCTGTTCCGCATTTCATACCCCGTCCGACAGTACGGACCATCGCCGCCGTCAGGATCGGCATACCAGCCCGCGAACTCGCAGCCGTCGCGCGTCGCTTCGGGCAGGTCGTATTCCCCGCCCGGAAATACGGCGATCTCGCGCTTGCCATCGATCATTCCGCCGCACGCGTCCAGCCGCACTGCGGCTTCGCCGTCGCTCCACTTCGCGTAAACGGTAATATCCGCGCCGACGCACTTCACTTCGGTCACCTGTTCGCCGACGCCCCCGGGGTCGGTATACCAGCCGAGGAACTCCGCGCCGTCTTTTACGGGCACGGGCAGAGTTACGGGCGGGTCTTCCACCGTGACCGTCCCCGGCATATCCTTCATCGCGCCGCCGCCAAGCCACACGTCGAGTTTATAGTGCACGATCTCGTAATACGGCGTATATACCGCTCCGTCCGCATAGACGTACAGCGAGCTTTTCCCGTCCGCGTCCGCGCCAAACAAGCCGCCGTATCCGTCGATCCAGCCGACAAATTCGTAACCCGGCTTCTTCGGCGCTTCCGCCTCGATCGTCGAGCCGAGTTCGGCGCCGTATTCCCTGCCGTCCACGATGACGGTCACCCGCGGTCCGCCCATAGTGCCCGACAGAGAGCCGAACGCCACAATAACTGCCAGCACAGCCGCCGCTATCATCAGCGGCAAAGTCGGCAGACGCCGCTTTTTCGCCGCGGCTTCGGCTGCGGGCGCCGCGATCGTCGCCGCCGTCAGACCGTAATACAGCCGCGAAACGGAAACGGAAAACATATCCGCAAGACGGGTCAGTTCATAAGCGGACGGCGCGACTATCCCGCGCTCCCACTTGGAAACGGTATCCGCGCCGACGTCCGTTTTCTCCGCAAGTTCGCGCTGGCTCAGTCCCAGCCCCTTGCGCCCCGCGGCGATCGACCGCCCGAGCGCGGAAACGTCGAACGCTTCCCCGCGCACCGAGCCGCGCCCGCTGTCGTCGCCGAGCAGGCTTTCCAGCGGCACGCCGAGTGCGTCGGCTATCGCGCCGAGCGACGACACGTCGGGCAGCGTTTTGCCGCGTTCCCACTTGGAGACCGTCTGTATATGTACGTTCAGCTTATCCGCGAGCCCGCTCTGCGTCAGTCCCGCGTCGCCGCGTAGTTTTTTAAGTCTTTCGCCGAGTTCAATCATAACGGCACTCCGTCATCAGTGTATCGCAATGCACCGCCGTGCAGCTATGCGCCGCCGTGCAGCAATGCACCGCCGTGCAGCTATGCGCCGCCGTGCGGGCGGGTCGATCCGCCCGCACGTTCGTTTCTCAAAATACCGCGGCTTTCGCCGTTCCGCGCCTTATGCCCGCGCGGCTCACTCCTCCCGCGCGTCCCCGGAAGGTTGCGCGTCTTCCCGCGGCGAGCCGTCCGGCGCGGGTCCGGACGCCGTTTCCGCCGTATCGCGTTCGTCGAGATCCTCCGGCATGCAGGCGCGCGGGATCAGGTAGTAATATCCTTCCGGGAGCATCCCCGGAACGTCTTTCGTCTTTTTGTCCGTCGACCGCTCGCTGCCGAAAGAAAGCAATTTCTTCCCCGGGCGCGAGAACGCGAGCACGCAATATGCCGCGATCAGAGCCGCGGCGAGAAGCGCGGCGGGAAGATAATATGCGCCCTGCCCGCCCGACGTCCACATTACGACGGCTTCGGCGACGCTCATTATAACGCACGCGCACGCCGCCGTTATGAACGCTATGTGCTCGAACAGCGCGGGTTTTATCCCGCATATGCAGAGCAGTACGTCCACGGCATACAGCATCGCGCACACGAACGCGAATATGAACGACGACGACAAGCCGAACACGGTTATCGCGGGAAGGATCAGGCAGCCCGCCGTGAACAACGCTCCCATACCGAGCCCGCCGCCGCGGACGTTCAGCTTCGCCGCCGTCACCGACGACGCTACGGCGCATACCGCGGACAGAACGTCGGCGACGAGCGCCATCGCGCAATATGCAATGTAAAGTCCCGTGCCCGTCACGCCCTCGGACATTACCAGAACGGCGACCAGGAGCATTATCCACAGCGCGGCGGTAATTATATGCGCCGCGACGGCGAATATGAGCGTGCAATTCCCGTTCCGATGTTTGGCGGACAGCACGCACGCGAACACGAACGCCCCTTCGAGCACGGCGAATATAACCGCAAACACGGGAAGCGCCGCGAAAAACGCCGCGCTCGTCGTCTGCCCCGCGCCGCCGAGCAGCACGGCCAGAATCACGGCAGACATCAGAAGCAGTCCCACCGCGCAGTTAGCGGCGGTCAGAACGCACGTCGTCACCGTAAATTTTCCGTTTCTCATCATAATAATTTCCTCCTCGCTGCGCTTAAAGCGCATAGGTTTTATTATATTTTATCACATCTTTCCGACATTTTCAATAGTAAATATAAAATTTTCCGAATAATTATCCGAAACGACGAATATCGCCGGCGACGCGCGAAAAACGGACCGCCGCAAAGCGATCCGTTCCTATGTTTTACGCATAACAAAAGGCGTTTGTCCGTATGCTGCGGATCTATGCGCGCCCGACTCTGACTTATGCGCATATGCGCATAAGTCAGAGCTGCTTCGCCATAGGGAGCAGCAGCTCGAACAAGCTCTCCGCTCTTCCCTCGTCCACCGTTTCGGCGATCTTCGGGTCTATCGGCAGGCTCGCCGTCAGGGGCACGGAGAATTTCTCCGCCGTTTCCGCAAGACGGCTCTTGCCGAATATCTCGTGACGCTTGCCGCAGTCGGGGCACACGAAGTACGACATATTCTCCACTATCCCGAGAATGGGGACGTTCATCATCTTCGCCATTTTGGCGGCTTTTTCCACGATCATTCCGACGAGTTCCTGCGGGCTCGTCACGAGCACTATCCCGTCTATATGAAAGGATTGCAGCACCGTCAGCGGCACGTCGCCCGTTCCCGGAGGCATATCCACGAACATATAGTCCAAGTCGCCCCACACCACGTCCGTATAGAACTGATTGGCGCAGCCCGTTATCAGCGCGCCCCGCCAGATCACGGGATCGGTCTCGTTCTCCATCAGCAGATTGAGGCTCATCACCTTGATCCCCGTCGCGGTCTCCACGGGCAGTATGCCGAGCGGACTGCCTTCGGCACGGGCTTTATTAAGCCCGAACGCGCGCGGGATGCTCGGTCCCGTTATATCCGCGTCGAGCACCGCGGTCGTTTTGCCGAGAGCCGCCGTCGCGCTCGCGAGAAGCGCGGTCACGAGGCTCTTACCCACTCCGCCTTTGCCGCTCATCACGGCTATCGTCTTTTTTATCTTGTTCATCTCTTTGCGCGCGAGAGCCGCGGGATCGGGCTCCGCGTCGCGCGACGAGCAGGAAGCCGAACACGACGAGCAGTCGTGCGTGCACTCCTCCGGCTCTTTTACCTTTTCCTCGGTATCCGTCTTTGCCATATTCCGTTACCTTCCGTTCGTGTTTACGAAAAGTATTATAATCCCATACGCGCGCAAAGTCAACCTTTTTTCGCTTGACAAAACACCCGCCGTTGTTATATTATGTTGTATAGTCGATTTGCGGCTTTATCCTCCGCAAACCCGACGGTAAAACGCAATATAAACGCGCCTCCATAGTTAAATGGATATAACGGCCCCCTCCTAAGGGGCAGTTGTGAGTTCGCTCAGCCGAGCAATGCGCAGCATTGCGAACGCCACAAGCCGCCGCAGGCGGCGCAGTATTCTCGCCGGGGGTACCTCCTTACAAATAAATACCTATGCCTCCATAGTTAAATGGATATAACGGCCCCCTCCTAAGGGGCAGTTGTGAGTTCGATTCTCGCTGGGGGTACCACTTTGACCACAAGATATTGTGGTCTTTTTCTTTTTTGCCGCAATATTTAGGCGAGATTTTCCAAAATTGGTATAAAAATCGGGTTATACCGGAAAATTTTACTATCGATTAACTACTGAAACAACGAGAGAAATTATCTCGCCCTGAACGGAATGAGCCCGGTACCGTACCGAACTCATTCGCAAGCTATTCAGTTATTTATCTGTCCGACTCTTGGGGTCCATAGCAAGTCACCTGCCCGGCATCTGTATGTCCATAAGCACGACGTCGTAGATCGGCTTGTAGTCGGCAATGAATTCGACGCCGCTGCAAAAGCGCATAACACGGAATTCGTCCTTAAATCCGCTGTCCGCCGTGTATTTTTTGAGATATTTTTTCAGCAGCTCCGCGCCGGCGTCATCGTCGTCGACGATAGCGATATTATACACCGTTTCCCCTCCCGTGATGTATCCGATCCTGTCGCATATATCGAGTTTTATTCCGTATACCACCCCTCGGGGCGTTTGTCAATCGCCGCTCGGGAAAGCGAACACTGCGGGATAAGACTTTCACCGCGGCGTATGCTCCACGGTTCGCCGGAGCGGCCGACAGTTCAGCCGCAATTATGCCGTTTGTTCCGCTCCGGCTGCGCGCGGCGGAATAAAATATGCAAAAATTAAAAATTTTTTATTCAAAGTTTACATTTCTCTAACTTTTCTGATGTATAATGACAGTTGAAAACGGCGCGGGAGCAATGACCGACGTAAACGGGCATACCGCACCTGCCGCTCACCGTTCCGAAAAAACCGCGGGACGCCGTCCCGAAGGAGCAATGCAATGGAAAAGAAAACATTATCGAAATACCTGCCGATCGTATGCGGCGCACTCCTTCTCGTCGTCGGAATATTGCTGTGTTTCCGTCGGCAGCTCGGAGAAAATGCGATCAGCATAATAATGGGCGCGGGAGCCATCGCGTTCGGCGCGATATACGTCGTTTACGGCATGATCACGGCAAAAAGTATCAAACTGTATAACGTACTGCTCGCGGCGGTGTTCATCGCTTTCGGCGTGGTGTTCATTACGAAGGATCTGATAACGATCGCGTTCGAGATGATCCCGTGGATACTGATCTTCGGCGGCGCGCTCGTTATGGCGGACGCTCTGCTGATGCGCTTTGCGAGGAAAAAAGGCAACCTCGCGGGATTTATCCTCTATCTGCTGTGCGGCGCAGCCGCAACGATAATGGGGATATGCGTGCAATGCATACCGAAGCTGCAGGATACGTTCGTATCCGTGGCATTCGGCATAGCGCTCATCGTCTTTGCGCTCTATGTGATCGTGAACGATATCGTGAAAAAAGTCAAAGCTAAGAAAGCCGAGAAAGACTCCGGCAAAAACGCGGGCGAGGACGAAAGCAGCGAGACCGAGCCGCGCGAAGATCTCCCGGAAAGCGAGGAAAGCGAGGAAAGCGACGAGCCGAACGCCGAAGAACCGGAACGCGAAGCAGACGGCAACGCGGGCGCGGAAGAAACCGACGAGTCGAATACCGAAGAACCGGAACGCGAAGCAGACGGCAACGCGGGCGCGGAAGAAACCGGCGGCGACCGACCCGAGAGCGAAAGCACGCAAGACGGCGACGATACGCCGAAAGAGAGCAATAACAACGATTAAACATACACTCACGCAAAAGAGCGCCTCTCGGCGCTCTTTTGTTTTTTTGTTCCGCCGAGGCGGGAATGTCGGTGCCGTCGGAAAGCCGAACGACCGTTTCCCGCGTAAAGCGAAAGACGAAGCCGTTCCGCCGTGGCGGGAATGTCGGTGTCGTCGGAAAGCCGAACGACCGTTTCCCGCGTAAAGCGAAAGACGAAGCCGTTCCGCCGTGGCGGGATCAGCCCCGGACCTGACCGACGTGGTCAAGATTTTCGGTCAGGGGCTCCCGGTCAAGTCCCGCGTCGGTGACGATCTTCACGCAGTCTACCGCGGGTCCGCCCGTCGAGTGAGTATAGTCGTTCAGCGTGTTTTCGCGCACGATGAGTTCGAGCTTGTTATCGCCCTGCCTGATTTGCGCGGTCTGCGGACGGCATACGCCGCTTTTGCGCCGAGCAGCGTATTTTTTCCCCGCCGCGGTTGACAAACGGCAGCGGTTGCCATATAATACTTATTATGAAAGGCAATGCAGACAAACGGACGCGCACGGGCGCGGCGGTCAGCGCGGTCGGGATCGCGTGCAACCTCGCTCTCGCCGCGGCGAAGATAACGGTCGGTCTGCTCGGCGGGCTCGTGTCCGTCGCGGCGGACGGCTTCAACAACCTCAGCGACTGCGGCAGCGGGGTCGTTTCTCTCGTGTCCTTCCGCATATCCGGCAAGCCCGCGGACGAAAAACACCCGTTCGGGCACCGCCGCGCGGAGTACATAGCCGCAATGATAACCGGTTTCATCGTCCTCCTTCTCGCCGTCGAGCTGTGCCGCGAGTCCGTAGTGAAGATCGTTGAACACGAACTTACCCAAACGTCGGCAGCCGCCTATATCGTGCTCGGCATTTCCGTCGCCGTCAAGGCGGCAATGTTCGTTTTTTACAGAACGTATGCCTTAAAACTGAACTCCGAAGCGCTTAAAGCCGCCGCCGTCGACAGTTTGTGCGACTGCGCAGCCACCGCCGCCGCGGCGGTCGGGCTGGTCGTAATGCAGTTCGCCGCACTGCCCGCCGACGGCTGGGCGGGCGCCGCCGTCGCGCTGTTCATCGTCTGGCAGGGCGTGAAGATACTCGCCGAGGCAAGCTCCGAACTGCTCGGGAAAGCCCCCGACCCCGCGCTGACGGAGAAGATAGTCAGAATCGTGACCGAAACGGACGGCGTGCTCGGTATGCACGACCTGCGCGTTTATAGCTACGGCAAAGGCGCGACGTTCGCCACCGTACATATAGAAATGGACGCGGGTATGAGCGCGCTCGCTTCCCACACCGTGCTCGACTCCATCGAACACGAAGTCGCAGACTCGCTCGGCGTGTCGCTGACCGCTCACCTCGACCCCGTCGACCTCGCCGACGAAAAGGCGCAGACGCTCGAAGCCGAAGTGCGCGTCGCCGTCGCGAAGATCGCCGAGGGTGCGGAGATCCACGACTTCCGCCTTATCCGCGGCAAAACGAATAAAGTCATCTTCGACGTCGGCGCTCCGTTCTCATGTAAAAAAACGGACGACGAGCTGCGCCGCGAAACCGAAAACGCCGTGCGCGCCATGGGCGACTATTCTCCGATCATAACGATAGACCGCGAGTGACCGCCGTTGTCCGTCGTCGCGGCAGAGCACGAATATGCGCCGCTGCCCGGTGTCAATGCAGGACGCGAGTGACTTCCCCGAGCGGGCGGTGAAATACGGGCGACGCGGAGCAATCGGAAGCGCAGTCGGTACGACGAAAAGCACCGCCGAACGGACGGCGAAAAGCGGGCGGCGCAGAGCCGTTTGTCCACCGCTATATGCCGGAAACGGGGCAAAACAGCAAGATATGCATTAAAAACGCCAATTTATGCCGTTTGTATTGAAAAATTTTTCGGTATATGCTATAATGCAAGCGTAGACGGAAGGGCGGAAACGACCGCGGAACATCCCCTTTCGCAAGGCGCAAAATGCGCTTTCACCTATCGCTCACTCGCGCTCCCGAAAGCTTCGGGAAAAGGCGCGGACGCTGAGCAAATGCGTCTGCCGCTGTCAGAAAGGGCGCGGGCGGACAGCACGGATTTGACTGCCGCGGAACAGATCACGGATCGCACGGCTTCGCGCCGCGCATCATATATCCCCTTCATTGCCTGGCGATGCGACTCCTCCCCCGGTTTACGCATCGCCTTTTTTTGCCGTCCGCCGCTACGCGCGGGGGCAATGTGCCGACGCGCTCCCGAACGCTCCGTGCCGCTGCGACAGCGCGCCCGCCGCGCCCCGAAAGAGCGATATGCCGCGCGCATTTTCTGACGCGCCTCGCCGCGCCGACGTGCGTTTCCGAACATGCCGCCCGCTGCTCACGCAAAAAGCAATATGCCGATACGTTCCCGGAAGCTCCGCTCGCATCCGTTCTCACGCTCTGCCCGCGTGCGCCGACCCGCGCCGCATATGCGCATATGTGCAGACGACGGCGCGCCGCGGCATATCGGCGAACGGGCGAGCGCACTCCGTTATACCGTCAGTTGCTGCTCCGCACGGGCACGATATTACCGAAACGTCATAATTACGGCAAAACCCGGCCAAGGAGCGTTTTTGTATTATATATACGCAGTATTATGTTATAAAGTATCACGATTCTATGGTATACTGTTTTCGTTGATATGAACAATAACAACATATGTCACACACGCGCGGCGCATTCCGCGCGAAACACGCCGCACGGCGCGGCATATGGCAATACGGCATATAACATATAACTGTTTCGCCCACCCACCCCTGACCCCTCTTCCGTATTCGTATGGTTGCTGGGGTCTTTTTTTCGGCTGCGCCTGCGGCGCCCAAAGGGGGAAAACCTTTCCTTGCAAGGAAAGGTTTTCCCACTTTGGAAACCCCCTTTCCCAAGGAACTCAAACACCTTTTTTTCTTAACAGTATGAAGCGCGCTTGCCGAACAGGGCAAATGCGGCGTTCAGCGAACCTGTCACGTTTTCGGGTCAATGTCTGTTTCATATCAGTTCGTCACCCCGCCGTCCGCCAGGACCGCCAGGACCGCCTTGCGGCGGAGCGAAATGTGAGCTTTTGCGGTACGGACAAAGCCTGTTTCATCGTCAGTCTGTTCACTATGCCGTCCGCCAGGACCATTAACTGCGAATACCGTCAAGCGGCAAGCTATTCTCCCGCATAAAGCTGACGCGCGCGGCAAGCCGCGGGCGAAAGTTTTATTACAAAAACACGCCCGCCCTGCTTTACAAGCGTGCCCTTATATTATATGAAAAGGATTTTTAAGTTTCTCGAAAAGGGGTTCGGGGAGAACCCTCTTTTCAAAGAGGGTTCTCCCCGATAAACACTTCTCCGAAAAAATTATAAATACACTTGTAAGTTCCTCGGAAAGGCGGGGCGGAAAAGGCATTGACTTTTGCGGCGGGTAGTGATATAATACGATAAAACCATATTATGATAAGGAGAAGAAGAAGAATAATGGACAAAAAATACGAGTCGTTGTTTACGCCCTGGAAGATCGGCAACGTGGAGATCAAGAACAGGATCGTCCTCTGCCCGATGGGCGGCACGTCGCTGTTCGGCTGGATGGAGCCCAACCACTTCGACGAAGAAGCCGCAAAGTTCTTTCTCGAACGCGCGAAGAACAACGTCGGACTGATCATCCCGGGTATAGCTCCGATCAAGGATATGATCCTCGGCAAGTGGCTGTATAAGGGTAAAGGCAAATTCCGCAAGCTCAAAGAATATATGGCGGAGATCCATAAAACGGGAGCGAAACTGTTCGTTCAGCTGACGGCGGGCTTCGGACGTTCGTTCGCGATCACGGAGCCGCTCAAAATATTCCTCAAAAACAAATTTTTAGGCGCGCTCGCAAAACCGATAATCGATGCGTCGTATATGTGCGCGTCTCCGAGCGAACTTCCCTCGCGCTGGGCGGAGGACGTCAAGTGCCGCGCGCTTACGGTGAAAGAAATAAAACAAATGATATATGCGTTCGCGCAGACGGCTAAACTGTGCAAGGAAGCGGATGTGGACGGCGTCGAAGTCCATGCCGTTCACGAAGGATATTTGCTCGATCAGTTCACGATGCCGTATACCAATCTCCGAACGGACGAATACGGCGGATCGTTCGAGAACAGATACCGTTTCCCCGTCGAAATCGTCAAAGCGATCAAAGCGGAGTGCGGCGAGGACTTCCCCGTTTCCCTGCGCTACTCGGTCGTCAGCAAGACCAAAGACTTCTGCGTCGGCGCGCTGCCCGGCGAAACGGACTATACCGAAGTCGGGCGCGATATGGAAGAGAGCGAACGCGCCGCGAAATACCTGCAGGACGCCGGCTACGATATGCTCAATGCGGACAACGGCACTTACGACGCGTGGTACTGGGCGCATCCGCCCGCATATATGCCAAAGAACTGCAACCTCGACGACGTGGCGCACATCAAAAAGTTCGTCGACATTCCCGTCGTATGCGCCGGGCGTATGGAGCCGGAAGTCGGCGCGAAAGCCATCGAGGACGGGCGCATAGACGCGCTCGGCGTCGCGCGGCAGTTCCTCACCGACGGCGAATGGATAACCAAACTTATGGAAGGCAGAGAGGAGGACATACAGCCCTGCATATGCTGCCACAACGCCTGCTTCGCCATGGCGCACTATAAAGGCGTGGCGAACGACGAGCCGCTGTCCGAAGTCATGCATATGGCGCGGTGCGCGCTCAATCCGCAGACCATGCAGAGCGGCAAGTACGACATCGTCCCCGCTAAAAAGCCCAAAAAGATCGCCGTCATCGGCGGCGGCGTGGGCGGTATGGAGACCGCGAGGATAGCGGCTCTGCGCGGGCACAAAGTGACGATATACGAAAAGACCGACCGCCTCGGCGGAGTATTCATCGCAGCCGCCGCGCCGTCATTCAAGGAAAAGGACAAAGAGCTCATCGAGTGGTATAAACGGCAGATAACCAAGCTCGGCGTCGAAGTGAAGTTCAATACGGAAGTAACGGACGTCGGATCGCTCGGCGCGGACGAAATCGTCGTCGCCACGGGAGCGAAAGCCCGCCGCCTCTCCACGCCCGGCATAGAGCGCGCGATCGAAGCGATCGACTACCTCGAAGGCGCGGAAGTCGGAGAAAACGTCGTCGTTATCGGCGGCGGACTGACGGGCTGCGAGATCGCCTACGACCTCTTTCTGAAAGGCAAAAAACCCGTAATCGTCGAAATGAAGAACGACCTCATCGCCGTGCGCGGCGTGTGCCTCGCCAACTCGTCGTACCTCCGCGACTTCTTCAACTGGAAGAAAGTCCCCGTATATCTCGAAAGCAAGGTCACGGAGATAAAGGACGGCAGCGTCATCGTCACGGGCAAGGACGGTCAAACGACCGAAATTCCCGCGGACAGCGTCGTCGTTTCCGTCGGCTACGTCCCCGCCCCGGTAGCAAAAAACGGCGGACGCGTCCATATCGTCGGCGACGCCGGCAAAGTCGGCAACCTCCGCACCGTCGTCTGGAACGCATGGAAAGTCGCCGAAAGGCTGTAAAAAAACCAGCGAAAAGCTCCCCACTAATGGGGAGCTTTTAATATATCTTGCTTACAAGCGGTAAGCATGCGCATACACGGTATGCACGGAACAGGATTCACTTCCGAGCGGCAAATCCCTCGCTTTCCAGCATTCCGTAGATCAATTCCGCAAACACGACGTCGTGCAGCGCAATACCTATACTGTAACTCAATATACGCTGTTCGTCGTTCTCCCTCCCGGGCGCAATACCGAGCAATATCTCTGAAGTTTCCGAAAGCCTGTTTTCAAATTCACCGTAATATCTGAATTTGGAAATATGCGCTCTGTCGTCACAAACGACTTTATCGAAATGCAGATCGCAATCCATGAAACCGCGGGTATGCACGGGTACGACGAGAATGCCTTTTTTGTATACGGAAGCGGGAGCGAAATCCTCCTCCGCATAACTTACCGCGGAGATCACGACATCAGCATCCGAGACCATTTCCTCGTAATCGCCGAAGATCTTCCACGACCCTTTTCCGCTGCAATGTTTCGCGGCAAAATCGGCGGCTCGGTTTTTATAATCGTACAACCGCAGTTCAAACTCACGGTCGACGGCAGCAGACAGCATATCTGCGATATGCGCACCTATATCTCCGAGCCCGATGAGCGCGACCGACGACCAACCGCTTTTCGCAAGCAGTCTGACGGAATGAACGGCGACAGCGGCTGTACGCAAAGACGTTATAAAATCGGCGTCCATAAGCGCTTTCGGTTCCCCCCGTCCGAAGATCGTATAACAGGATCTGACTGCGCAGCGACGGACTGCGCTCGGGGTATCTGCTGACGATCTTGACGCCCGCCGCGTTCAGCGACGGAACGATCGCAGGCATGACGTTGATGAATTTATGCCCGGGCAGCGGCATACTTATCTTCGGCGGCAAAACGTCCTCGTATTTTGCGCGCAGCGTCTTATCCACCGTTTCAAGCGCAAGAGCGGGAGGGATATTTATCTTCCCTATCTCATATCCGTCTATTATCCTCATTTCCGTCCCCCGAAATATCCCGACCGAATTTCGGACAACGCGGCGAGCAGCTTATCGTTGTCCGCGGCGTCGCGCACCGCTATCCTGACGTAGTTCCCGCCGCGCAGACCCTCTTTCGTGCCGAGATCCTTTATCATTATCGAATGCTTCGCGAGAAGCTCGCGGGTAAGACGCTCCGACGTCAGCCCGCCGCGAACTTCCGCCATTATATAATTCGCCTGGGACGGGATCGCGCGCAGGATATCGGAAAACTTCCCGAGCTCCGCAAAGAAACGGGCGCGCTCTTTTTTAAGTTCCGCCAGCGCGCGGCGATAATCGTCCGCATACTTTTCGGCTATCTGCATATAAAATTCCGCAAGCGAGTTGATATTCCATATGCTGACGTCGTCTTTTATCCGCGCGATCGTTTCCGTATCTCCCGAAGCGAGCACTCCGAGCCGCAACCCGGGCACTCCGTACGATTTGGAAATGCTCTTTATGACATACAAGTTGTCGTATTTTTTCAGAATATCCCTGCGGATAAGCGTATTATCCGGCTCGTCGGCAAAATCCGCAAACGACTCGTCGATCACCAATTTAATGCCGCGGGCGGTAATATGGTCGATGAGCGCCGTCAGATCGTCAAACGGAATGTAATTCCCCGACGGATTGTCCGGATTGACTATTATCAGACGATCTATGTCCTTATCCTCGAAAAACTCCGCGATATCCGCGGCGGTATAAGAACGATCCGCGTTATCCGGCGTATAAACGACCTGCCTGTCTTTCGGGTATCGGTTGGAATATTCCTCGAAGGCGGGGCGGACGATCCCTGCGTTTCCGCCCCCCCCTGCCGTTACAGACATAAGCGATTTTATAAGTTCGGCGGCTCCGTTGCCCACGACGACGTTCTCCGCGTCGATACCGAAATTTTTGGCGGCGAGCAGACTGTTCACACGCATACCCGAAGGATATTCCGTTACGAGCGTTTCAAAATTCGCCTTGATCTCGTCCATCAGTTTGCGCGGCGGGAAATACGGATTCACGAGATAACAGAAATCCAGACATTTCGGATAACGCCAATATCCGCCGTACCTCGACTGCATCGCCTTCACCTTTTCCGAGTCGGGCAAAAACATCGACGACGCTATGTCGAGATCCTGAACGTCGTCTATCTCATACCACGCTCCGCCGTTCAGCCGCTTCGCTTTGATCTCCGGGTCGTCGAGCATGGCGATGACGCGCAGCACCTGTTCGTAATATTCGTTGTTGCCGAGCGCGTGCGAATACGCGTCGAGGAACGGAACGTAATGCGTCGTCGAAAAATGTCGGCTGAATTTATATATATTAACGGTCTTGTAATAACTGCCCATCTCTTCGAAAACGAATTTTTTGCCCGGAACGAATGCCGCTATGTCGTCGTTCTCCGTCAGTTTGACGCAGGTGCCGTCCATCCAGCTTTCGTATTTGTCGACGAGCGCCAGCGTATCGCGGGGATCGGAGAGCAGTTCGTCTATTACCCTATCCTCGAATATGAGGTCGGATTCAAGCAAAAGCGTATCGTCCTCGCAAAGATACTGCTTGGCGAGCGCGAGAGAGTAAATATTGTTCGTCTTGTCATAGACGGGATTATGCACATATACTATCGGCGTGCGCACGTTCAGCGTTCCGATAAAATCGATAAGCTCCCGCGACTTATACCCGACCACGATAACTATCCTGCGCATGGCGTGCTTGTCGAGCTGCGTGAGCATACGCTCGATCAGCGATACGCCGTTGACCTTCACCATACACTTCGTATTGTCGCGCGTCAGCTCTTTGAGCCGCTTCCCCATTCCCGCGGCAAGTATCACTGCCTGCATATTTTACCTCCCGTCATCCGTGTCTTCCGTTTTGTCGGCGTCAAACAGCGCGTCGAACTCCGCCCTGCCAAGCCCCTCGTATTCCTTCCAGTCCCTGTCCGTGCGCACATACGTATCGCCGTGCATGCCTTTGTCTATCACGAAGGTCATATAATCGCCGTACATAGCCGTAAGCAGTTCGTCGTAACCTTTCGGACAGGGTATTTCTGTGTCCTCGAACGGCAGCATCACCGTTTCGGCGTACCATTCGGCTTTGCACCTGACGATCCTCGAGCCTATCGTAGCCGACAATGCCGCTCCGCCTATGTCGCCATGCCGCCCGTTGTATTTGCCGCATTCGCGCTCGAACGCGGCAAATCTCTTTCGTCTGCCCCCGCCGAGCTTCATCCGCATACCGTAAGCGAGCTTGACGAGCGGCAGGACGAGCCGATTATACGCGTTCACGATGACGCGCGGTTTACCGAGCCCGAGCTTTTTTTCCGGAGGTATAAGCGCGTCGTATTTTCTTTTGAGCCGCTTTGCGAATTTTTCCAGTTCCGCGTCGCCGCAGGGCAGCGTATCGAGCACGAAAATATCTATAAATATCCCCTTGTGGTGTTTCTTGCCGTAGTCGCTTTTTATCAACATCGTAGTTCCGTCTTTACGAAGCTGCGAATGCTGACGGACGATGTCGTCGGTGTATACGTTCTGAAAGAAATATCCCTCGCCGAACGCCGTCGGTGCGATTTTGCAAAGTTTGTCGTAGTCCTCACGGAGCATGGCGAGGTCTATGTCGTCGTCCCACGGGATAAAGCCCTTATGCCTTACCGCGCCGATAAGCGTCCCGCTGTCGGCGTAATAAGTCAGACCGTTTTCGTTGCAGACGCGCACAAATTCGCGCAGCAGATCGAGCTCCGCCGCCCACAGTTCCTTCGTCTTTCTCGTTACGGGATACCCCGCTATGATTTCGTCGTTAAGATCCATATTTCCTTCGTATATCCGTATTGCTTTATTGCTTTGTCTTGCCCCGCTGCACTTTGGCTTTGATTGCTTTGTCTTGCCCCGCCGCACTTTGGCTTTGAGCGCGGCGAAAGTTCTTTTTATATATCCGATGAAAAATTCCGTGCGCATGATCAGCAGGAACAGCGCGTATATCGCCACGCCCGCAAAGATCTCCAATATCAGAAATCCTATATTCGCGGGCAGCACGACGTTCATTATCATTACGATGCAGCCCATTATTCCCGCCGCGATAAGATATTTATATACGTTCTTCAAAAGTTTTTTCAGAGGAAAGAATTTTCGCGCGAAGATCATATACAGCGCCGTTATGACGCTTTCAGCAATAACGGACGCGATCGCCGCGCCGACGGACTGCCATAGCGTTATCATAAACGAATTGAACGCCACATTGACCGCCGCGCCGATAAACAGAAACAGCGCGCTCGTTTTCCGTTTACCGACGGGCGTGTAATAAAACGCCCCGAACAGATTGCTTGCGGATATTATCGGGATCATCCACGCCATTATGCGCACCAGAACGACGCATTTTTCATAGCTTTCGCCGAGATAAAGCGGGATCGCCGTTCCGGAGATCGCAAACAGACCGAACGCAAACGGCAGCGCGAGGATGAAAATGAAATTCACGGCTTTTTCCGCAAGTCCGTCCGTCTCCTCCCGCATGCCTTTCGCGAAATAATACGACATCCTCGACTCTATGATGACGTTTATAGCGGTTATCGCGGTCATCGGCATTTTAATGAGCTTGTCGGCATACTCATAGTATCCGTTTTCAAAATCCGAACCCGTGATGAGCCCGATCATCGTCTTGTCCACGACGGTATATATTTCGACCGCCACCGTCGGCAAGAAATATATCAGGCAGTTTTTCAAATGGCGGAACGGATTGACTCCGCCGCGTATTTTTCCGTGCACGTTGAAAAAGATGAACGGGATCGTTATCGCGTATTCGAGCAGCGTGGTGCCCGTCACTACGGCGGCGTATATCGGCAAATCGTCCTTTGTTTTCACGAACACGAACAGCAGCACGGCATATACGACTTTTGCGAGGATGCTCGCGAGCGCCAGTATATTGAATTTCTCTATCCCCTGGAACAGCCAGTTGAAATTGAACGCAACGGAAACGAGCGTCACGGAATAAATGATATAGAGCAGTTTTTCCTCTACGTCCAGCACGGCGATGAACAGAACGTAATACACCGCAAGGCACGCTGCCGTAAGAATGGATTTCATCACGGTTATCTCGACGGAAAATTTCTTGATATAATCTCCGTCGCCGCGATGCATGGCTATTTCCCGTCCCGCGTACGTTTCTATTCCGAGGTTTGCGAACAGTACGAAATAGGAAACGAGCGACGCTATATAGCTGCAAACGCCTACGCCGTCGGGATTGAGTATGCGGGAAATGTAAGGCGTCACTATAAGCGGCACCAGCAGCGCGATTATGCGAGCCGTCAGACTGTAAAAATAGTTTTTCTTTATGCTCTTCGTCGGGGCGGATTTTTTCTCCGCCTCCGTCCCGTTCGCGGCGTCCTCCGACGCTTCGTTTTTAATATCGTCTGTACTCATTCGTTATTCCTTTTCGGAGCGGTGCGCGCCGCCCGGCGTTACCTGCCGAATATCCATTTATACGGTATCACTTCGTGCGCGCCCACTGCAATAACGCTCACGGCGTACTCGCCTATCGCTATCACATAGCTCGATGCAAGAAACCGCCGCAAAGAAAACTTTCTGATCGCGTTTATGCAATAAGGTACGAGCAGTACCTCGAATATCTGAAAATAACGCATAAGCCGCAGCAGCATTTCCTGCAAGCCGAGATAGAACGTCGCCGCCGCCATTAAAAATCCCATAAACTGGAATGCCGTAACTATATATGCATAACGGTCGCATCCGAACCGTCTGCGAAGAACGACAAACGCAAATCCCGCTATCAGAAAGCTTATTACCGCTTCTCTGTTCGCAAAAACACCGTTGTTGTATCTCGGATCGGTTATATAATATCCGTATTTCGTCAGCTGTATCATATAAACGGAGGCATAGCAAATAAAAGGCAGCAATATGACGACCGCGATCGCCGCGAAGAAGAAATATCTCCGGACGTATTTCAGATTTGCGACGATATACGGCACGATCATTCCGAACGCCGTTATATGGAACAACGACGCGGCAAACACATATATCAAATAACGCAGCGCGTGACGTTTCAAAAGATGCGGGAATGCCGCGAATACGAGCACTACGGCTATCGATTGCCGCACGTTGTTGAGCGACCAGAAATATATAGTCGTGCAAAACAGCGCGAGAACGGAAAGAACGGGATCGACAGAGCAGCGCACCACGGTACGCAGAAAGAAGAACGCAAACAGAAAACCCGTTATGACGAACAGCCATTGCGCATCGTCCGTGAAAAGCTGAATGAATTTGTTGAACAGATAAAATCCGTATTCCGTATAGACACGTTCGCCGTGAAGTATTCTGTAAAAATTCGGCACATATGTGTAAAAATAATCCGTGCCGACGTCGTACCTCACCGCCGTGAGAAAGAACAGCGGAAACAGCGCAAGCGCAAAGAATAAAACGTACTTCGCAAGCGCCGCTCTCCGCTCTTTTTCTGCAAGTTTAGGAACGTCGTTCATGCTTACGTCGGATCTCATCTCATCGTTGCTTCCGATGACCGCTTCTCCCTGTCGTATGCCTTTTCGTAAATTGTAATAATGAGCTGCGAGACCGGTGAATACCGCCGTAAACACAAATGCCGCAATGTATATAGCTACGCTACCCATTTTGCCTGTTACCACCGAATATCTTTTTCAGTTTGCCTTTCACCTTTTCCCAGAATTTCTTATGCGGATATATGAGCCGCATGCTCTTTACCCTCTTATGATACCGACGCACATAGACGGTAAACAGTCTTTCCGATAAAAATCCGTATAACCGCCGCTCGCGCGAAGTATATCCCGACATATCCACATGCTTTTCCATTTCGTCGAATATCGGGAAAAGCCATGCGTAGTATGCGTCCCACTCCGTTTTGCGGGCAATGAAAATATTGCAAAAATACGTCCTTGTTCCCGCAAATACCCCGTCGAACGTTTCGAGGCAGTCCGGATACAGCTTTGCGACCGCTTCGCGCATTATGTCGTGATCGCGCTCGTGCACTCCGTCAAGCATAATGGTTTTAACGTCCGGCTTGTTTTTGAAAAGCGGCGGGGCTATGAAATCGTACTTGCCGAGAAGTTTCTCCGCTTTCGCCCGCCCGATATAATACTTCGGCGACGAGGAGAACGGATGCGTCGTCAGGAACCTGCGGTAATGCATAAGCCCGACTATATCGTGGTTCTTGTCGTTCTTCCATATCCAATACGCCGCCGTCAGTTCGCAGTAATTCGGATTTTTTTCCGAGATACAGTCCTCGCCCGCCGCGTCGTTGTTTTCGCAGAAAACGTCGCCGTCCGCCGCCCCGACCTGAAACAACACATAATCCTCAGGCAGATCGAGTTTGACCCGTTCGTGAGTTACCACATAAATGCGCATAGCCGTCACCCTTTCAGAATTTCGGCAAATCCGCGCACGGTTTCGTCCCAGGTGCGTGCCGCAAGCAGGGCGCGATTTTCCGCATCGATCTTTTCGCAAAGATCCGCGTCCGTCAGCCGCAGCAAAAGTTCCGCATACGTCTTTTCGCAGTCGCCGTCGAAAAGCACCGCGGAGCGTTCCGGCATAAACTCGGTGAATGTCCCTTCTTTGAGTTCCACGAGCGGCAGCCCGGTAGCCATCATCTCATACGGCACCAAAGATATATTCGTATACGAAAACACTATCCCGAAGTCGCTTTCCTCATAAAGCGCGGCGAGATTTTTCCATCCGAGCGGACCGAGGTTTTTCCCGACGGAAGTTTTCATTTTCATATCGTCGCCGAAGAAATTCACTTCCAGCGTTTTCCCGTCCGCCGCGAATAATTCCGTCAGCCGTCGGCAAAGCCACTCGGTAACGAACGGCAGCCGTCTCGGAGTATTGCGCAGATAGACTGCCGCTTTAACGGTTTTTTTATCCGTTATTCTCTGCCGCTTAACGGGTTTGTAATTACTTCCGTCGAACGGGAATCCGATATGGTCTATGCGCGCATCAGGATATACTTCGGCTATTTTTTTACGGTTCCAGCCGCCGAGCGATACCATATGATAGCCGAACCCGTAAGTCTTTTCCGCAAGATACGAAAGATCTCCGCGTTCGTTGAAATACGGTTCGTAATCCTGCACGAAATACATCTTATAGCCGGGAAAACTTTTCACATAATAAGCGGTCTCCCACGACGTGGCAATAACGCAGTCGAATGTTGTTTTTCTGAATTCGGCATTCGTTATCGCCTTCGCGCGAAATCCGGGGAACAGCTTATGTACGCTGCTGCGCATATTTTCATAAAACTCGTCGTTTTCGAGCGTCACGCAAACGTCGAAACCGTGACCGCCAAGTCCGTCGGCAAGTCTGAACACGGACGTAGTCCCGCCGCCGAACTCGCTCATCCTGAATGCAGGCAGAACGAACGCGACCTTATTCAGACTCCCCGTGCGCTCGTTGCTCACGGGCGACATATCCGCATATGTCAGCATATCGCATATCTTCGCGCCTCTGCGCTTTCTCAGATATTTACGCGCCAAAGACTTCAAAAAATTCAACATATCTCCGTTCTCCCGCATATGCGTGTGATCTTCGTATTATCGCCGTAAATGCACGGCGAATCGTATGGTCTGTCAGGATATTTGCCGTATTCCGGTCTGATCGCGAGCCCGTTATCGCGTATATACCGTTCTATCTGTTCGGAAAGCGCCACCGCCTTGCCCGAGCAGCAGTTGATAATACCCGTTATTTCGCTCTGCGATACGCAGCGCGCGATTTGCTCGGCAAGGACGTCGACGTGCAGAAAATCGTATTTATTTTTCCCGGAATTCAACGGGAACGAGGTCTCTCCCTGCCGCGCGGCGCGAAGTATCTTCGCAAATATCGAATTTCCGTATTCATCGTCGCCGTACAGATAAAACGCACGCAGCCATTGAAAAATGCATTTATCTTTACAATACAGCGTTATTGCTTCGCGCAGCGCGTTCTTGGCGATCCCGTACATCGACATCGGTCTGCACGGGGTATTCTCGTCAACGGCTCCGACATAATATCCAGTTTCATGCATCGTGCCCATAACGGCGAGCTGTTTTACCCCCGCTTCTACCATAGACGTCAGAAAAGCAAAATGCGCAGACAGATCCCCCATATGTTTAGGAGAATTATGTATAAATCCGTCTCTCCACGCAAGATGCAGACATATATCGGGCTTGCCTGCTTCGGCGTAAAGATCAGCGCCGGAAAAAATATCTCCGCGTATAAACTTTGCCCGTTTATCGATACGTTCTCCGGATATATCGACGCATACGACTTCGTGCCCCGTCTTTATCAATGCCGCGACAACTTTCGCTCCCATATATCCGTTAGCGCCCGTTACCAATATTTTCATCGATATTTTTCCTCTATCACAGACAAATCTTTCTTATACATTCGTCCGTTTTTATAATCGCAGATGGCTTCTTTGATATATTTCCATTCGCTTGTCTTTTTGAATTTTGACGCAAGTATCTTGAAAAACCGCGAAATATATGAGTAGATCATCGGCAGTATACCGAGTTTGTTCTTCCTGATATAATAAAATCTGTTGCGATTTACATAATAAACCGAGAGCCGGGATCCCGCACGCCCGGTAGACATACTGACTTTGTGATAAATCGCACAGTCTTCGCACAATCTTACTCTGTAACCCGCGCGGTTTGCCCGCAGCATAAAATCCGTATCGTCGTAATAAAGGAAATACTTTTCATCCATCATTCCGATATCGGAAAACACTTCGTTTCGTATCAGCAAACAACACGTCGGAGCATAGGCATAGTAAACGTCAAAATGCAATCCCTCGTCCTTTTTGCCGAAATTCATATGCTTGGAAAATCCTTTGCCGTTTACGAATTTTCCGCCGCCGTACCACAATATCTTGTCGGAATCGTGATAATATATTTTCGGACACGTTATCATTTCGCCCGATACGAGCAATTTACGCAAAAAATTTTTCGTCACGACAGTATCGTTATTGAGCAGCAACGTATACTCGCACCCGAGTTCCATGCTTTTTACTATCCCGATATTATTGCCTTTTGCGATACCGTAATTTTCTCCGTTGAGTATCACCGTCAGTCTGCTATCCGAAAACTCATTGAGCCTTTGCACGGAATCATCCGTGGATCCGTTATCCACCATTATGATCCTGAAATTCTCATACTCGGAATCCAACACGGATCTTATACACTCGTTCTGATAGCCCGATCCGTTAAAATTGACTATGACTATGCCGATAAGCGGATCGTCCATTCAGCTTTTTCCTCCGTACATCTTCCTGTAATATTCTTTATACTCGCCGGAGATTATTTCTCTCCACCAGCTTTCGTGGGATAAATACCATTCCACGGTCGACTTTATCCCGTCGACGAACTTCGTCTTCGGCTCCCAGCCGAGTTCGCGCTTCGCCTTGGTCGGATCTATCGCATAGCGCAGATCGTGCCCCTTGCGGTCGGCGACGAATTCGATAAGGTCGTGCGGCTTGCCGAGCAGATTGCATATCTTTTTCACGATGTCGATATTTCTCATCTCGTTATGCCCGCCGATGTTATACACTTCGCCGGGTTTGCCGCGATCGATCACCGCGTCAATAGCACGGCAATGGTCCTCGACATACAGCCAGTCGCGCACGTTCTCGCCTTTGCCGTATACGGGCAGCCGTCTGCCTTCAAGCGCATTGGCTATCGTCAGCGGGATCAGCTTTTCGGGAAACTGATACGGTCCGTAATTATTGGAACAACGGCTTATCGTCACGTTCAGTCCGTAGGTCCTGCGGTAGGCAAGCGCAAGCAAATCGGCAGCCGCCTTAGATGCGGAATACGGACTGGACGGATCGAGAGGTGTATCCTCAGTGAAAAACAGATCGGGTCTGTCAAGCGGAAGATCGCCGTATACCTCGTCGGTAGACACCTGATGAAAACGCTCCGTGCCGAATTCAAGACAGCAGTCCATAAGCACCTGCGTGCCCGTAACATTCGTCGAAATGAATATTCCCGGGTCTTTTATGGAGCGGTCGACATGACTCTCCGCGGCGAAATTGACGACCGCCGTCGGCTTGTGCTCCGCAAAAACTCCGCGCATAGCGTCGCAGTCGCGTATGTCCGCCCTGACAAACGCAAAACGCGGATCGTTCATCGCTCCCGCAAGCGTGGAAAGATTGCCGGCATACGTCAGACTGTCCACGCACACAACGTCGACGTCGTCGTGCGCGGAAAGGATATGATAGATGAAATTGCCGCCTATGAATCCGGCGCCGCCGGTCACGAGCCAGGTCTTTTTCATAATACGAACTCCGTTTCAAATCCGCGCAAAGTCGGGTGCCGTCTGTCCTTTTCGCTGAGCAGCGGCTCGCCGGCAACGCCCCACTCTATTCCTATATCCGGATCGTTCCAAATGATCCCGCCCTCGTCTTCGGGATGATAGAAATCGTCGCACTTATAACAAAATTCCGCCGTTTCCGAACGCACGAGAAATCCGTGAGCGAATCCGCGCGGGATCATAAGCTGTTTTCTGTTCTCCGCGGAAAGTTCGACGCCGAACCACCTGCCGTACGTCGCGCTGCTCTTACGCAGATCGACGGCAACGTCGAACACGCAGCCGCTTATGACGCGCACGAGCTTTGCCTGCGGATGCGTCTTCTGGAAATGCAGTCCGCGGAGCACTCCGCCCGTACTGCGCGACTGGTTGTCCTGAACGAAATCGTAGTCCAGTCCCGCGGCAATGAAATCGCGCTTGTTATACGTTTCTGTGAAATACCCGCGGCTGTCGCCGAACACCGCCGTTTCGACGATATACAATCCGTCCATTCCCGTTTCCGTCAATGTTATAGCCATATCAGTAGAAGAGCTTTCCCTCCAAAAATCTTCCTCCCGCGACTTTGCGCAGGTGCTCGCCGTACGGCGACTTGCCGTACGCTTCCGCATTTTCGAGCAGTTTTTTCTTCGTTATCCAGCCTTTAACGTACGCTATCTCCTCGGGCGCGGAAACGACCGTTTTCTGAAAGAACGACATATCCCGTATGAAATTCGAAGCGTTACGCAGGCTGTCCACCGTTCCCGTATCCAGCCAGGTGAACCCGCGTCCGAGCAGTCTCACGCGCAGATCGCCGCAGTCGAGATACATTTTATTCAGGTCGGTTATTTCCAGTTCGCCGCGCGGCGACGGCATGACCTGTTTCGCAAACGACGACGCTCTGCCGTCATAGAAGTACAGCCCTGTAACGCAATAGTTCGACTTCGGCTGCGCGGGCTTTTCTTCCACGCTGACGACGTTGCCGTTGTCGTCGAATTCCACTACGCCGAAGTCGGACGGGCGATCGACGTAATATCCGAATATCGTAGCCAGTCCGCGCTCCGCGTCCTCCGCCGCCGCAGTCAGCAGTCTGCCGAGCCCCGCGCCGTAAAATATGTTATCGCCGAGAGCGAGCGCGCACGGCTCTCCGCCAAGGAATTTCTCGCCGATCACAAGCGCCTGCGCCAGCCCTTCGGGAGCGGGCTGTTCGGCATACTCGAGTTTTATACCCAACCGTTCCCCGCCGCCGAGCAGTCGCCTGAACCCCGGCAGATCGCGGGGCGTGGAAATGACAAGTATCTCCCTCACCCCCGCGAGCATGAGCGTCGAGAGCGGGTAGAATATCATCGGTTTGTCGTAGACAGGCAGCAGCTGTTTGCTTGTGACGAGCGTCAGCGGATATAATCTCGTTCCGCTCCCGCCCGCAAGGATAATGCCTTTCATCATATGTCACCTTTCCCGCTCTCGCGGAGCGTGTCGTTGAATAATCTGCATAAGTTTTCCGCGATATGCGCCATATCGAAATGCTCGGCATATATGCGCTTTGCGTTCTCCGCGCAGCGGCTGCGCAAACCGTCGTCGCCAAGCATTTTGACGATGGCTCCCGCAAGCGCTTTCGCGTCGCCGCGCGGTACTATCATGCCCCCGTCGCCGACGTACTCGGGAAAAACTCCGACGTCGGTAGCGATCACGGGTCTGCCGTAATAAAACGCCTGCACGACCGTCATCGAGCCCGTAGCGTCGCGATACGGCAGCACGACGACCTTGCACCGTTTTATGCTGTCCGCCAATTCGTCGTCCGGCACGAATTTCCCCGTCGCTTCCACATTCTCCGGGACGGCGAGATCGCCGTAGACCTCTTTCAGATCGCCTTTGCCGACTATGCGGCAGTTATATCCCGATCCCGCGATCTTCATCGCCTCGATCAGTATATCCAATCCCTTGTAATACTCCACTCTGCCGAAAAACAGAACGTCGGTATCCTCCGACTTTGCGGGAGTAACGTCGCCAGCAAGCCCGTCGACGAGCCCGAACGGAACGCTCGCGATCTTGCTTTCGTCGACATACGGCGCGCTTTCGACGATCTGCCGCGCAACGTCGTTCCCCGCGACGAGCAATTTGTCCGCATAACGGTAATATCTCTTATGCTGCGCTTTGAGCACGAACGAATCGAGGCGGCCCGATCCGCTGTGCGGTACGGGATCGTGCACCTGATATATCAGCGCATACTTCCGCAAAAACCTCGCAAGCGGGATATTGACAGGGTGCGGAGTAAAAACGAATACGACGTCGGGGGCGATACGCTTTATGAAACGCTTGATCCTCACAAGTTTGAACGGAGAAAAATACGTCCACGGACGATTGCGCTTATAGCGCACGTTCAAGGTTTCTTTCGCCGTAAGCTCCTCGTTCGTAACATTGTCGTTCGTCACGCAATAAAGTTCGACGCGCTCGGAAAACCTGCGGCAGTATGTTATGAAATGCTCGCGCATCACGCCCGACGTGCATAAACTTATGACGAGCAGCTTCATTTGCCGCCGTCTTTTCCCGCAAACTTGCGTTTCAGGAAATTCTTTATCTTCGTCGGCCAATGCTGCTTTTCCATAAACATATAGGGTATGTCCTTATACCGTATATCGTTTGCGACCAGCCACACGTCAAGCAGCCGTTCGCCGAGATAGCCGAACACGCGCTGTTCGGACGGCTGCCAGCCGCCGATGTCGAGTTTTTCTTCCGTCTTTGCCAACACGTCGAACAGCCATTCGCAATACGCGTCGGCGTACCGCCGCGTCATAATGAACATATTGAATCTGTGTCCGCTGCGCTTTTTCATCACGGCGGTCCACGCCGCGGCGTGATCGGGATAGTATTCCCGTATAACGCTCTCCGCCGCGCGCAGCCCCTCTTCGTGATGGGCGTGCAGATACTGACTCTCGTTGCTCTCTATGAAATAATGCCGTTTTTTCGGGAGCAATACTTCGCATTCGCGCAAATATCCGTCCAGACGGTCGGCTGTCAATATCCTGTCGAATTTGTCGCCCTTGCCGCCTCCCGCGAAATGCCTGCGGTAATGCACGAGCCCGAGCACTTCCGACTTTGTGTTTTTCCACGCCCAATAAAGCGCGGTCAGTTCGCAATAGCAATAATTTTTCGCAGAGATATTATCGCCCGTTCCGTCGGTAACGCGATCGCCGTGCGCCGCCGATCCCACAAAAACGGGCAGATACATACCGTCGGACGGCATACGGTACTCCTTATGCGTGGCAACGACCACGATCTTATCGCGTTCGATCATCCCTCGCCTCCGAAAAAGCGGCTTTCGAGCATAATGCAGAGCGTGTGGTAGACGGGCAGATGATATTCCTGCACCGTGCGGCTGCCGTCGGCGGGGACTTTTATGCATATGTCGGACAGACCGGCGAGCTCGCCGCCGCTCCTGCCCGTCAGCCCTATCGTTGTCATTCCGACCGCTTTCGCCACGACCGCCGCGTTCAGGACGTTCGCCGAGTTGCCCGACGTGCTTATGCCGAGAAAAACGTCGCCTTTCCGCCCGAGCGCGAACACCTGCTGCGCGAAGACATACTCCGCGCCGCTCTCCACGTCGTTTGCGAACGCCGTGCCGAACGATCCCCCCGCCGTCAGAGCCAGCGCGGGCAGCGACCGCTGCAAGTGCGCCGCGACCGCTCTCCCGCGCGCGTGCGCGCGCGTAAGGGAAAGCGCCTGCTCTTCCGTCAGAGGACGGGGCAGTTCAAAGCCCTTCATAAGCTCCCCGACTATATGCCCGGCGTCGGCGCAGCTGCCGCCGTTGCCCGCGCAAAGCAGTTTTCCGCCCGCGGCGAAGCAGTCCGAAAGCGTTTCGTATGCTTTTTGTATATCCCCCGCCGCAGTCCCGAGTTCGGGAAAGCGCGATACGAGTTCTTCGATAATTTCGTCCTTCTTCATTAGTCCTCCGCAAGGATCGCGTCCACGCAAGCGAGCAGATCCTTTCCGCACACGTCCGCGCCGCAAGCGTTATCGCCTATCTTCGCCGTGCGGCAGCCCGCGCGCCGCCCGCACTCCGCGTCGTTTTCGCCGTCGCCCACCATCCACGACCGCGAAAGGTCGATATTGAACTCCTCCGCCGCGCGCAGCAGCATACCCGGCTTGGGCTTGCGGCAGTCGCAGTCGACTTTGAGCTCCTTTATCTCCCCCTCGTAACCGCCGTGCGGATGATGCGGGCAGTAATACAGCCCGTCTATATACGCGCCCTTTTCGCCGAGCAGCGTTTCCATCTTCGCGTGGATGAGGTCGAGTTCCTCCCGCGTCGTTTCGCCGCGCGCTATGACGGGCTGGTTGGTCGCGACTATTGCGAGCCGCCCGCTGCGGTTGATCTTCGCTATCGCTTCCGCCGCGCCCGGGCACAGCGTCAGAGCCTCCGCGCCGCGCACGAACCCGACGTATTCGTTTATCGTGCCGTCGCGGTCGAGGAACACGGCGCGCTGTTTACGCGAAAGATTGCGCGCGCTCACCTTACCCGAAAGTATGTCCGCTTCCGTTTCTTTCAGCCGTTCGGGCGTGCCCATATCCTTGACGTATTCGGGCGAGTCGTATGCGAACAGTCCGCCCTCGGCTATCAGAGGGCGCAGCACGTCGCGGTCGAGATCCGTCTTTACGGGCGCGCTCAGCCTGCCGAGCAGACGCGGCGAGATCATATGCAGCCCCGCGTTGACGCGGTTGAAACGCCAGCCGCGCTCGTCCTCTTTATGCAGCCATTCCGTGACCCGCCCGTCCGCCGCCGCAGAGATCAGTCCGCTGTCGTACGGGTGGTCGTTGGGATGAGTGAATATCGTCGCAAGCCCGCCGAACGCCTTGTGAGCCGCGGCGAAGCGGCGCACGTCTATATCGAATATCACGTCGCCGTTGGCAAGCAGGAAATCGTCCTTTTCTCCTTTCAGATAATACAGCGCGCCTGCCGTGCCGAGCGGTTCTTTCTCCTCAATATAATCTATATTCGCACCGAACGCGCCGCTGCCGAACGCCGACTTTATCACGCTGCCGAGATGCCCGATAACGAGCGTTACGTCAGTCACTCCCTGCCTTGCCAGGCACTCGATCTGACGCGCGAGCACAGGCTTCCCCGCGACCTCTATCATAGGCTTGGGCACGAGCGAATTGACGCTCGCTATGCGCGTGCCTTTGCCCCCCGCCATTATGACCGCTCTCATATCACTTTTCCACGCTGCCGTCGAAGTCGTAATCTTCGGGCGCGTAATAAACGACGCGGCTGCCGCCGTTTTCAAAACGGAACGGCACGCGAAGCAAGCCGGTCAGCGCGCTCTTCACGCTCTCCCGCTTTTCCTCCGGCACATAGAACAGCAGAAAACCGCCGCCGCCCGCGCCGAGAAGTTTCCCGCCGAGCGCGCCCGCTTTCACCGCTTTTTCGTATATCTCGTCCACCGCCGACGTGGATACGCCGGACGACGTGCCGCGTTTGAGTTTCCACTCCTCGCCGAGCAGCCTGCCGAAATCGCCGAGATCGGATCCCCTGCTCACGAGCACGTTCTCCGCCTCGTCCGCCAGCTCCGCCATACGCGCCAGACGCGCGCGGTTGTCGCCGAGCGACGCGAGCGTTTCCTTCTGCACTTCCGCCGAAAACCGCGTAAACCCCGTGAAATACAGCATAAGCGAGTCGTTCAGCCGGTCCTTGCGCTCGGGCGAAACGATGACGGGGCGCACGTCGTATCCGCTTCCGGAAAAAGTTATCCTGTTCAGCCCGCCGAACGACGCCGCGATCTGGTCCTGCCAGCCGCCCGCCTCGCCACACAGCGTGCGTTCGAGATATATCGCGTCGTCCGCAAGACGGCGCTTGTCCGCATACTTGCCTTTAAGGCAGTAGAACGCGTTCAGCAGTCCCACCGCGAACGAGCTGCTCGTTCCCAGCCCCGTGCGCGCGGGCAGATCCGCCTCGTAAGCGATGCGCAGCTCGTGCATATCCAGCATTCGCATGGCGTTCCTGACCGCAGGGTGCTCTATGGCGGAAACGTCGGTGACGCGCTCTATGCGCGAATAGCATACCTCCGTCGTATAATCAAAAAAACGCGGCAGATGCCTGACGTTTACATAGCAGTATTTATCGAACGTCGTCGACAAAACGGAGCCGCCGTACTCGTTGAAGTACGCCGGCATATCCGTTCCGCCGCCGAAAAAGCTCATTCTGAATGGTGTCTTGGTGATTATCATTCACGGTACTCCCGTTTACATCGCGCCTTCCCGCCTGACTACCCCCGCAACGGTCTTGAAAATTATCTTCGTGTCCAGCCACACGGAGCGGTTGTCCACATAATAAAGTTCCATTTTCTGGCGCTCGCCGCTTTCATAGGTGCATTTGCTCCTGCCGTGCGACGCCCAGTAACCGATAAGCCCCGGCTTGACGGAAAGCAGCTTCTCCGCGTCGTCGCCGTACTTTTCCTCCACTTCCTCGCGCATAAGAGGGCGCGGACCTACGACGGACAGCGTGCCCGTCAGTATCGACCAGATCTGCGGCAGTTCGTCCAGGCTCGTGCGGCGAAGGAAACGTCCCACGCGCGTGATCCTCGGATCGCCGTCTATCTTATACTCGCGCTTGTACTGCTCGAGCTGCTCGGGCGTGAGCATATCGCCGAGCTTATCCGCGTTCGGCTTCATCGTGCGGAACTTGGGGATTTTTATCGTCTTGCCGTTCTTGCCCACGCGCTCGTGGTAATACAGCACCTTGCCGCCGTCGACGCACTTGACGACGAGCGCGATGATGAGATACAGCCACGAGAATACGATGAGAAAAGCCAGCGACGACACGATGTCGAACGCGCGCTTGAAAAACGCATATAACGCGCGGCTTACGCCGCTTTTTTTGCGGGGCGCGTAAAACGCCGCGGGCGCGCTGCCCGCGCTCCGTTCGACGCCCGGCGCCGTTCCGCCCGCGACCGCCATAACGACCGAGTCGCGATAACCGTCCCCGACATTCGTGTCAGCGACGAGTCCCGGCAAGGATACGTCCGCCGCTATATTTCCGTTTGTGAGAATTTTGCCTGCCACGATACACTCCCGTTACGCCGCCGCGCGACCGCGCGCCGACGCTCAGTTCGCTTTTCCCTCACCTGTTTCCCCCGTGGCAAAGGACGTATGTCATTCCTTCGTAACCGCTACAAATATATCATACGCCGCTTTTTCTGTCAAGAATTGTACGTCCGAAAACGCCCCGAAAACGCAAATAAACGATATTGGTCACATTTGTTCACATACATATCACAATTCTTCATACAAAACCGCCGTTCCGCGGCTTTTTCGCGGAAACTTCCCCGCTTGTGCGGTCGGTTTTTCCTTGCCCGCCGCACGGCGACCGACGAGGGACGCGCGACGTAACGGACGAAAAATCGCCTTTATCCCGAAATAAGCGCGCCGCCGGGCGCGCTCGGGAAAAGCCGCGGCGCAAAACGAGAGAAAAGCCGCGGCGCAAAACGAGAGAAAGGAGCGTCTGTCTGCCGACAGACGCTCCTTTGTTCCGCCGCGCCGCCGATCGAACCGAGCGCGGTAAAGTCTCCGTCTTTGGTATGATACGTCAGATAATGTTTCAATACTTCGACGTAAATTATGCGCGAAGCCAGCAATCTGACGCGCCCTTCCTTGCTCTTGATCCATATCTCCGTATCCTTATTGAGCTCCGGATTGTCCGGAGCGGCGGAAAATTTAAGCATGAAATTGTAGTATGAAACGGGTTTGACTACAAAATCGAATGCGCGTACTTCATATCCTTTGACCGCATACTGCGCAAGATTAGTCACAAAAATGATCAGCGTCCGCTTATTCGTTTTCCGCAGCTATTCTTATCATTTTCATTTCTCCCTTTCCGCCGCAAAACATTGCGGATTTTTATTATATCATCGCTCCGTACATCTAAGACGGAGGACATAAAAAGACGCGCATCCCGGAAGCGCGGGCGCATAACGCAAAAAGCATATGTTTTCAAAGAGAATCGCCGTCGCCGGAGGAAGAGCTGCCGAACGGCAGACGCCAGAGAGAAGTGCGTTCCGGATGGAACACGGCGCGTTTGATATTGCCCGACGCGATATATCCGTTCTCGCGGTCAAGAGTGCGCAGCAGCGATTTGATATAGGCGCGGCGGGAATCGCTGTCCGCCGGGCATGGATTTTTCACGACGGGATATTCCTCTTCCGCACACAGCGCGGCAATGTCCTTTTCATCGGCATATATAAGCGGGCGCACGACCGTAACGCCCGAGCGCGACATATGACTGACCGGCTTGAACGTGCTTATCCTGCCCTCGTAGACCATACTCATTATCAGCGTTTCGGCAACGTCGTCGGCATGATGCCCGAGCGCGAGCTTATTGCAGCCCTCTCTGTTCAGTACGGACGCGAGCGCGCCCCTGCGCATTTTCGCACACAGCGAGCAAGGGTTCTTTTCCTTACGCACGTTGAATACGATTTCGTAAATATCCGTTTTCTCGACGACATACTTCACGCCCAGGCGATCGCAGAACTCTGCAAGCGGAGTAAAATCCGCGCCCGCACCCGAATCGATCGTGACCGCGGAAAGCTCGAACTTCGCGGGAGAAAACCGCCTGAATGCGGCAAGCGCGGCGAGCAGTACGGACGAGTCCTTCCCGCCCGACAGCCCGACAGCGACTCTGTCGCCGTCCGCAAACATCGAATGATCCTCCGCCGCCCGTCTGAGAGGCGACAATATCCGCTGCATATCCATACCGTTATTATACCCGTTCCCCTGCCCGTTTGCAAGCGAATAACGACGAATCCGCACAAACAAACATACGGGACGCCCTAAAGCCTCCCGTATGTCATATCCGTCCTTCGCATTACCGCCCGCTTTTACGCGTCTTCGGCAGCATCTGCATTCCGTTTTTTCATATGCCTGAGATAGTGTCTGACGGCAAATACGCCCCATACTGCGCATCCGCCGACCACAACGACGTCTATCCCGATGAGCAGGAATATCCACGACGGGAACACGTCGTCCTTGGTCGTTATCGTGGAGCCTATGTCCAGCCCCTGCGCATTTTCGGACGTATATATCGTATCGACATATGTATACATAATGTTTTTCGCCGATTTCTGCAACGCTATCACCGTCGTCGCGCTTTCGAGATCGTCGAACCAGCTCGCTTTTCCGTCAGGATTGAGCGCGAGATCGTTGCCCGCTCTGATCTGCTCGTCCACGTCGTGGATAAAGTCGTCGTCGCGGGTGTTCCACGGGCACTGATAATAATCGGTGATCACGCTGCCGCGGAATCCCCATTCGCCCCGAAGGACCTGCGTCAGGAGCGCGTGGCTTCCGCACGCACGGATAGAACCGATCCTGTCGACGGACGTCATCATTCCGTTTGCGCCGCCGATCTTAACAGCCATTTCAAACGGTTTGAAGTATATCTCGCGCATCGCCTGTTCGGTGAGCCAGCGGTAAGATCCGCCCCTGCCCGTATCCGAATCGTTGACTGCGAAGTGTTTGACGAAGCAGGACAGCCCCATTTCCTTCGCGCCCTTGACGGTATACGCGCACATTATACCCGACAGATACGGATCTTCGCTGTAATACTCGAAGTTCCTGCCGCCCAGAGGGCTGCGGTGCATATTCGCGCCGGGAGCATACCACCCGTCGACGTTCAGAGCCGCCGCCTCGTTGCCTACCGATTTACCGTACTGATACGCCACTTTCCAGTCCCATGTCTGCGCAAGAACCGTTTCGCAAGGGTAATTGATAGCGCCGCCGCCGTCGGGCCCCGTCACTACGGTATTCAGCCCGGAAGGTCCGTCGAATTCCAGCGTCTTGGGCTTTCCTATACGCGGAATGGCGATAGTCTTGAACCCGCCCTCCGCGCACATCTGCGCCATTTCCTCTATCGACAGCTGACTGACGAGCGCGTCCCACTTCGGATCGTCGTAAGAAAGCCCGAGCATATCCGTCAGCATATACGAAGTTTCCGTCGAATCGTGGAGCGGCATGACGTCGTTCGGGTCTATGAGCGGATCGACGCGGCAGTAATGAGCGTCGTCTTTGAGCCTGCCCATCGCCCGACGCGGTTTTGCCTCCGACGGGAACGTGCCCTTAAAGTCCGCGCGCGTCATATACTCTATTTTCACGTCCTCGTCCGCGCCGTCGATCGAATGCGCCTTATCGTTGAGCGGCTCGTTTATTTTGCTCTCCGCACCCGACACGGGATTTTTGTAAGTGGTGAATCTGTTGACGACGTTGCTGCCCGTGGCGGTATCCTTTTCGTATCTGTAACCGCCGTTCGGCACTTCGTACACAAACGTATTCGGACCGCCCTTTACGTCGGCGAGAGTATGCGCGTCCGTGCGCAGGGTCAAAGTATATTCGCCGCCTTCGAGCTCGTAGCCCATAAAACCGTTGTTGTTCTTATCGTATGCGTCATACGACTTCATCTGCTCCACGTCCATTTCGAGAGTGAGCATTTCACCCTGCCCCGGCGACAGCCTGCCCGTCTTTGCAAAAGCGCCGAGGCAGAGCGCAGACTTCTCTATGCCGCCTTTTGTGTACGGAGCGGAATAATAGAGCTGGACCACGTCCGCGCCGTCCTTGTCGCCCGTGTTCTGCACATAGACTTCCACGGAGATCCTGCCGTCCTTTTCCAGCGTGTCGCCGTCCGGGATGCTGACGTCGCCGAAAGTCCACTCGAAATCCGTATACGACAAGCCGAAGCCGAACGGAAACTGCACCACGCCGTCGTAACCCTCGCCGTACTCCGACGCGTAACCGTCCCAATATCCGTCGGCATACGCCGTTTCGTACCACTTGTAACCCGTATAGATGTCCTCGACGTAATCGGTGTATTTGTTCCCGCGCTCCCACAGCGATTCCGAGCCGAGATCGGTATACGTCTTAGTTCCGTCGCGCCCCGCGTTCGCGAACGACGCCGCCGTCGACATATCGTAGGCGTATGTATCAACGAGCTTTCCGGAAGGCACGGCTTCGCCTTTGAGCACGTTGCAAAGCCCTATCGTCCCCTGGCTGCCCGGCATGCCCATCGTTATGACGGCGTCTATACCGTCGTCCTCGATAAAGCCCAGTTCCATCGGATTCGTGTTGTTGAGCAACAGAATGACTTTATCGAAATTCGCCGTCACCTTGTCAAGCATAACTTCTTCGAGCGGACTTATCGCGGAATATATACGGGACATATTCTTGTCGTTTCCCGTTCTGTACATCTGATATTTCGGCAGATCGTACCCTTCCGAGCCGCGGCGGTTCAGCACCACGACGGCGGTATCCGAATATTCCCTCGCCTGCGCCATACGCGCTTCGCCGTAAAAGTCCTCTTCCGCTTCTATTATGCGGAAATAATCGTCGAATTTATCCGTATTGTCCGGCGTGTTCTCGCGCTTGTAACCGAGCGCGGCATAATCGGCGGCAAGCTGCTCGTTATATTCTATCCCCGTTTGCTTGAACGCCTCCATCAGACTGACGGTATACATAGACGCGCCCTCGCCGGAGCCCGAGCCCTGATATGTGAACCCCGCGTTGCTGCCCGCCCAGCCGAATACGTTTATCCGTTCGCCCTGCGCCAGGGGAAGCGCGCCGTTCTCGTTTTTGAGCAGGACGAGCCCGTCTTCCTCCATTTTGTAAACGAGTTTAAGTCCCTCCGCCTGCGCGAGCTTGTATTCCTCGGAATCGTAATCTATGCCGAACCCGTTGAAATATGTGGTTATCACGTTGAAATTAAGCCCGCACACGACGTTTCCTATTATCAGCGCGACGAGAACGGCAATTATACCGACAGCGCTGACCGCAAGTTTTATGATGTTTTTCGCCATAAGTTTCTCCTTTTCCCATACGGATAAAACCGCATCGCAATAAGCGCCGACGATGCGGCTTTATCCCGTGTTTTGTCAGCCGACCGTTACCTCGAAATAGTCGAGCGTCGGGCAGTTGACGCTGTCCGCGACCCGGACCGTAAGGACGTTCGCGCCTTCGGTCAGAGCAACCGTTACGGTAAACGGCTCCCAATGCCAGAAATCCGCACCTCCGCTGTTTCCCGTCAGAAGCGCATCGTCTCCCGCGACGAACGGAGTTTCGTTCATCGAGAACGAGAGATATTCGTCCACCTTTCTTGCGAGATCCAGAGTATCGCCGACGCAAAGACTGACGGTGAGCTCCGCGTTTTCGTATGCCTTATCCGCCCATATGCGCACTCTTATGACGCTGCCGCCCGCGGCGCCCGACACGCATTTGCCGCCGCTCGTCGCTTCGAGAGCTTCCGCCGTGATGGGGACTTCGAGCATACCTTTATTCGCGGCGACGTAATCGGCGCGCAGTATCGCGTCCGACCAGTCCGCATACTCGGCTTCCGTGCGATACGCACCGCCGCCCGTCACTGCTATATCGCAGTCCTCTTTCATAACGGCGGGCAATTCCGCCTCCTCTCCGCCGTAAGACGTCACCGTCAGATCGAATTTATCGAAATTCAGCATATTCTCGCCGGACGGAACGTCGAGCACGGTGAACTTCACGGTATTTTTGCCGGCAACGACCGGAATGTTTTCCGCAGTCGCTTCCGTCCAGTTCCATTCGCCGTATTTCTCGCTGCGGGAAAGCGTTGCTCCCGTAGTAAGCACCGAGCCGTTGAACTCTATCTTCACATATTCGTCGAGAGCCGCGCTGCCCTCGCCGCCGTAAGCGAACGAAAAGTCCGCCTTGACCACGGCTTCCGCGTCGCTCGCGAACTCGTACTCGGCGGTATCTCCGCTCTGCAATCCGTTGACGGACGTCAGACCGCTCGTCATAAGCTCGGCAATGCCGACGGGCGCGCCCGCGGAAGCGTCGAACCCGAGCGTTTCCGCTTCGATCGTTTTCTTTACTCCGCCCTCGGTTATGAGACTGTCGGACGGTTCCGGCTCGGGTTCGGTATTTTCGTTCACTATTATCCTGATGCAGTCTATATTGGGGGCATTTCCGTTTGTCACTTCCATCGAAAGCACATTGACGCCCTTAACGATACTGCACGGATCCGATGTCGGTATGTCTTTCCAGTCCCAATACATATATTCCGGATGTTCAAGCGTGACATATCCGCCCGTGAGTATGCGCTCGTCGTTGAGTCTGATGTCGAACGCGTCGTCGAGCATAACTATGGATTCGGCGCCGTAAGCAACTCTGAACTCGAACGTGACGTTATTGTAGTCCGCGTCGCTTTCAAACTTAAAGCCGATAAGATTGTCGACCACTCCGATACACCCTACAGACTTGCCGCCGCTCGTTATGGGGACTGCCGCCTCGACAATCGGCACTTCGACGAATTCGCCTTCGCCTTTGCTGTGCACGCAAAGCGTCGATTCGAGGTCGATGTCCTCCGCTTCCACGACGTATGTGCCCGGACCCGTCACGCTCGCGAGCAATTCGTCGCTGATAACGGGCTGCGGCATTTCGTTTACCGTGACCGTATACGACGCGCTCTTCCCGCCGTATTTTACCGTCACGGTGCGCTTTCCCGACAGCGTCGTGGACAGGTTGGTCACGTCGCAGTCGCCGAGCGGCACGTCCCGCGTCGTGCCGTCGCTCATTTTCGCCTTTACTTTAAGCCCGTCGAACGTGAATTGCTCTCCGTAATCGAATACGGTCTGCACTCCCGACGTATCGAGAGTGATGCTCTCGACGGTAAGCGTCGGCTTTTCCTCTTGCTTTTCGCCGCATGCCGTGGCGGCGACGGCGACTAAAAGGACCGCGGCGAGCAGCACGCACATACCGATCTTTCCGATACATCTTCTCATTTTCTCTTCTCCTTTTATTTTTTTTTGCAGACCGCCCCGCACGTCAAAAACGGGATGCCGTGCAATGAACACCGCCTGCATCCCGATTATAAAACAAGCCGTCCGCTCTTTCAATACCGTTGGCACGGTAGGCGGAAAAACAGTCCCCGTCCGTAATTTCCCGCCGAGCCCGCCGTCCCTATCCGTCGTTTTCGCGTCCCCGTCTGCCTCGCCGCGGGAACAGTATGTTCAGATTGAACACGTTTCCGCATATGTCGACGGCAAGCGTCCCGCCGTATTTTTCCGTCAGATATTTCATGCTCAGCATGCCGTATCCGTGGTAATTCGTATTGCTTTTCGTCGTTTCGGGCAGGGAGTTTTTCATACGCAGTTTCCCGCCGAACATATTCTCGACGTGCACGCTCACGAAGTTCCCGACGCGCTTCACCGAAAAACCGATACTGCGCTTCGCTTCGTCAAGGACGGATACCGCCTCTATCGCGTTGTCCAGCGCGTTGCCGAACAGCGAGTACATATCCGACGGCGTCATAAAATCCATGCTCGCGCCGTCGGCGATACACGTTATTTTTATCCCCTTGTCGTAACATTGAAAGGATTTTTCCGTCAGGATCAGATCGAGCGTGTCGTTTCCCGTTTCCACCACGGATTCATAGACGGCAGCCACCCGTTCCGCTTCCGAGATCTCCTCCTTGGCGAGATGCATTTTCCCGTCCCGCATCGCCTGCAAGCGATATTTCATATCGTGGCACTTGACGTTCACTATATCGAGGTTCTGCTTGATCGCGCTGTATTGCTTTCTCTCCTCGTGCAGGATACGCCGCACCGTACTCAGCTCGGACTGTATTTCCTTTTCGTTGAGCTGACTGAACTGGAGCTGCAATGCAAGCAAACAGGTTATCACGTTATATCCGCGTTCTATCCAGTATGACAGCATATCCGGCTCTGTGTTATATAAGCTGAGCGCGTTGAACAGATTGTCCGTAATAATGATGATCCCCGCCAGGATGATAAATCTCACACGGCCGAGCTTCTGCATTTCGTCGGGATTGATCTTTTCCGTATACGCGTAATGCGCGATCATATACACCATAAAGAAGCTGAGCGCGTATATGACCGCCGTCGCCGCGCTTTCCCCCGCTGTCGCGTCGGCGTACTGTTCGAGATACATATTCGCTTCCCCGGATATGCCGAAAAATACGGAAAACACGTCGTTCACGGAATTGAAGATCACGAAAGCGACGTGCTGCACCGTATAAGCCGCAAGCCCGCAGAAAAAGATGTTCTGCCAACACTCCTTAAAACACAGTTTCATCGTGCACAAGGATGCCGCGAATATCGCCATAAACATAAACGACGTCCACCACGCGTTATATGCGATTATAGGCATCAGGAACGATACGGCGAACAGCCCGACGACGCACAGCGACAGCCGCAGCGGGAAACGAGCGCGCCGACGCAGATTGATCGCGAAAATGAACTCGGCGACGAGCAGTTCCACCGTAAAGCCGAGTTTATACATAAACAATGCGGATGAAAAATCGAACATCATACGTTCTGCCCGAGATAATTCGCGAGAGCGTTCATAAACTGTTTTTTGCGGGCGCGGCTTATTTTCAGGATATCCCCTCCCACGGTCAGGTTTTCACCGTCTATTTCGGAAACGTATCGCATATTCACGAGATAGCAGACATTGCACCTCGCGAAGCTCTCATTCCCGAGCTGTTTCTCCGCCTCGCCCAGCGTGCCGCGCGCGCGGTAGTTCCCGAGTTCGGTATGGTATACGAGATAGTGCCTGCTCACTTCCACATATCTTATCCGCGTTATGTCGACGATCTTAGTCACTCCGTCCGTCTGTATGCAGATCGTCCGCCTGCGCCTGCCGAGCGCCGCGGAAACGGCTTTGTTCATCTTCATCGCGAACGAATCGTATATCAGCGGCTTGATGATGAAGTCGAGCGCGTTCACCTCGTATCCTCTCACGGCGAAGTTCGCCATATTCGTGACGAACACGATGATCGCCGATCCGTCCGCTTTGCGCAGTTTTTTCGCGGCGTCCATCCCGTTCATGCCGGGGAGCATTATATCCATAAAAATAATATCGTAGACCGGCTTATACCCGGATAACAGCGACATCGCGTCGGAAAAGACGACCACGTTCGCAGCGGCATGCTTTTCCGCGCAATACCTGTTGATATATTCGGAAAGCACGTCGGCAGCGGCGCGCTCGTCCTCCACTATCGCGATATTCAACATATTCATCAGACCTACTGTTTGCCGAAGATTGTTTATTATACCACAACGGCGGCAATATTTCAATAGCAGTATGCGCCGTTGTCCCCGTTGGTATTAAATATGTCCCCGTCGGTATCCCCGCCGCCAAAGTCAGCCGCGGAGCATAAAAACGCGGAAACGTTACGACAGTATTTCGCATTACAGCAAAAATACGCCCGCCTTTTCAGGCAAACGTATTTTCAGGGTCGTTCGGGATAAGCCGTTCTCCCCCGGCTGAACGCGCTCTTCGCGCATAAATTCATTTCAAAGGTTTCATCGTCGGGAACAGCAGCACGTCGCGGATGGAGGGACTGTCGGTGAGCAGCATAACGAGTCTGTCAAGACCGAAGCCGAGCCCGCCCGTCGGCGGCATACCGTATTCGAGCGCCGTTACGAAATCATCGTCCACCTCGGCGTTTGCGCCCTCTTTGCGGCGCTGCTCCACCTGCCGCTCGAAGCGGCGGCGCTGGTCTATCGGGTCGTTGAGTTCGCTGAACGCGTTCCCCATTTCGTGACCCGTTATGAAATACTCGAACCGTTCGGTGAAAGCGGGATCGGAAGGCTTACGCTTGGCGAGCGGAGAATTTTCCACGGGATAGTCGTAAATGAACGTCGGCTGAACGAGATGTTCCTCTACGAACGCGTCGAACAGCGCGGCGAGCACGAGCCCCTTGGTCGCGTTCTTGTCTTCGAGCGCGACGCCGAGTTTTACGGCTTCCTGCCTCGCCTGTTCGTCCGACTGCCACGAATAATAGTCCGCTCCGCTGTATTCCCTGACGGCTTCGACCATAGTCATACGCTTCCACGGCGACTCCATATCGATCTCGACGCCCTGATACGTCACCTTTGCCGAGCCGCAGACGTTGCGCGCCACGGTGCGGTACATATCCTCGATCAGCGCCATCATATCCATATAGTCGGCATACGCCTCATACATTTCCACCGTCGTGAACTCGGGATTGTGAGTGGAGTCCATCCCCTCGTTGCGGAATATGCGCCCCACTTCGTACACCTTGTCGAACCCGCCGACGATCAGGCGTTTGAGGTACAGCTCCGTTTCGATACGCAGATACATATCGATGTCGAGCGCGTTGTGGTGCGTCACGAACGGACGCGCCGCCGCGCCTATCTCCACCGTATGCAGCACCGGCGTATCCACTTCGAGGTATCCCCGCCCGTCGAGGTAGCGGCGCACTTCGCTTATTATGCGGCTGCGCTTGTAAAACGTATCCTTGACTTCGGGATTCATTATGAGATCGACGTAACGGCGGCGGTAGCGCAGTTCCTTGTCGACCAGTCCGTGAAACTTTTCGGGCAGAGGCAGAAGGCTCTTGGAGAGCAGTTCGACCTTATGCGCGTGTATGCTGATCTCGCCGCGGCGGGTGCGGAAAACGAGCCCTTCGACGCCCACTATGTCGCCGATGTCCCATTTCTTGTATTCCGCGAAAGCGTCCTCGCCTATGTCGTTGACGCGGATATACACCTGGATGCGCCCGCTGCCGTCGGCAACGTCGATAAAGTTCGCCTTGCCCATATCGCGGCGGCTCATCATGCGCCCCGCTATGCGCACCTCGGTGTTTTCCAGACGGTCGAACTCGTCCTTTATCGCGGCGGCGGTGCAGTCACGGGCGTACTTGGTCACCTTATACGGGTCCTTTCCCGCCTCGCGCAGCGCGCCCAGCTTTTCCAGCCTGACTTTCTTGACCTCGAATACGTCCTCTTCGGGCGTTTCGGTCACGGTGGTGTTTTCGTTCTCGCTCATCAGTGTATCGTTATTACCTTGAATTCTCTTTTCGTGACGTGCGCGCCAACCTTGATGTCGCAGGTGAACGCGTCGCCTGCCTTATGCCCGAGCAGCGCCTTGCCAATCGGCGAATCGTTGGATATCTTCTTGTTCATCGGATCGCTGTCCTGCGAGCCGACTATCTGGTATTCGACGTACTCTTTGCCGTCCATCGAAAAGCTGACCGTGCTGCCCACGCCCACGCTGTCCGTGCGCACGCTCTCGATGATCACGGCGTTGTGGAGCATATTTTCGAGATCGCTGATCTCGCGCTCCATCTTCGCCTGCTCGTCGCGGGCGAGGTCGTACTCGGCGTTTTCGGAAAGGTCGCCGAACGAGCGAGCCTCTTCGATCTTCGCCGCCATTTCCGCTCTGCCCTTGCCTTTGAGTTCTTCGAGACGCTTTTCGAGTTCCGCCTTGGATTCGGCGGTCAACAATACTTTTTCTGCCATGATTAGATCTCCTTTGGCTGTTTCATTATCTGTCCGCCCCGGCGGCGCGCTCTTCGGCGCAGCGCTCGACGAACCTGTGCATACGTTCCGCCGCCTGCATCAGCGCGCGCAGCGACGTCGCGTACGAAACCCTTATGTAATCCTTCCCCGCTTCGCCGAACGCGTCCCCGGGGACGACGGCGACCTTTTCGTCGGCGAGCAGACGGCGCGCGAACCGCTGTCCGTCCATGCCCGTCCCCGACACCTTGGCGAAAGCGTAGAACGCTCCGCCCGGCAAACGGCATTCCAGCCCCATCGAGTTGAGCTCGTCGACGATGAACCGTCTGCGGCGGTCGTATTCCTCTTTCATATCCTCGACGGCTTTGTAACCGTCGTAACGCCCGTCTTTGAGCGCGGCAAGTCCCGCGTACTGCGACGGAGTGGGCGCGCAAAGCGCGGTGTACTGGTGCACTTTCAGCACCGCCGCCGCCGCGTCCGACGGAGCGGCGATATAACCCAGCCGCCAGCCCGTCATCGCGAACGCCTTGGAAAAGCCGTTGATGACTATCGTGCGGTCGCGGTAACCGTCCACCGACGCGGGCGAAACGTACTTGCCGTCGTAAGTCAGTTCGGCGTATATCTCGTCGCTGACCACCGAAAGATCGTATTTTTCGATCACGGGCAGCAGCGCTTCTATGTCCGCTTTCGTCATTACCGCGCCCGTGGGGTTGTTGGGGTACGGCATTATCAGCACTTTCGCGCCGCCCGCGGCAGCCGCGGCTTCGAGCGCGTCAGGCGTGAGCCTGAACTCTCCGCTTTCTCCGCAGTCGACGGGCACGGGCACGCCGCCGCAGAGCATGGTTATGGGCAGATACGACACATAGCTCGGCGACGGGATGAGCACGCCGTCGCCCGGCTCGACGAGAACGCGGAGCGCAAGGTCTATCGCCTCGCTCGCGCCCATCGTGACGAGTATCTCCGACTTCGGATCGTATTCTATGCCGAACCGCCGCGAAAGATACGCCGCTATCTCCTCGCACAGCGCGGGCAGCCCCTTATTGGACGTATACGCCGTATAGCCGCGCTGCACGCTCTTTATGGCGGCGTCGCGGATATACCACGGCGTGACGAAATCAGGCTCTCCGACGCCGAGGGAAAGCGCGTCCGGCATTGTGGAAACAATGTCGAAAAACTCGCGTATGCCCGACGGTCTGATCTGTTTGATGATACTGTTCAGTCTCATTGCGCCTCAGGCGTGGACCGCCTGCCTGACGACGTCGCACGACTTCGTGCATACGCCGCCCACCTTGTATTTTTTGAGTATGAAATGCGTGGCGGTGGACAGCACTTTGTCCATTACCGACAGCTTTTCGCTGACGAAACGCGATACGTCTTTGAGGCTCTTGCCCTCGATGATGACCGCGAGATCGTATGCGCCGCTCATAAGATACAGCGTCTTGACCTCGTCGAACTGATAGATCTCCTCGGCGATCGCGTCGAAACCGTGTTTATACATCGGCGAGACCTTGACCTCTATCAGCGCCTCCACCATATCCTTGTCGGCAAGCTCGTCGTCGGTTATGACGGTATATTTGATGATGACGCCGCTGTCCTCCATCTCCTTGATCGCAGCCGCGACTTTCTTTTCGTCCGCGCCCAGCATTTTCGCTATGCGGGCAGCGCCCAGCCGCGAATCCTCGCCGAGCAGACCGAGTATGTCTTCGCGAAGTTTATCCATTTCGCCCTCCTTATTCGGGGTCGCCCCCCGCCGCCATGCGCAGAGATCCTCCGCAAAGCAGCATCTTTATCTGCCGCTCGCCGCATTCAAGACGGAGCGGGATATTCAGGTTCTTGTTTTCCACCACGAGGTTGAACTTGCGGCACCTGACGCTGTCCGGCGCGTCGAATATGGCGACGGTATCGCCCTCTTCCAGCTTGTCGTAGTCCACGGGATCGGCGAACACGAGCGGAAGTATGCCGTTGTTCATCAGATTATCCTTGTGTATGCGCGCAAAACTCTTCGCCACGACCGCTTTGACGCCCAGCTGGAGCGGAGCGAGCGCGGCGTGCTCGCGGCTGCTGCCCTGCCCGTAGTTGGAGCCCGCGACGATGAACCCGCCGTGCTTCGCCTTGGCGCGCGCGGGGAACTCCTTGTCGCAGTTGGACAGGCAGTAATCCGCAAGATACGGTATGTTGGAGCGGTATGCGAGCAGCGCGGCTCCCGACGGCATTATATGATCCGTCGTTATGTCGTCGCCCAGCTTTATCAGCACCTCGCCCGAAAGGCTGTCGGGCAGCGGATGCGTTTTCGGGAAGGGCTTTATGTTCTCCCCGCGCACTACCTTGACGTCCTTAAACTCCTCCGGACGAAGGATGAGGTTGTCGTTGACCAGGAATTTCTCCGGCATCTTTATGTCGGGGAGTTCGATACCCGACGGATCGGTGATAACGCCCGTGAGCGCGCTGACCGCCGCCGTTTCGGGCGAAACGAGATATACGTCCGCCGTCGGCGTGCCGCTCCTGTTATAGAAATTGCGGTTGAACGTGCGCAGCGAAACGGCGTTCGCCTTGGGGCTCTGACCGTTGCCTATGCAGGGACCGCAGGCGCATTCGAGCACTCTCGCGCCCGCGCCGAGTATGTCGGCGAGCGCGCCGTTCTTCGCGAGCATAGTCAGCACCTGGCGCGAACCGGGAGAGACCGTGAACGACACTTCGGGGTTGATGCGCTTGCCTTTGAGTATCGCAGCCACCTTCATCAGGTCGAGATAGGACGAATTGGTGCAGGACCCTACGCAGATCTGATCCACTTTCTTTCCCGCCAGTTCGGAAACGGGCTTCACGTTCCCCGGAGAGTGCGGGCAAGCCGCGAGCGGCACGAGCGAGTCGAGATCTATCACGAGATGTTCGTCGTACTCCGCGCCGTCGTCGGCGGAAAGCGGAACGTAGTCCGCGCCCCTGCCCTGCGCTTCGAGGAAAGCCTTAGTCGTTTCGTCGGACGGGAATACCGAAGTGGTCGCGCCCAGTTCCGCGCCCATATTGGTTATCGTGGCGCGTTCGGGCACGGTGAGATATTTCACGCCGTCGCCCGTGTATTCCATTACTTTGCCGACGCCGCCCGACGTCGTGAGCTTTTCAAGCACTTTGAGTATGACGTCCTTCGCCGTCACGCCCGCTTTCAGCCTGCCGCGAAGTTCGACGTTGACCACGCGCGGCATAACGAGATAAAACGGCGCGCCGCCCATAGCGAGAGCCACGTCCAGTCCGCCCGCGCCTATCGCGAGCATACCTATGCCGCCGCCCGTCGGAGTGTGGGAGTCCGAACCGAGCAGAGTTTTGCCGGGCCGCCCGAAGCGTTCGAGGTGCACCTGATGGCAGATACCGTTGCCGGGTTTGGAAACGTATATCCCGTGCGAAAGCGCGACCGACTGGATATATGCGTGGTCGTCGGCGTTGAGCTGACCCGATTGAAGCATATTGTGATCGATATACGCGACGCTGCGCTCCGTCTTTACCTTGTCCGTGCCTATGGCTTCGAATTGCAGATACGCCATAGTGCCCGTGGAGTCCTGCGTCAGCGTCTGGTCTATGCGGATCGCGATCTCCTCTCCGGGGGTCATTTCGCCCGACACGAGATGCGCCTTTATGAGTTTACGGGTAAGATTCATATTCGTTGTCCTCTCTGCTGCGATTTCTGCCCCTCGGACGCGCCGAAAGGCAGGAAAAAGCGGATAAATCTTCCGCTTCGGTTATATTATAAAGAAAATTCCCGTCAAAGTCAATCGTTTGCCGCTTGCGTTTTGTTTTTGTTTGGGGTATACTGTTACTATGTTCAAAATATGGCTGAAAACGACGGTCGGCAAAGACCGCAAAATACAGAAAAGCGAAATGATATTCTACGACGGCAAGTACGACGAAGGCAGGTTCGACGAATACGTCCGCCTCGCCTGCCACGAAGCGGATATCCCCACCCCCGTCGTGCTGTCGTCGCACGCGGGCAGCTTCACGCGGTATAACATAGCGCGGTTCAAACCGTCCGACTTCGTCGAGCACGTCGACTTCGACGAAATGACGCTGGAAAACGTCAGATTATGACGCGGAGGGCGAGGAATGAATAAAGGGATAAACCAAAACGACCGCGGCAATTACGACGGCGGGAACTATATCGACTATAACGACCTGTCCGAGGACAAGCGCAAGGCGCTCTATGCCGAATTTCTCTCCGCCTACCCCGAAGAGAAAAAGCTCTCGCGCGTGTTCCGCTTCGCGCCCGTCGGCTTCGCCGCCGTCGTTATGGCGTTCGCGATAGCCTCCCTCGTCGTCTATTTCGTCAGCGGACTGACCGTGCCGTTCATCATACTGATGTCCGCCACCGCGCTCTCACTGCTCGTGTTCATAATCTTCAAAGCGCGGCTGGACAAAGTGCGCTTCGCCCACTCCGCCCGCTACTCGGCGTGGCTGCTCGACGTCAAACACATAGTCGCCGAACTGAAAGAGAAATAAACGCACACCGCCCGCGGCTACAGCTGCGGCGGGCGCAAAAGCCCGCTCCCGCATAAGTTCGGGCGGCGCGGATAAACAAAAAACAAAAACGCGCCGCGCGGATATAAAACGCGGCGACGATAATGACAAACGGTACGCCGCGCGGCTCTTATGAGCCGCGCGGCACGCATTATCCGTATTATCGGTTTTAAGTCAAGCCGCGTCAGACGACCGTCGTTTCGGCAAGCAGATATATATTGACCAGCGGCTTATTTTCCCCCTCGTAAAGCACGACTTGTGCCGGCATACTTATCATCTGCCCGACGTCGGGCAACATCATGGAAAAATATTCGCGCACGCCGTTCCAGCTGTTGGAAAAGCTCGCGTTGCCCGTCCAGTTCTCACCGGTCATCTGCTCGGAGGAAAGCCCCGTTCCGTCGCCGTCCGGCGAACTGTCGTGGCATTTGTACGTCTTCGTCCCTATCGACGCGTCCTTGAAAGTCACGGTGACGTCGACTTCGTCGCTCTCGCTGCCTATTTTGACCGTGCAGCCTTCGAGCGAAGAATAAATGCCCTGCGCCTCTTTGTCGATAAACTTCTCGAACGCCTCGGGGCTCGCCTTGTCGGAGTCCGTAAGACCGCCGAGTATTCCGAAACTATCCGCCGCGACGGTGTATTCCCAGTTCACCCTGCCGAAATATTTTTCGATAAGATCGCCCACGCTCGTTTTTTCCTCGCCCGGCACATATCCCGCGCTCGTCTGTCCGTCCCAGTCGACGGGGAGAGTTTTTCCCGTGAACGTGTATGTCTTTCCGTAGAGCGGCGTCAGGTCCACCCCGCCGCAGCCCGCCGCCGCAAGCACGGCAAACAGCACGGCGGCGCACAGCGCGACAAGCGCCATTCTCATCTTTTTCATACATTTTCCTCCTTATTCCGTTTTCGCTTTGCGAAGCGCGCTCCCTTATCCGCAAACGCTTCCGCCGCTTTTAACGGTCGTTTTATAAAGTTACTTATATTATAATATAAATGTAGACTATGATCAAGCAAATTGCCGTACTTTTGGGTTTTATATCGCAAACAAATGTATAGTATCATTATTTTTCGCCGACGGTGACGCGGCAAACGGAGCGACAGCCCGCGAGCGCGAACTCATAGCCGCATACCGCCGCCTGTCGGACAAAGAAAAACGCGCCGTCGAATCGCTGAAAAAAGAGCTCGGCAAATGACCGCAAAACGCCGCGCGGATAAAAAGCGCGGCGATCACAAAATAAACGATACGCCGCGCGGCATAAAAGCCGCGCGGCTTTTTGAAAGCTGTTTATGTTGCCTGCGCGCATATCCGCGCCCGCGCGGGTATAAAACGGCGCGTCCGCTTACGGGCGCAGACGCCGCAAGGCTTCGCGTGCTTTTTCGTATCCTTGCTCTGCCGCCTTGGTATACCACTCTACGGCTTTGGCATAGTCCTGCCTGATACCAAGCCCGTTTTCATAACATATACCGAGATTACATTGAGCACTGGCATAACCTTGCTCCGCAGATTTAGTATACCACTCGGCTGCTTTGGCATAGTCCTGCCTGATACCAAGCCCGGTTGCATAACATACGCCGAGATTATTTTGCGCGTCGGCGATACCTTGCTTCGCCGATTTAGTATACCACTCTACCGCTTTGACATAGTCTTGCCCAATGCCTTGACCGTAATAATAACAATAGCCGAGAGCATACTGCGCGTCGGCGATACCTTGCTTCGCCGATTTAGTATACCACTCTACCGCTTTGGCATAATCCTGCTCAACGCCTTGACCATCATAATAACAGTTGCCGAGATCATATTGCGCCCAAGGATGACCCTGCTCCGCCGATTTGGTATACAACTCTACCGCTTTGAGATAGTCCGGCACGACGCCTTGCCCGCTCTCATAACAACAGCCGAGATCATATTGCGCCAAATCATTACCCTGCTCCGCCGATTTAGCGAACCACTCGACGGCTTTTGAATAATCCTGCCCGACGCCTTCTCCGTAATAATAACAATTGCCGAGATTATATTGCGCAAAATCATTACCTTGCTTCGCCGATTTAGTGTACCACTCGACCGCTTCAACATAATCCTGCTCAACGCCTTGACCGTAATAATAGCAATAGCCGAGCCAGAATTGCGCTCCGGCATAGCCTTGCTCCGCCGATTTAGCGAACCACTCTACTGCTTTGGAGGAATCCTGCCCGACGCCTTCACCCCAATAATAACAGTAACCGAGCTGATGTTGTGCTTCGGCATTACCCGCCGATGCCGCTGCCATAAAATGTTCGACCGCTTTCGCATAGTCCCACTCCACGCCGTCGCCGTGATAATACTTTAAGCCGAGTTCGTACTCTTTCTGCGCGTCGCAGGTTTCCGGACCTATATTTTTTCCGCCCATATTTTCCTCCTTGGCACGTCGACCGTTATATCGCCGCCGTAAAAGACGGAGCCGTCATAAACCGAGCAAGGCTTCGCGCGCTTTTTCGTGACCATGCGCTGCGGCCTTCATCTTTAACATTATTATATCATCGGCGGCGGAATGTGTCAACTTTACGGAGCAAAGAAACGGCAACGCGCGCGCCGAACGCAAAAAGCAAGCCCCTCCGTCGGGAGAGGCTTGCGGGCAATGTCGCTTATAAAACGCACGTCACTTTTCGATAATATCGCTTATTAAGCGCGTCACTTTTCGATCAGGCATTTGCCCGTCATTTCCGCGGGCTGCGGAACGCCCATCGCATGCAGCAGCGTAGGCGCGATGTCGCACAGCGCGCCGCCGTCCGCAAGTTTGCACCCGACGAACTCGTCGCCGCAGACGATGAGCGGCACGGGATCTGTCGTGTGGCTCGTGCAGGGACTGCCGTCCTCGAAACTCATCAGTTCGGCGTTGCCGTGGTCGGCGAACACGAGAGCGGTACCGCCCGTAGCGAGCACGGCGTCCACCACCTTGCCCGTGCATTCGTCCACCGTGCGCACGGCTTTGACAGCCGCGTCGAACACGCCGGTATGCCCGACCATATCGCAGTTAGCGTAGTTCATTATGAGGACGTCCGTCTTGCCGACGACGGAGAGCGCTTTTTCGCAAACCTCCGGCGCGGACATCTCGGGCTGCATATCGTAGGTCGGCACTTTGGGCGACGGCACGAGTATGCGCGTTTCGTTCTTATTGGGTTCCTCCACGCCGCCGTTGAAGAAGAACGTGACGTGCGCGTATTTCTCCGTTTCGGCGGTGCGCACCTGCGTTTTGCCTATCTTCGCAAGGTATTCGCCGAGGGTATTGGCGAGCCTGCGGGGCGGGAACGCGATGACGACGTGCTCTATCGTCGCGTCGTATTGCGTCATACACACGTAAAACACCTTTTTATATCCGCCCGCGCGCTCGAACTTGTCGAAATCGGGATATACCGCCGCTCGCGTTATCTCGCGGGCGCGGTCGCTGCGGAAATTGAAGAATATGACGGAATCCCCGTCGTGCACGCCGTCGTAATCGCCGACCACGCTCGCGCGGATGAATTCGTCGGTCACGCCCTCGGCGTAAGACTTCTTCGTAACGTCCGCCGCCGTCGCGTAATGCTCGCCCACTCCGGCATACATCATATCGTAGCCTTCCTTGACGCGCTCCCAGCGGTTGTCGCGGTCCATATAGTAATATCTGCCGATGACGGTGGCTATCTTTCCGACGCCGATCTCCGCCATCTTCGCTTCCAGCGCGGCGATAAATTCCGCGCCCGACGTCGGGGGCACGTCGCGCCCGTCCATAAGACAGTGGACGAACACCTTCTTTACGCCCTTGCGCTTCGCCATTTCCAGCAATGCGTAAAGATGCGTGTTCATCGAATGCACGCCGCCGTCGGACAGCAGTCCGACGAGATGCAATGCGCCTCCGTCAGTGTTCACTCTGTCCATAGCTTCAACGAACTCGGCGTTCGCGAAGAACTCGCCGTCCTCGATCGCCTTGTCTATCGCGGTGATGTCCTGATAGACCACGCGGCCCGCGCCGATATTGAGGTGACCCACCTCGCTGTTGCCCATCTGCCCCGCGGGCAGACCGACGGCGCGCCCGCTCGCTTCTATCAGCGTGTGCGGATATTTCTTCATCAGTCTGTCGAGGTTGGGCGTTCCCGCCGCCGCTATCGCGTTGCCGCGCGCGTCCTTGCGGTATCCGAATCCGTCCATTATTATTATCGCGTATGTTTTCATTGCCGGTCGTGCGTTATGCACGCCTCCTTTAAGATGTTTTCCGCATATATTTTATCACCGCCGCACGGAAAAAGCAAGTTTTTCGCGGTATCAAGTCATTCGCTTCTCAAAGCAACTTTCATTACCCCGTCCGCGCGCGACGCGAACAGCTCATACGCCTTTTCGATGTCCGAAAACGCGAACGTATGCGTTATCAGCGGCGCGGGATCTATCTTTCCCTCTGCGATCAGAGCAAGTTCCTCGGCGCACTTGCAGCCGTCCACCCCGCCCGTTTTGAACACGAGATTTTTGCCGTACATATCTGGCAGCGGCAGGACCTGCGGCGCGTCGTACATCGCCGCCACTACCACCGTCGCGTTGGGGCGCGCGCACTTCCAGCCGAGCGCGAACGACGCGTCCGTCCCCGCGGCTTCGATCACGGCGTCCGCTCCGCCGTGCGCGCATTCGCCGCGGCAGAACTCCTCCGCGTGCTCGGGAGAGATCGCGGTGAACTGCGGATAATGCCGCTTTGCGAACTCCCGCCTGCCCGCGTCCGCCTCGCACACGACGACGCGCTTTGCGCGCAGCGCGGCGCACATAGCCGCGCACAGCCCCACGGGTCCGCCGCCGACGACGAGCGCGGTATCGTCCGCGCCTATGTCCGCTATGTCAGCCGCCCAATACCCCGTCGCGAGCACGTCGCCGACGAGCAGAGCGCGCTCGTCGGACACCCCGTCCGGGATCTTCGTCAGTCCGTTGTCGGCGAACGGCACGCGCACATACGCCGCCTGCGCGCCGTCTATGCGGCAGCCGAGCGCCCAGCCGCCGAGCGGCGACGTACAGTTGTTCACCCACCCGCGGCGGCAGAAAAAGCACTCGCCGCAATACGTTTCGACGTTGACAGCGACGCGGTCGCCCGCCTTAACGCTTTTCACGTCCGCGCCCGTTTCCTCGACGACGCCGACGAACTCGTGCCCGACGGTCACTCCCGTGCGGGCGCGCGGCACCAGACCGTGCATAATATGCAGGTCGCTCGTACATATGCTCGACAGCGTGACGCGCACCACCGCGTCGCGCGGGTCGGCGATATGCGGCTCCGTTTTTTCGACAAACCCGAACTTATCCTTTCCGAGATAACAATACGCTTTCATTTTATCCTCTTATGCGCATATGCGCACCTTTCGCTATCCTCTGTAAACGTATGCGCCATGTGCGACGTCATACAGCCCTTTGGTGTTCAGCTTGGCTTCGGGAATGACGGTGAGCGTCAGAAACGACAGCAGCATAAACGGCTCTATGCCCGGCTCCCGGCAGAGCTCGTCAAGAGCCGACAAGAGCGCGCGGCGCTCGGCGAGCGCTTCTTCCGCCGTGCGGCTGCTCATCAGTCCCGCTATGTCCAGCGCGGCTTTCGTCACCTTTCCGCCCGAGCAGACCGACAGTCCGCCGTCGGGAGCGAGCGCGCGCACGGCTGCCGCCATATCCCGCGCGTTGTCGCCTATGACCGCGACGTTATGCGAATCGTGTCCGACGGTGGAGGCTATCGCCCCTCCCCGCAGTCCGAAACCACTGACGTATGCCCGCCCGATCTCCCCGCTCGCGCGGTGCCGCTCCATACAGCAGAGCAGATCTAACCCCTCCGCGCTCTCCGCATGATCGAGCCGCGTCACGAGAGTGCGCGGAGATACGCCTATAACGGGCATTCCCGGATAAAACGGCAGCGTAAAACCGGCTTCGCCGAACGGCGCGAGCCGCACCGTGCCGCGCGCGAAAGCCGCGTCGGCGGGCGACGTCTTAAACAGCGCCCTGCCGTTTTCCGCCACTTTCGTACCGCGGTAATACACCGCCTCGATCTCCCGCGCGGCAATATCCCGCGATATGACGAGATCCGCGCTCATTCCGGGCGCGACCGCGCCTCTGCCGCGCAGTCCGTATGCCTCGGACGGGTTAAGAGCAGCCATGGCGACCGCCGACACGGGATCGACGCCGCATTCGACGGCGATATGCACGCAATCGTCTATCGTGCCGCGCTTTGTCACGTCATCGAGGTTACGGTCGTCCGAGCAGAACATAAACCGCCGCATATTGCGCTCCGTCACGGCGGGCAGCAGATCCCGCACGTTCTTCGCCTGACTGCCCTCGCGCATAAGGACGTACATCCCGCGCGAAACGCGCTCCGCCGCTTCCTCGGCGGTCGTGCATTCGTGGTCGGTGGAGATCCCCGCCGCGGCGTAAGCGTTCAGTCCCTCGCCGCCCAGCCCGGGCGCGTGACCGTCTATGCGGTCGAACACGTCGAGTTTCGCGAGCACGGCGGGGTCGCACGACAGCACGCCGGGCACGTTCATCATCTCGCCCAGTCCGTACAGCCCCGCCCGCTTTCCTTTGTCCGCGTCGGCTGCCGTAAGGCAGGCTCCCGAGCTGTCCTCGGGGGTCGCGGGCACGCAGGACGGCATCATAAACCGCACGTCGGCGGGAACGCCGCGCACGTCGGCGCGCATAAATTCTATGCCGCGCATCCCGCATACGTTGGCTATCTCGTGCGGGTCGGCTATGAACGCCGTCACGCCGTGCGGCACGGCGAGTTTCAGATATTCGGATGGACGCACCGCCGCCGATTCGAAATGCAGATGAGCGTCGCAGAAAGACGGCATAACGTATTTCCCGCCTCCGTCGATCTCCTCTTTTCCCGAATATTTCCCCACGCCGGCGATAACGCCGCCCGTTACGGCGACGTCGCCCTTTATCACCGAACCGCCGTAAACGTCAAACACGCCTGCGTTCTTTATCACCAGGTCGGCGCGCTCTCTGCCCGCCGCGACGGCTATCAGCTTTCCCCTGTCCATAGACTCTCCTTTCGCGCGCAGGACCGCGCTCCCTTTTATTTTTTTCAAGCATATCACACACTCGCGAAAAAAGCAACACCTTTTTAAAATTAAAGGAGCCATTTCTTTATTTCAAAGAAAAGGCTCCCGTTAAAACAAGGTACAACGTTTCCCGACCTTTTACCATAGAACGGGGACACCGTCGACGTAATGCCAATAATCGCCGCCGTCAGGCTGAGTTTCGGAATAATAGTACACTGCGGCTTGCGTAAAACCGAAATTATTCGTCTGGTCTACGGCAATGTCAAGGAATTGCTGCTCGTTTCCCATATAAAATATTTCGCTCAGACTGCAATTTTCAAACGCTCCCGCTTTCACGGTATTAACCGCAGATGTAAAAACTATGCTTGTAAGTCCGAAACAATCCTTGAACATTCCGTTTTCGATCGTTTCAATATCCGACAATGTAACTCTCTGCAAATTTTTATTGCCCGCAAAAGCGTAATCGCCGACCGTATAGGTATTGCCGCTTATTGTGGCGGGCATAACCGTTTCGGACGAATTGCCGACATATCCGACAAGGCAATATCCGTTTTCATCCGCAAAAAACAGGTAATCCCCTTCCTTAATCAGTTTGCTTTGATACTCGCCCGTATAGACCTGTTTCGCATAATACGCCACATAACCGTTATCGCTCGAACCCGCTGTTATTTCGAGAGCGGATTTATTATAAACTTCCGCAAGTCTGTAACAATTTTCAAACGCTCCCGCCGCTATGCTTTTAACGCCGCTGCCGATAACTACCGAAGAGAGAGCGCCGCAACCGGAGAAAGTATATTCTTCTATGAGAGATACGCCGTCGGGTATGACTAACTCGGTCAACGCCGAGCAATTTTGGAATGCGTTTACGCCTATACGCGTCAGTCCGCTCGGAAGCTCGATACGAATAAGGCTCGGACATTCGGAAAACGCAAAGTTACCTATATTGACTACGCCGTCGGGTATATCTATGCTTTCAAGCGCGGCGCAGCCGCTGAAAAGTCCGTAAGGAATATATGTCATATCGCTCGGCAATTCGATATATTTAAGCGAAGAACAATACTCGAACGCACTGTCACGCAATTCTTTGAGCCCGCTCGGAAGGATTATCTTCACGAGATTTGCGCTGCCCGTAAACGCTTTCGTCCCTATTTCGTGCACGTTCTGCGGAACTGTAAATTCGGTTTCGGATTTTCCGGGCGCATACTTTATAAGCGTACTGCCGCTGACGTCGTAAAGATTTCCGCTTATCGAGCTGTAAACGGAATTACCGGCCGCAACGTTTATGTTTTCAAGCGAAGAACAACCGTCGAAAGTATAATCGGTCTGTATGAATTTAACGCCGCTGCCTATTTCCAGCGTCTTCAGACTGCCGCAGCCCGTGAAAGTGCTCGGCTCTATTTCCGTCACGCCGTCGCCTATATCCGCGCTTTCAAGAGCATAGCAGTAACCGAACGCGCTTTCTCCGAGCTTTACGACGCTGTCGGGTAAGATCACGGAAATAATGCCGCTGTTTTCGAAAGCCTTTTCGCCTATTTCCGTCAGACCGTCCGGCAAAGCAACCGAAGTCAGAGCAGAACTGCCGCGCAATGCATTATCCGCTATTTTTTCCGTTCCGTCGGCGATCGTGAGCGAAACGGCGGAAGAAGCGGGCGCGTGCAGCATAAACGTCTTACCGTCTGCCGTGTACAGATCGGTACCGTCCGACTTAAACGCCGTATTCTGCGAATTCACCGTAATGCTCGCAAGCGCGTTGCAGCCGTCGAAAACTTTATCCCCGATATATTCGAGCGACGAAGGCAACGTTATGCCGGTTATACCGTCGCTATATGTAAACGCCGCCGAAGCTATGAGAGTCGTGCCGTCTTTTACCGCATACTCTCCGCTCACGCCGCTTGCGGACAGGAGTAAACCGTCGTAATATTTCGCGCCGTCCTCTTCCCGAATATTATTCAGAAACGCCGTGCCGAAAAAAGCGTTTTCTCCGACGTAAGTCATGTCATCGTTGAAACTTATCTCTTCCATCGTTTTGCACTCGTAAAACGCGTTGGCGCCTACCGCCGTCGCGGACGCAGGGAAAGCAAACGACCGGGCGGATTTTCCGGACGCATACTTTATAAGCGTACTGCCGTCCTTGGAGTAAAGATCGCCGCCTATCGAAGAGAAGGATTTGTTTTTACCGTCGACGTTTATCTCCGCAAGCGAACTGCAACCGACGAACGCTCCGTCGCCTATCGTTTCCACTGACTCGGGCACGGTGAAACGCGTAAGGCTTTTGCATTCCCTGAACGCGTCGGTCGCTATCTCCGTAAGAGAAGACGAAAGAGTAAGGTCTGTAAGGCTCTCGCAACTATAAAACGCGCCGACGTCTATTTTTCTCAGTCCGTTGCCCACCTTAAAGCTTTTAAGCTTTTTGCAGTAACTGAACGCGCCGTAGTCTATTTCCTGCAAACCGTTGCCGAATTCGGCGGTCTTCAGATTTTCGTCGTAAGCGAAAGCTCCTTCGCCTATGGTTTTCAGTCCGTTCCCGACCTTTATGCTTTCGAGAGAATACAGGGACGACAAAGACCAGTCGCCGATCTCTTCCACTCCGTTGCCTATGACTATGTCGGTCAGACTGTCGCAGCCGCTGAAAAGATCGGAATCGATATCTTTGATTTTATCGCCAAGCTTAACGCTTTTAAGATTCGTACAGGAAGCGAATACGCCGCTGCCGAGAACGGTCTGCTCGGTCGCGGTAATCTGCCGCTCCGCATAAAGCGCGTCAGACGGCAAATTGCGCGAGCTTGCAACCGCGCCGTCGTTTATACTGCCGAGCTTGACGTCGGTAAGCGAAGTACACGAATCGAACGCTCCGTCCCCTATGTCCGTGACTTCGTCCCCCACGGTTACCGTCTTTATCGTTTCTTCCGCGAAAGCTCGCGCGGCAATGCCCTTTACCGGCAAAGAATCGTAAGTCCCGCCTATTACGAGATTCTCCGTTTTCGCCGTACCCATTCCGACAACGACGTAAAAACCGCCGCTGCCGTCTTTTTCGTACTCTAACCCTTCCGTGGGAATAAGCGCGGCAGCTCCGCCGCCCGGATCGGTATTATTTTCCTTTCCGCCGCAAGCGGACAGACATACGCAGGCGAAACTCATAACAACGACGAGCAACGCGGCTATCGCAATTTTCAAATGACGTCCGATACTTTTCATAATATCATCCTTCCATATCGTGATTTTATTTATTTTAACATCCAAGCAACGTCAGAAAAACGATTATGCCGTTTTTGCATACGCTTTCCCGCCGAACCACAATTCTTAAAACTGAATTGCAGACTTCGATTTGATTTTATCACACCGTTTGGTGTGACGTCAAACGATTTACACCATACGGTGTATAATAATAAAATGAATGACAATGCGGAAAACAAATATATAAAGACGTTTGCGGAAAATCTCAGATATCTTATCGGAGATATGAGCATTTCTCAGTTTGCGCGAAAAATAGGCATACCGCAACAAACAATTTCACGGTATTTGCTATGTCAACGCGAAATTTCTCTCGGAAACTTATGTAAAATAGCCGATTTTTTTTGATGAAGACATCGATTATCTTTTAGGGCGAAAGTCTTAATTATTATATGATTGCAAGCTTTTTGGAGGGGCTGTGCATTACCATGCGACAGACCCTTATTTATAAAAGGGTTCGTGGAACCTTTTTTGTCCAAAAAAAATTCCCCGATAAACTCACAAACAAAAATCAATACTCGAGGCGCGGAGAAGCGAGTTCGGCGAGATATGCGGCAGCGGCGGCTTTCGCGCCGTCGAGGTCCTGATCCGACCAGTTCCCGCACTCGGACGGGGACGCGCCGGGTATGTCGCCGCAAAAAGCGGAGATAAACCCGAACGTGCGGCGCACGAGCGGAAGAACGTCCTCGCCCGACAGATCGCCGAACATCAGGAGATAAAAGCCCGTGCGGCAGCCCATCGGACCAAAATACACGACGTCGCCGCCCGCTTCCGAGGAGCGCAGATACGTCGCCCCGATATGCTCGATCGTATGCATGACCCCCGTGCTCAAAGGCGGCTCGCGGTTGGGCGCGGTCAGCCGCAGGTCGAATGTCGTGACGGTCACGCCGCCGCACGAATCCTTGCGCGAAACGTAAAGCCCGCTGCGCAGCTTATTGTGATCGACTGTAAAACTTGCTATCTTTTCCATACCGCCGTATCACCGCTTGCTCTGCTCGGCGATATACTCGTCGTAAGTTATATCCTTGTCGTATACCTTCGCGCCGTCCTTTATCTCGATGATACGCGTACAGGTCGTCTGCACGAGCTCGTGGTCGTGCGAAACGAGAAGCAGCGGTCCGCGGAAATTGATGAGCCCCTTGTTAAGCGAGGTTATCGATTCGAGATCGAGGTGGTTGGTCGGCTCGTCGAGCAAAAGAAAATTTCCCTGCGTCAGCATCATTTTGGCGAGCATACAGCGCACTTTCTCTCCGCCGGAGAGCACCTTGGCTTTTTTCAGAGCCTCCTCTTTGGAGAACAGCATCCTGCCCAGCCAGCTGCGGAGATACTCCTCGTCGTGCTGTTTGGAGAACTGGTCCAGCCAGCGCACGAGGGTCAGATCCACGCCGTCGAAATACTCGTCGTAGTTCTGCGGCATATATGCGGGAATGACGGTGCTGCCCCACTTGACGGTGCCCTTGTCCTGTTTTTCCTTGCCCGTCAGCACGTCGAACAGCACGGACAGCGCCATGCCGTTGTCGCACACGAAGCCTATCTTGTCGCCCGCTTTGACCGTGAAATAAATATCCTTGAAAAAGCCGTTCCTGGAAAGTCCTTCCACTTTGAGTATGTCCGCGCCGAGATCGCGCTCGAACTTGAACTCGACGAACGGGTATTTCCTGCTCGACGGTTTTATGTCCGTTATTTCCAGCTTTTCCAGCTCCTTTTTGCGGCTGGTCGCCGACTTGGCGCGTTTGGCGTTCGCGGAGAACCGCGCTATGAACTCGCGCAGTTCCTTTGCCCGCGCTTCCGCTTTCTTGTTCGCCTCTTTCTGCTGGCGCAGCAGCAGCTGGCTGGACTCGTACCAGAAGTCGTAGTTGCCGACGTACATCGTTATCTTCTTGTAGTCCACGTCGCAGATATGCGTGCAGACGCGGTTGAGGAAGTGGCGGTTGTGCGAAACTATGATGATGCAGGTGTCGTCGAGATCCATCAGATAGTCTTCCAGCCAGTTCGCCGTCCTGACGTCGAGGTTGTTCGTCGGTTCGTCGAGAATGAGTATATCAGGATTGCCGAACAGCGCCTGCGCGAGCAGGACCTTGACCTTTATCTTGGGGTCGACGTCCGCCATGAGCGTATCGGCGAGCGACAGCGGTATGTCCAGCGACGCGAGCATGGAGTCCGCGTTGGCTTCCGCCTCATATCCGCCGAGATCGGCGAATTCCGTTTCGTATTCGGCGGCTTTCATACCGTCCTCTTCGGTGAAGTCCGCTTTGGAATACAGCTCGTTGCGAAGCTCCGCGAGCTGCATAAGCCGCTTATGCCCCCACATCACCGTTTCGCGCACCGTCTTGTCGTCGTAAGCGTTCTGGTTCTGCTGCAATACGCTCATACGTTCGTTTTTGGATATACTGACGTCGCCCTTATTGGGTTCGAGCTCGCCCGTGAGTATTTTCAGGAACGTGCTCTTGCCCGCGCCGTTCGCGCCTATGATGCCGTAGCAGTTCCCTTTCGTGAATTTGATGTTGACGTTCTCGAACAGCACGCGCTGCCCGAATTGAAGCGATACGTCGGTCACCTGTAACATACTTATCTTTCTCCGATGGAAAATTGTTCTTTCGCGCATATTGTATCATACCTGCGCCGCCTTTGCAAGCGTTTTGCCCGCCGCGCGGCTTTTTGCGCCTCCGCCGCGGCGGCAAACGCGCGCGAATGCGTAAAACGCTTGCAACGAACGGCGCAATGGGTTATAATATGATAAATGGCACGGATAAAACGATTCGACAAAAGCAATAAGGATTACTATCTTTCCGAACTCGACGACCGCACGCTGAAAGCGCGGGCGATCGTCATACGCATTGCGGCTCTCGCCGCAGCCGCCGCATACGTCCCGTTCATCGTGCTGTACGCGGCGGTCGGCTTTTCCGTCCTGCCCTCCGCGGAAGTCAATTATTCGGGACTGTCCGCATACGTCGCGCTGACATTCGCCCTGCCGGTCGCGCTCGTCTGGTGCGCCGTGTTCTCCTTTCTGTCGTATACGCCGAAACGCGAGACCCTCGTGCGCAAGACCCCCGCGCTCGGCTTCAAGGCGATCCCCTATTTCGGGCAGGTCATAGCCCTGCTGCTCGCGCTCGGCTTTGCGATATACCACTCCGTCCTGTGCGGCGCGGCAGGCTCTCTCCGAGCCACCGACATAGCCGCCCTCGCGCTGCTGTGGCTGACCGCCGCTCTGACCGCCGTTTCGTACATCGCCGCGTTCGTTACCTACCGCGCCTGCGTGCTCATAGAGATCGAACCGGATGAGGAAGAGGAAAACAACGTCGCGCTCCCGACGTTCCGTCTTTCAGACGAAGAACTCGAACTCGGCAAGAGCGCATTCGCCCCCGCTCCCGAAAAAAAGAAAAAGCGCGGCAAAAACGCCGGAACGAACGGCGCGGACAACGGATCGGACGAACGCGAAACGAACGGCGCTGACATTGCGAACGCCGAAACGAGCGGAGAAAACGATACGACAAGCGGCGCGAACGGTTCGGACGGCGCAAGCGACAAAAAATAAAACGGTTTTACGATAGACAAAAGCCGCGGGCTCCCCCGCGGCTTTTGTGTTTGCTGTCGTCTTAATGTTTTTGTCCCCCGTTCCCGCCGTTACGTCCTTTCTCATTCCGCCGCCGCGCCGTTATCACCCGTTCTCCCGCACCGCGCCGTCATTCCCCGTTCCCGTTATGCGGCGAAAGCAGGATCATCGAGCGCATATGCCCGCACACGCGCACGGCACTTTTTACGCGCCGTTTCTTTCCGTATGAGGCGGGCGTATCCTTCCGGGGGCAAATAAACCGTGACCAGGATCTCCCCCGAAAACACGAATATTTTCCCGCAATACAGCACCAACTCTCTCCCTTCGCACTCGGGCACGGTCTTGCGCTTCATGCGCAGGTATTCAAGCGCATAGCCGTCGCAATCACGCTCGCGAAGTCCTCTTTCGTAAGCAAGCTTGGCGAGCGCAAGGCGTTTGTGTTCCGACTTCACGCCCAGTCTTTCTTTGATCCTGCCGTCGGCATGTCCGCACACCTCGACTCCGCGATCTTCCTCTTCCTCGAACTCGTTTTCCGTTTCCTTACGGTTTCTCTTTCTTACCATTTTTCATCTCTCCTTTGTTTTATCTACACGAATAATAGCAGAGATAAAGGATCTTGTCCAGCAATACTGACACGCGGAAGGACAGACATGTCCGAGAAATAAAAGATGCTCTCAAGCCGCTGCAGGGCCGAGAGCATTATTGCTTAACTCGCGAAGTCTCATGTACGCCACGAGGCACGGAAGCACCTTGCCTTTGCGCCAGCGTTCAACGGTCTTTTGGGACACTTTCAACGCTTCCGCAATTTCGCAGTCCATCATACGCGCTTTGCGTATAAGAACCTTTACTTCCTCTCTCATGTTTTCCTCATACTCGACTATACTCATTTAAGTAAGTCCTCCTTTGATTTCGTTTAACATTTCCGTTCCGAAGAACGGCACGAAACAAGGAACTTCGCGAGAAACAACCGATATTATGACAGACCGTTTCGCGGTCTGTTTTTTATTTTACGCCGCAATCCTGCGGCATAGACCCGTGTGGTTTTCAACGGGTATTGTACTGAAATTCAGGACGGAAAAAGGACTTTACGGTCATAGACCCGTGTGGTTTTCAACGGGTATTGTACACACGGGCAACTGGAACACGGGCGACTGGAGTCATAGACCCGTGTGGTTTTCAACGGGTATTGTACGAATTTTGAGGAGGCGCTCGAAAGATGTTTGTCATAGACCCGTGTGGTTTTCAACGGGTATTGTACCGTAGAATAGCGTTAGTAGTGGACGCAGCAGTCATAGACCCGTGTGGTTTTCAACGGGTATTGTACTAGGGTACACGGTGTACATAAGCGACCCGTGGTCATAGACCCGTGTGGTTTTCAACGGGTATTGTACACGAATTCCGCAAACAATGAACGAATTCGTCGTCATAGACCCGTGTGGTTTTCAACGGGTATTGTACACACGGGGGTGTGATATGTTCGATTTTCTTTGTCATAGACCCGTGTGGTTTTCAACGGGTATTGTACGCCGCCCTCATCGTACATTGACATCTGAATGTCATAGACCCGTGTGGTTTTCAACGGGTATTGTACGAAAGGCGATTTCTTATGGGCGTGGGAAGAGGGCATAGACCCGTGTGGTTTTCAACGGGTATTGTACTATAACGACGGAACCTTCTACAAGACGCACAGTCATAGACCCGTGTGGTTTTCAACGGGTATTGTACATGAGGACTCTCTTGCACTCCACGGGAGTGGTCATAGACCCGTGTGGTTTTCAACGGGTATTGTACTTGCTTTGGGTGATCACGGGCTACGGTGAAGTCATAGACCCGTGTGGTGTTCAACGGGTATTGTACTCCGATAATCTTACGGTGGAGGCAAACCGCGTCATAGACCCGTGTGGTTTTCAACGGGTATTGTACCGGCTACGCACCCGACGCAACTATTGCGGGGTCATAGACCCGTGTGGTTTTCAACGGGTATTGTACAAAAGCACCGACGCCGCACTACTGCATTTAGTCATAGACCCGTGTGGTTTTCAACGGGTATTGTACACACGGGCAACTGGAACACGGGCGACTGGAGTCATAGACCCGTGTGGTTTTCAACGGGTATTGTACCTGTATTATACAACATATTGCGGGCAATGTCAAGTCTATACACAAATTATGCTATTATCATATAATGATAAATCAACCGCCCCGCAATTCAGCGAAAGCATATTGCGGAATATCCTTTCCGTTATCTCGATGATCCTGATTTCTATCGTTCCCGGTGTTATTGCGGCGATCCTCGTATATTCTGAGCGTCCCGATACACTCCCCTCGTTCACTCTGTAATAAACGGAACGCTGTATCATCGAATAACCGAGCCGTTTTATTCCGACGACAAACCGCCTGTATTCGCGGCGATCCGTATGTGTGCGCATATCTGCGTCGAAAAACAGCACATATATCTTCATTTTAGCCGCCTTTAAGCCAAACAGCTATAAACACAACCAACAAAATGCAGACCAATAAACCCATTAACGGTCATTTCCTCCAAGTGGATCTCGCACACGTTGAATTACTTCAACGAGTCCTTAATGGCAAAAACGATCAATGCCAAAAACAAAAACAACGCTAACATTCATCCTCTCCTTATGCGAATAGTTTCAATTCTCCGACTTCCGCCGTCCGATCGCAGAGCATCGAGATCATATCCGCAAAATACATTTGCATCGCGTATCCCGCCGGGCACTTTTCGCCCTTGTATTCGACGCGGCAATTCAACGCGTCCGCCAGCGCAAGTTTATATTCTCTGTCAAGCGGACGGCTGCGCGCACATACGATACGATCCGTAAGCGGACGAAACGGCTCCATAACGTCGCACGCAAGATTGAAATTATTGCGCGCCCCTCTGTGATGCACACCCAGCTGAAGCGAATAGCCGCGCGACGAGATTATCCGCGCCATATGCGACAGCAGTACCGTATATCCGTAATCCAAAGCGCCGTTTACGTCATCCGCGATATGCCTGCGAAAAGTCGTCCCGAAAAGTTTTGAGAAATAGTATCTCGCAAAGTTCCCTTCGGCATTTTCGGCGTCTCCGTCCGCGACCTGATATTCGGGAACAACGGAGATCCCGAAATATCCGAGCAGCCGCGTTTGCGAGGAAATTTTGTCGGAAACTATTTTCTTCCATACGCGGTCGCAGTCGCGATCCGTCCACAACAGCTGCTCGCGCAATTTCCCCGCCGAATCCCCGCTTCCGGCAAAAGGCACAAGCATGGAATACGGAAACATACGCCGATCGCAGAATACCACGTTTATCCCCGCGTGCACCAACCGATCGAGCAGACCGAGGGATACGGAAGAACGCTGACTTTGAAATATCACGGAAGAAATATCTCCGATAAATATTTTCGTCGCTTTACCGCCGCCTTCGCAGATCATACGGTCGTTCCGCAAGGACAATTTATTGTCGCCCTCGACGACGAGAGTCCGTATCGTCAGCGCATACCTCCTTTTCCGTCACGCTCTTCAAACAGATCCTTTATGCAAAGATTCTTATATCGCGCAAGATTATATGCAAACGGTATGTTCAGGATCTTCATCAGATCTTTACTGTAACTCCTGTGTTCGCTTATCGCCGAAGCATATTCGGCAAGTCCGCCTTTATTATTCGCCGCAAGCCTGCGCTGCAAAATGTAGCAATACAGTTCATAATACGAATCTATCTCGCGCAGTTCCTTCGCGTATTTCACCATATCTTTGACAATATTGAGGTGCATAACACCGTTTCTGTATCCGGAGAATATATCGTTTCCGGATATTTTGTCGTAAGACTCAAGATCCTTTGAAAGATAATCGTAAGTATGAGTATCGAAATGCATTTGCGCCTTCAAACCGCGCCTGTATGCCCTGATCTTTTCGAGTTCGTCCCGAGACATTCCCTTTTCCGATCTCGGCGCACGGCGCAATTTTTCCCTCGGCTCTTTGTCCCGCGCGAGGAATTTGCGCGTCAGCGCGGCATAGTCTTCTTTATTGCGTTTACTGTCTTCCGGCACAAGCAGCAATTTGTCGCGTTCAAGCGACTCAAATGCCATACTGAATCTCGCGTTCACGCGCACCATGCTCTTCGTTATCAGATACAGCACCGTAAGATACAGCGTGATCAGGTTCTTCTGCCGGGCGCGCGCGGGCGACTTGCCGTCGATGGTAAACTCGTCGATAAACGTTCCCCTGTCGAAATTACACAGATAATCTGCCAGCCGTTGTTTGATATCATCGTCATTATACGCATATTCCAAGTCTATGGAACGACAATATCTTTCGACCTGCTTATCTGGCAGATTGCCGACGGCGAACCGCACGAGCGGACGGCATCTCATTATGCCGCAGCACTCCGCGGGATCGTTATATTTGACTACATAATCGAACCGCCTGTTTTTTAAGACGGAAGAGATAATGAAATTTTTGAATTTACGATCGCGGTCGTTTACGCCGTCTTTGTTTGCAGGATAATATCTATTTTTGAATTTTGCGTACTCGGGAGTTATTTCGGAAATGCCGTCGCGCACGATCATTTTACCGCCCCGCGCTATCCCGAAAACTACGAACGCTTCCCACATTCTGTCGGAGGAATACTTTTGCTGCGCCAGCTCAACGGCGCTCTCTTCGTTTTCGGAGTCGGAGGCTTTTATTTGCAGCATATCCGCCTCGTCCTTGTTCTTCCATTGAGAAACGGTCTTTACGATACGAAGAGAATCTCCGAGCGCAAGACTTCCGCTCTTTTTTCCGCGTTTGAAAAACACGGGGAACTTCTCGCGGAACACCGCAAGTTCGTCGCCGCCTCCGGGCAGTCTGCGCGCCAGATCTTCCGCCGCGTCGATAAGCGCGCCTATGCCGTCGATCTTATTTATCAGCGACGTGGTAAGGTCGTTTATCTCCTTGCCGTCGAGAAATTTACAGACAAAATACACGAGTTCGGCGAATTTATCCGGATGCGCCATCTGTTCGCACAATGCCGACGTGCTTGATTTTTGCACCTTTCCCGCGCTTTTGAATTTCGCCGCTTTCTCTTTATCAAAAACGCGCACGGTCTTTTCGAACAGACTGCGGTTGTCTGCAAATAATTTACCCGCAAACGCCGCATATGCCGCCTCTTTCTTCTCTTCGTCTTTCATTGCCAGCCGCAGCCGCCCGATCATACCGTCTAACGCGGCACTATCCGAGGAAACAAGCCTGCCTATAACGAACCCGAGAACGGTATACAGCTTTCCGCGGCAAGTATCGTATTGTTTGCCTGCAAGACCCGGCATATGGTAGGAAACGATATATTCTCTGATTTTTTTCAGATCGATACCGATATTTGCGTTTTCTTTCAATACCGTAAAACCAAAATAATCCCGCGCCAGGTCGTTCGTATCTTCGTTTTCGTATATCCGCGAAAGCATATACAAATTATTACGGGACGAGGCTTCGAATCCGCTGCAAATATTCTTTACGCCGATATCGTATATCTTGTCGAGCAGCCCGTTGAATTCCTTGTCGTTGAATCCGAGCAATCTTTCTTCGCTCAATTTGCCGCCGTCGTTCCTGTCGCGGTCGAACGGCAGCGCGTGCATGCAAAGATTGCGTATGTATGTAAGCAGACGCAGTACGCGGTAATTATGCCTGAACTCCGCGCTGTCCGTACCGCATTTTCCGCCGACAAAAACGCCGTTGAAATACGAAACTATTTCGGAATCGTGTCCGAGCAAAATTTCCGCAAGCTCCATCGCCCGCTGCTGACCGGTCTTATCTTTGTTGCGCTCTTCGCTCAAATATTCTTTCTGTGCGTCGTAATCTTTGAAAGAATAAAGCTGCCCCAGCATATCCCAACTTACATTTCCGGCATTTCGGTTAAGATTATAAAACATATAAACTATGTTGTTGATATGCAGCAGCAGGATCTTAGATATGTCAAAAACATTATAAGCGATCTGCACATATACGTTATTGTCGGGAAATTCCCTGCCGAAAAACCGCCGTTCGAGTTCCGGCTTGCTCCCTATGTAATCGCTGCGGACTATTCTCTCTCCGCCGCTTCCGACGAACGGATTGGGGATCTCCGTCGACAAAACGCCGTCGCCGTTTTCGGCACGCCTGGTGGACTTTATCGAGATCTCTCCCGGCTGTATCGCGGAAGTGAATCCGAGCCCGTCGTCCGAATAGACTCTACCGTATCCGTTTTCCGCGTCCGCAAGTTCTACGATACCCGATCTGTTGGTATCGCTCGAAATAAAGGACGTCACCGCCACCCCTCTTCCGAGTGCAAGCGCGGATCTGAACCCCATGGCTTTTGCCTTCGAACCGAATTTTTTCTTGACTTGTACCGACGCTTTTTCGTCAGCAGCCGTCTCTTCGGCAGCTATGGTTTCTGCTTCGGCAACAGACTTCGACGATATTTGTTTTTTTACGATCTTTGCTTTTTTGATCTCGATCGGTGCTCTTTTCTTAGACATCGTTTTCTCCTCTTTCGTTTTATTGAAATAATAATATCACTGCTGCGGCTGTTTTGCAACCCTATACAGCCAAACGTCGGACATCTTTGTCCTTTTTGCTATCATACAACACGGGTGTATCAAAAACCGATAATGAAAATTAAATTTTTTGAAAAACCGAAAAATTTTTTCACAAAAGCCGCGGGGGAGCCCGCGGCTTTTGCCTTGTTTCCCGTCTTTTAAGTTCTTATCCCACGTTCCCGCCGTTACGTCCTTTCTCATTCCGCCGCCGCGCCGTTATCACCCGTTCTCCCGCACCGCGCCGTCATTCCGCGTTCCCGTTATGCTACGAAGATCGGTTTGCCGAAGCGTCGGCGATGCGCCCGAAGAACGCAAGAAGAGCGTTGTACGTTTCGTCGCGGCGGACGCGCTCGTTCAGAAATTCGTGGCGGGAACCGTCGAAAAGCGTCAGGGCGACGTTTTTCATCCCCGCTTTTTCCGTATAAAATTTATACAGTTTTTTCACTCCCCTGCCCGCGTCGCCGACGGGGTCGAGCGCGCCCGAGGCGATGAGCAGAGGCATATCCTTATCCAGCCCCGCGATATACTCTTTCGTGTACAGCCGCCGCAGTCCGCGGAAGAAGTCGGCGTAGAAGCGGTATGAACAAGTGAAGCCGCAGAGCGGGTCGGCATGGTATGCGGCGTTGTTTTCCGCGTCCGCACTCAGCCATTCGCCGTCGTCGAACTTTTTCGAGTATGCGCCGAACGTCAGCTTTTCGATGAGTTTCGCCTGCTTTCTTTCGCCGCGAAACGCGCACCCGAGCCCCGCGACGGCGGAGCCGAGATACACCTCCGCGTCCTTTTTGTAACTGCTGCCCGCGATGACCGCGCCCGCGATCTTATCGGGATATGCGGAGATATAGCTCTGCGTCAGGAACGAGCCGTAGGAAAAGCCGAACAGGATCACGGGGACGCCGTAACGCTCCGACAGGAAGTCGGTGATCCCGCCCTCGTCGCGCACGGTGTCCTTAAACATATCCCCCGCGCACCAACCGAGCGTATCGGGATCCGTTTCGCCGTGACCGCGGTGGTCGTCCGCCGCGACGGTGAAGCCGCGGGCGTTTAAGAACTCCGCGAACTCCGCGTATCTTTCCGCGTGCTCCGTCATGCCGTGCACTATCTGCACGACGGCGCGCGGTGCTTCCGCCTCCCATATGTGCAGGCGTATCGGCTTATCATCGAAACTGACGAACGTCGTTTTCATCTCCCGCCTCCCGTGTGTTTACGGCTATTATACTACGGCGGGCGGCGACAGTCAAGCGGGCGGAGGGCATAAAAGCGGACGGGCGGGCATAGAAATATCCCGATGATGAATATATGCGAAAAGTACGGGACCTGTCCGAACGGGCTCGAAAGTTTCGAGGCGGAGCGCAGGCGGACGCTGTACGGCGAGAACGTGCTCGCTAAAAAGCGGCAGCCGTCGCTTGCGAAGCGGTTCTTCGCGCAGCTCAAAGACCCCATGCTCGTCATACTCCTCGGCGCGAGCGCGATCGGGCTCGCTCTCGCCGCCGTCGACTTTTCCGCGGAGGCTCTGTTCGAGCCGCTGCTCATCTTCGCGATAGTCGCCGCGAACGCGCTGATGTCCGCGTTGCAGGAGCGCAGCGCGCAGCGTTCTCTGGACGCTCTCGAACGTATGAGCGCGGTTATGTGCCGCGTCAGGCGCGACGGCGAAGAGCGTACCGTCGACGCGCGCTCCCTCGTCCCCGGCGACATAGTGCTGCTGCGGGCGGGCGACGTCGTTCCCGCCGACTGCATCCTGACGGACGCGCACTCGTTCGGCGCGGAAGAAAGCATGCTGACGGGCGAAAGCGAACCCGTCGTCAAGCGCGACGGCGACGAGGTGTTTTCGGGCAGCCGCGTGGTGTCCGGGAGCGGGACCGCCGTCGTGGATAAGACGGGAATGAGCACGGAAATGGGCAGAATAGCCGCGCTGCTGGACTCCGCCGCCGAACGCCCCACCCCGCTCCAGCACAAGCTGAAAAAGCTGAGCGAGCAGCTCGGCGTGCTGTCGCTCGCGCTGTGCTTCGCCGTGTTCGCGATGGGACTGATAGGGATATATCTGCTCGGCAGCACGCGGCTGACGGTGATGACGCTGCTGACGACGGCGATAGCTCTCGCCGTGTCCGCGCTGCCCGAGGGGCTGCCGACGACGGTCACGATGGTGCTGTGCGCGGGCATGCGTAAACTCGTCGGCGAGAAAGCGATAGTGCGCAAGCTCCCCGCCGTCGAAACGCTGGGCAGCGTGTCCGTCATCTGCACGGACAAGACGGGCACGCTGACGACGGGCAGGATGACCGTCACCGAATATACCGACGAACGCACGCTGACGCTCGCGTCGCTGTGCACGGACGGAGCGTCCGACCCCACCGACGCCGCCATACTCGCCCGCATGCCACGCCCGGAAGCCGTGCGGCTGTCGCTCACTCCGTTCGACAACACGACCAGACGTATGAGCGTCGTCGTGCGCTGCCGCGGGGAACTGCTGGAAATAACCAAAGGCGCGGCGGAGAGCGTTTACCCGCCCGCGTGCGCCGCGGCGGAGGAGGCCGAACGGCGCGGACTGCGCGTGCTCGCGGTCACATACCGCCGTCTGCGCTCCCCAGACGATCTCGGCGGCGAGCATACGTTCGCGGGGCTTGTCGGACTGTCCGACCCGCCGAGAGCGGAAGCCGCGGGCGCCGTGAAAAAATGCATAAGCGCGGGGATCCGCCCCGTAATGCTGACGGGCGACGGAGCGGGCGCGGCGGAAGCGACGGCGCGCGCCGTCGGTCTGCCGTCCGAAGGCACGCTTACCGGTCGGGACATAGAGCGTATGAGCGACGCGGAGCTTACCGAAAAACTGAAAACGGTGAGCGTTTTCGCGCGCGTGACCCCCTCCGACAAGCTGCGCATAGTGCGGCTGCTGCAAAGCGCCGGGGAGGTCGTCGGCGTGACGGGCGACGGCGTGAACGACGCGCCCGCGCTGCGCACGGCGGACATAGGCTGCGCTATGGGCAGCGGTACGGACGTCGCCAAAGCGGAAGCGGACATCGTGCTGACGGACGACAATTTCGCCGCGATAGAGCGCGCCGTGGAAACGGGGCGGGGCGTGTTCGGCAACATACGCAGAGCCGTCGCGTTCCTGCTCGGCACCAATATAGGCGAAGCTGTCGCCGTCGTCGCCGCGATGTTCGCAACGTTCGACTCTCCACTGCTGTCCATGCAGCTGCTGTGGATCAATCTCGTGACCGACTCGCTGCCCGCCATCGCGCTCGGCACGGAAAAGACCCCGCCCGACGTTATGACGAAAAAGCCGCTCGGGCGCGGCGAAGGGATATTCACGAAGGGAATGGTCGTGCGGCTCGTCCTGTACGGACTGCTGTTCGGCGCGCTGTGCCTGACGGCGTATTACGTCACCCGCGCCGTGACGGAAAGCGAAGCCGCCGCGCGCACCGCATGCTTCCTCACGCTCGGAACGTCGCAGATGCTGCACGCCTACGCTCTGCGCTCCGACCTGCCGCTCTTTAAGACGCGCCCGCTTTCCAACCGCCTGCTGAACGTATCGACCGCCGTCGGGCTCGCGCTCATAGCGCTCGTCGCGCTCGTCCCGCCCGTAGCTTCCGCGTTCGCCATGCAGACGCCGTCCCTTGCCGTCACGCTGATGTGCCTCGGGCTCGCGCTGATCCCGCTCGCCGTCGGCGAAGCCGTCAAGACCGCGCTGTGGCTGCGGCGCACGCGCTTCGGGCGCGCGAAAACGCCGTCCGAAGCCGAGGCTTAAAAACAAGACCGCCCCGCGGGCTAAGCCCGCGGGGCTTCATTCACGCTCCGCTGTCCGAAACGTCCCTGATACGCAGCAGAGCGAGCGTATCGTTCTTTTCCACCACGGTGTCGCCGCGCGGGACGAGCGTACCGTCGCCGCGGCGTATCATCGCGATGAGAGTACCTTCGGGCAGGTCGAGGTCGCGTACCCGCCTGCCCGCCCACTTATGGCGGGCGCCTATCTGCTCCTCATACATACCGAAATCGTCCTCGTTCCTGAATCCCGGCGCGGCGCATACGAGTACGTCGCCTTTTTCTATGCGCGTTTCGCCCGACGGCACCGTCGCTCCGCCGCCGCGGAGGATGAGCAGCACGAGGAACTCCTTGGGCATCACCGCGTCTTTCAGCCGGCTGCCGAACCACGGATGATCCTCGCCCACTTCTATGCGTATGAACCCTATATTATCCTCCTCGCCGTAGTCGTTGAACGTGCGCATGACCGTGCCCTCGGTGTCTATCATCTTCGTTCCGCGGCTGACGGCGGGGAGCAGCGTTCCCTGCACGACGACGGAAAGCAGGACTATACAGAACACGAGGTTGAACAGGTCGTAAGGCAGCGCGTCCGCTCCTATCATTCCCGTCGCCGTGATAGCGAACACGACGGACGCCACGCCGCGCAGTCCCGCCCACGATACGACGAATATCTTGCCGAACTTCGCCTTGAAAGGCAGAAGCAGCCCCGTAACGACGATCGGACGCACGAGCACGGTGAGCACGACGAACACGAGCAGCGCGGGCAGCATGACCTCGGGCAGGCGCGACGGCGTCGCGAGCAGACCGAGCAGGAAGAATATCATCATCTGCGCTATGCCCGTCAGGTTGTCGCAGAACTTGGAGATCTCGCGTTTCTTACCTATCCCCGAATTCCCCGCCATGATCCCGCAGATATATACGGCGAGATAGCCGTTGCCGCTTATAGCGGCGACGCCGGATGCGACAGACGGGATCTGCGGGAGCGCATAAGCGAGCACGGCGACGGCGAGCAGGAATATCGTGCCGCCCTGCCCAACGCTCATAGGCAGTTTTTTAAGTACGAATATCGCGGCGAAACCCAGCCCCACGCCTATCGCCGCGCCGAAACCGACCTGGCAGACGAGCAGCAGCACGGCTTCCCCGCCGCCGTAGCCCTCTACGGCGAGCAGCGAGGCGAACAGCATCGTCAGCATATACGACATCGGGTCGTTGGAGCCCGACTCCATTTCCAGAAGCGACGCCGTGTGATACCGCAGATTGAGCTTTCGGGCGCGCAGTATGCTGAAAACGGACGCAGCATCCGTCGACGCAACGACGGAGCCTATCAGCATGCTCTCTATCCAGCCTATGCCGGCGCCGAATACGAAGTTGAACAGTACATACACCGCCGCGCCGAGCGCGCCCGCCGTCAGCGCCGTCCCCGCGAACGACAAAACGACCGCCTGCCCGAGCACCGGGCGCGCAGCCGAGAAATTTGTGCCGAATCCGCCGTAGAATATGACGAAAATAAGGCATATCGAGCAGGCAGTCTCGGCGAACGCGTAGTTGTCGAACTCTATCCCGCCTACGTCCTCGCCGAACAGCAGACCTATGCCTATGAACAGTATCAGCGAAGGGATCTTGAGTTTTTCGGACAGTCTGCCGACGAACACGCACAACAGTATGACCACGCCGACGAGCAGCAGCACGAGCACATAGTTCACGGCTCACACCTCCCTTGTTATTCCTCGTATCCCTCTCGTATATTGTATCACGAACTCCGCGGTTTTGCAAGCGAACGGGCGCACGCTTTCCGCCCCGCCGCGCGAAAAACGGGCAAATTTACTGAAACGCCGCCCGCTGTATCCGCGGGCGGCGTATGCCGTCATTTTATTTCCTTTTTCTTCCGCTTTTCGGCAAGATATATTATCAGTTTTTTCAGTTCGACTACGGGGATTATCGCAAAGCCGATCGCAATACAGACAAAATACAGCGGCGCGTTTATCGGCACGAACCCGAACGCGTCCCGCACGCCGGGGATATATATGACCGCCGTGGTGAGCGCAAAACTCGCGACCGTCGCGATCAGGAGAAATCTGTTCTGCCCCTTGGGATAGAACGCACTGCGGCGGGAAGAGCGCACGTTGAACGCGTGGAACAGCTTGATCATACAGAACGTGAAGAACGCCGCAGTCACGCCCGCGTTGTACGCGTTGTAACCGTCGTCGTACACTATCGCTTCTCCCGTCGTCATCAGGTTGCCGACAAAATACGCGAGCAGCGTCAGCCCCGCTATTATCAGCCCCTGCACGATGAGATCGACGCCCAGCCCCTCGGCGAACAGGCTCTGCTTCGCGGGGCGCGGAGGACGTTCCATCACGTTCTTCTCCGCCTTTTCCGTCCCCATCGCGAGCGCGGGGAAGGTGTCGCCTATCATATTTATCCACAGCAGGTGCGGCGCGCCGAGCAGAGTGAATCCCGCCATAGACGCGATGAACACCGCCACAACTTCGGCGAGGTTGCTGGAAAGCAGATAGAGTATCGCCTTTCTGATATTGTCGTATATCCGCCTGCCCTCGCCGACGGCGACGACTATCGTTGCGAAATTGTCGTCCGCGAGCACCATATCCGCGACGTTCTTCGTCACGTCCGTGCCCGTTATGCCCATTCCGACGCCTATGTCCGCCGCCTTTATCGACGGCGCGTCGTTCACTCCGTCGCCCGTCATCGCGGTCACCTTGCCGAGAGCCTGCCACGCCCGCACGATACGCGTCTTGTGCTCGGGGCGCACGCGGGCGTACACGGAAAACTCCGTCACCCGCCTGCCGAACTCCTCGTCGCTCATCCCGTCAAGCTGCGCGCCCGTTATCGCCTCTTTGCCGTCCTTTATGATTCCGAGTTCGAGGGCTATCGCCGTCGCCGTGTCTATGTGGTCGCCCGTTATCATTATCGGGCGTATGCCCGCCTTGCGGCACTCGGCTACGGCGGCTTTGACTTCGGGGCGGACGGGGTCTTGCATTCCCGTCATTCCTATGAACGTCATATCCCGCTCCGCTTCGGCGGCGGCGGTCGTTATCTCCACACCCTCTTTATACGCCGCGGCGAGCACGCGGAGCGCGCGGTCGGCGAAAGCCTTGTTAGCCCTGCGGATATTCTCTCTGTCCGAGTCCGTCATTTCCCTGACCCTGCCGCCTTCGAGCACGCGGGTGCAGCGCGCGAGCACCTCGTCGGGCGCGCCCTTCGTATACTGCGTAACGCCGTTCTCCTCGCGGACGAACACCGTCATCATCTTGCGCATGCTGTCGAACGGGATCTCTCCGACGCGCGGGAACTTCCTGTCGCTTTCCCGCTTGTCCAGCCCGCATTTCGCGGCGAACTCGACGAGCGCGTTCTCCGTCGGCTCGCCCACCGCCGCGCCGTTTTCCATCACGGAATCCGAGCAAAAGCACACGGCCCGCGCGAGCAGCGCGTCGTTCCCGCCGTAGGTATGCACGACGGTCATTTTATTCTGCGTCAGCGTGCCCGTCTTGTCCGAGCATATGACTTCCGCGCAGCCCAGCGTTTCCACCGCCGTCAGGCGGCGCAGCACCGCGCCGCGCTTCGACATCTTCGTCACGCCCATAGAGAGCACTATCGTCACCACCGTCGCCAGTCCTTCGGGCACTGCCGCCACGGCAAGGCTGACCGCCAGCACGAAACTGCCGAGCACGTTGTCGCCGGAAAATCCGCCGCGGACGAGGTCTACGACGAACACGACGGCGCACACCGCGACGACTACGACCGTCAGCAGCAGCGACAGACTGCCGAGCTTTTTTTGCAGCGGGGTCCTTTCCTTTTTCGCGCTTTCGAGCACCCCCGCGATCTTTCCCATTTCGGTATTCATTCCCGTCGCCGTCACGACCGCTTTCGCCCTGCCGTATACCGCCGTCGAGCCCGAATATACCATATTCGTCCTGTCGCCGAGCGTCACGTCGCCGCACAGCGGAGCGAGACTCTTTTCGGCGGGGACGCTCTCTCCCGTCAGCGCGGACTCCTCGCATTTGAGCGACGCGCACTCGATCAGGCGCGCGTCCGCGGGAACGCTGTCGCCCGCTTCGAGCACGATGACGTCGCCGGGAACGAGCGAACTGCTTTTTACCTGCTTGCGGCAGCCGCCGCGCACGACCTTACTCTCCGCCGCGGTCAGTTCTTTAAGCGCCGCTATCGCGTTTTCCGCTTTGGACTCCTGCACGGTGCCAAGCACGGCGTTGAGCAGTACGACGGCGACGATGATGACGACTTCCGCTATCCCCTCTCCGCCGTTCAATATAGCCATCACGAAGCTGACGACGGCGGCGACGATGAGGATGATTATCATAGGATCGGCGAGCTGTCGGAAGAACACGGTTATCTTCGGGGTCTTTTTCTTTTCCCGCAGCTTGTTCTCCCCGCATTCGGCAAGGCGCGACCGCGCTTCCGCGTCAGTCAGTCCGTTTTCGGCGTCCGAACCCAGTTCGCGCGCCGCCATGTCGGCAGTCATAAGATGAGCTTTTTCTCTGATGTCGTTCATGGAAAGTTCCTCCCGCACAGGTATTTTCCGTATCGCCGCGCCTTCGCCGTCCCCTGTAAAACTTTAAGACCCGCGTACCGTAAAAACAGGTACGCGAGTCTCATTTTTGAAAACAATCCCAGACGGCAAGCCGTCGGCTGTTGGGAATTGTTACGCGGCGCGCCGCGCAAATTACTCCCTCGCAGTGATATTATTATTCGTTTGTGATTTGATTATATACGACATTTCCCCGGATGTCAACCGTTTGGAATAAATTTCCCGAACTTATTCCGTGCGCAGCGCAACGACGGGATCCTGCTTGGCCGCTTTGGACGCGGGTATCAGCCCGGATATAAGCGTCAGCGCGACGGACAGCGCGATCATTATGAGCGCCTGCCAGAACGGCAGCGCGGCGATCGTGTATATCCCCGTAAAGCCGCCTATGATGAGATTGGCGACGACGGAGAGCAGATACGTCGCGACTATGCCTATCACGCCGGAAAGCAGACCGATGATGACGGTCTCCGCCGTGAACAGGTTCTTGACGTCGCGCTTTCTGCCGCCCATTGCGCGGATAACGCCTATCTCCTTTATGCGCTCGACGACGGAAACGTACGTTATGATGCCTATCATCACGGTGGAAACGACAAGGGATATGGACGTGAATACGACAAGCGCAACGGTTATCATGGTGATGAGCGTGCCCACTATCGTCATCAACACTCCGACGGTGTCGGTATACTGTATCTGTTCGAGCTGTTCGTGGGTGTTGTTCCATTCGTCGAGGTACGCCGTCACGAGATCCTTATCGTCGAAATTGTCTATCCAGAACGTGATCTGCGAAGGGACTCCGCTTCCGCCGAGAGCACTCAGATACATAGCGCGGTCGGAAGTGCTCGTCAGCAGACGGTATACATAGTTGCCCAGCCCTTCCATATCGCCCTTTTCGATATATCCCATCATTATTTCCAGCATCTCCGCCTGCGACGCGGACGACGTGGAACTCATGCTCGTGCCAAGCGAGCCGCTGCCGTGCATAAGCGTATTGAAATCGACATATTCGTCCGGCGTATCTTCTTCGTACTTCTGATCGAAATAATAGTCGAACGTGAACGTGACGTTGGTGACGTATTTGTCCTCCGCGTCCGCGCCCGCCGCGTCCGCGGCTTTGACGATCTCCGAACGGGTGTCCTCCTCCCCGTCCGCGGGGGTCGCTTCTATCCCGCGCATATGCTCGGTCAGCGCATGCGTATAATACATTCCGTTGGACAGCGAGCCGTACATAACGTCGCTTTTGAGTTTAAGCACGCAGGCGACCTGCATATCCACGACGTACTCCGCCCCCTCCGCGTCCGCGGCAAAATCCTCCGAATACGGATGGTACGTCCACGCGTCCGTTTCGCCTATCGGGGCATATTCGTAGATCATATGATTCGGATACCATGTGAACGTGCGCGCGCCCTCCCCTGCGAAATAGGAATAATCATACGTCTTGTCGATGAACGACGGTATCGTTTCGTCGAAATATTCCTCCTCGTCCGCAAGTTCGTATGCGTAATTGAGGAAGTCGCGCTGGCTGACATAACCGAGCTGCGCGAGCGTCAGATCGTTCAGTTCGCCGTCGGCGTTGAGCACGAGCACAAGCGCGTTCTTGTCCGACTGCTCGGGATAATTGCCGTAGACGAGATCGTACTGCGAAAGTATATAGTCGCGGCTGTCCGGCAGTTCCTCGAACGCGGGGACGCTGCTTACCAGGCTCGCATACGCCGCATACGTTTCAATATTCTGCAAAATCGCGGAATATACGCTGCGTATGCCCGTCACGGACATTTCGCGCACGTCCTCTTCGTCAAGCGGACCGCGCGTTCCTTCCGTCACGCCGTAACTGTATTCCGTGTATATGTTGTTACCGAAATTTATCCCGTAATCGTAACTTATCGCTTTCGTATACTCCTCGGGCATACTTTCCACATAATCGATATATTCGTCCGTGATGTCGTTCGTAGTCATCGCTCCCGCGAGTTCGGTTATCGTTTCCACGACGCTGTTGACATATATCTTATTATCCTCGTACCAACTCTTATCCTCGCCCTCGGCAAGGCTCATCGTAAGGTTAAGCAGCGAAGTGTAGTCCACCGCATTCTCCGCCACATAAAGCGGATAGCCGGACAGCATATCGTTCTGCATACTCTGTATGTAATTGGTTATGCCCGACGAAAAAGCGAGCACTATCGCCACGCCGATTATGCCTATCGAACCTGCGATGCCGACCATTACCGTTCTGCCCTTTTTTGCGATCAGGTTGCGCCCGGACAGCGCGAACGCCGTGCCGAGCCCCATTTTCGCGCGTTCTTTCCCGTCCTGCGTTTTCGTTTCCTCGGCGGGGCTGTCCTCTTTCGTCAGCTCCTCCTGCTCGGGCACGAACGGGTCGGAATCGCTGACTATCTCGCCGTCGCGCAGTTTTATGATGCGCGTCGAATATTTCTCCGCAAGCTCGGGGTTGTGCGTGACCATGATGACGAGCCGCTCACCCGCGATCTCCTTCATCAGATCCATTATCTGCACGCTGGTGACGGAATCGAGCGCGCCCGTAGGCTCGTCGGCAAGCAGTATCTCGGGGTCGTTGACGAGAGCGCGCGCGATAGCCACTCTCTGGCACTGTCCGCCCGAGAGCTGATTGGGACGCTTGTCGAGCTGGTCGCCCAGTCCCACCTTTTTCAGCGCTTCCGCCGCGCGGCGTTTTCTCTCCGCCTTGCCCACGCCCGCTATCGTCAGGGCGAGTTCGACGTTGCCGAGCACCGTCTGGTGCGGAATGAGGTTATACCCCTGGAACACGAAGCCCACTCTGTGGTTGCGGTATACGTCCCAGTCGCGGTCGGTGAAACTGCGCGTGCTCTTGCCGTTTATGACGAGATCGCCCGACGTGTACTTATCCAGTCCGCCGATGATATTGAGCAGCGTGGTCTTGCCGCAGCCGCTCGGTCCGAGTATGGATACGAATTCGCTCTCGCGGAAATTCACGCTCACTCCGCGCAGAGCGTGCACGGTGCTGCCCGCCGCGATATAGTCCTTTACGATACTGCTTAATTGAAGCATTGCCCGCCTCCTCCGATCGGATAACTAATTATACAACTTCCGCGGCGCTTTGGCAAGTTTAATCCCGCCGGTGCCGATTAAAAACTCATTAGAACGCCGTTTCCCGCAACTCCGCCGTATCATCGGTATTATACTTCCGAAGCATCAAAATAACGTCAAAAGACAAAAGGATAAAACGAACGCGCCCGCTCGATCAAGCGGGCGCGGAGTTTACCGTCCGTATTACAAAACAGTAAGTCATTCCGCGAACGTAACGGCTGCGGATAACAGCGCGAGTATCGCGCCGGTAACGAACAACGCTTCGACGGCGGTCATTCCGATACCCGCCGTTATCACGGCGAACGCCGCTCCGACGAGCAGTACGGCGACTGCCGGGGACGCAAGCCCCGCCGCGCCGCGGCGCGCGATGAATACAGCCGTCTGCGCTATGTACTGCACCGCGGCGAACGCGAGCAGTATGAAACCGGGCACAGTCCAGTAAAACAAAGCGCAGAGCACGAGCATTACGAGCGCGGCGACGTCGAGCGCCGCGAGAAATATTTTTCCTGCAAGTTTCATATCGTCTGTTCTCTCCGTGGCTGCGTTCAGCCGATCCTGTTATACTTCTTTTTGAGCGCGACGAGCGCGTCGGTGTTCACGCTGTAAAGCAGCGTAAGAAGCACCATACCCACCTGCACGACGGTCAGCACCGTTTCGATGATACGGTACGGCGTCGCGAACGGCGTCGCCATATTTCCGTCGAACACGGAGCCGCAGCCCGACCAGAACATTATGACGAGCGCGAACATTATTACCGACGAGATCAGCGAAGCCGCGCCGAACGCACGGCGGCGGGTCCTCTCCCATTCGAGTCCCTTCGTTTTCATAACGAGATACGCGGGCAGCGAAACGAGGTTGACCGCGCAGCAGACGTACATAAGAATGACGACGACGAAACGGAACGCGAAGTAGCTCGCGTAATCCGTCGTGATCTCGTAAGCGAGACAGCCGGGAGTGCTTCCGACCATAAGCAGAATATATATCACCGTGATGTACGCGGTGATGATAAACGCCAGTCCGCTTCCCAGCAGATTGAGCTTTCCTGTTTTCCTTTGCTGTTCCATACCATAAGAGTATAGAATAAATGACCGCCGTTTGTCAACGAAAACGCGCGATATGACGGAATTTAATTATTTCAACGCCCTTTAAGCGCCGCAAAAAACGGCGTTTCGCCGCCCGCCGTTCAAACCGCAGCGAAATAACTTGCCAAATCCCGGGGTATGTGGTACAATAACAAAAACAAAGCGTCGCGTCCCGCGTAAAAAATGCGGACGCACAAGGAGATCGGCTATTATGAATAAGATCGCGGACGGGATATATTATGTCGGCGTGAGCGACAGGGAGATCGACCTGTTCGAGGGGCAGTACCGCGTCCCGGACGGGATGACTTACAATTCCTATGTCGTCGCAGGCGATAAAACAGCCGTGCTCGACACGGTGGACAGGCGTTTCGCCCACGAGTGGCTGGACAACCTCGAAAAGGCTCTTGACGGGCGCGCGCCCGACTACCTTATCGTGCAGCATATGGAGCCCGACCACTCAGCAAACATAAAGGTATTCGCGGACAGATACCCCTCCGCGAAGATCGTCGGCAACGCCAAGACGTTCGCAATGATCTCGCACTTCTTCGGCGACGGCTTCGGCGGCGAAAGAGTGGAAGTCAAAGAGGGCGACTCGCTCGACCTCGGCGGGCGGAAACTGACGTTCGTGTTCGCGCCTATGGTGCACTGGCCCGAAGTCATGGTGACCTACGACGACAAGAGCGGCACGCTGTTCTCCGCCGACGGTTTCGGCAGGTTCGGTCAGGCGGACAAGAACGGCGACTGGACGGACGAAGCGCGGAGATATTATATCGGCATAGTCGGCAAATACGGCGTGCAGGTGCGCAATCTGCTCAAAAAAGCGGCGGGACTGGATATAAAACGCATATGCCCGCTGCACGGTCCCGTGCTCGACGGCGATCTCGGCAAGTACCTCGGGCTTTACGAGAAATGGTCGGGCTACGAGCCCGAGCTCGACGGCATACTGATCGCGTACACTTCGGTTTACGGGCATACGAAAAAAGCCGTCGAAATGCTCGCGGACAAGCTGCGCGCCAAAGGCTGCCCCAAGGTCGTCGTGCGCGATCTCGCCCGCTCGGATATGTCCGAATGCGTCGCCGAGGCGTTCGCCTACGGCAAGCTCGTGCTCGCGACGACGACGTATAACGGCGAGGTGTTCCCGTTTATGCGCACGTTCCTTGCCGAACTCGCCGAACGCAATTTCCGCAAGCGCAAAGTAGCGCTCATCGAAAACGGCAGCTGGGCGCCTATGGCGGCGAAGGTAATGAGAAAAACGCTCGAACCGCTCGTCGGGATCGAATTCGCGGAGAACAATGTGACGATACTTTCCGCGCCGAACGCCGAGACCAAAGAAAAACTGGAAGCGCTCGCGGACGAGCTCTGCCGCGACTATATCGCGCGCGACGACAGCCGCGCGGACAAGAACGATCTCAAAGCGCTGTTCAATATAGGCTACGGGCTGTACGTTCTGACGAGCGGCGACGGCAAAAAGGACAACGGTATGATAATCAACGCCGTCACGCAGGTGACAAACACGCCCAACCGCATAGCGGTCGCGATAAACAAAGACAATTATACGTACCACCTTGTCAGACAAACGGGCATAATGAACGTCAACTGCCTGTCCGTCGACGCGCCGTTCTCCGTGTTCGAGAAGTACGGTTTCGTCAGCGGGCGGAATAAGAACAAGTTCGAGGGAACGGACGTACTGCGTTCAGGCAACGGGCTGGTCTATCTCCCCGAATACATCAATTCGTTTATGTCGCTGAAAGCGGAGAACTGCATAGACCTCGGCACGCACGGAATGTTCATCTGTTCCGTCACCGAAGCGCGCGTGATGAACGACCGCCCGACGATGACGTATTCGTACTATCAGGAAAACGTCAAGCCCAAGCCCGCGACGGACGGCGTCAAGGGCTGGGTGTGCAAGGTGTGCGGTTATATCTACGAGGGCGAAACTCTGCCCGACGACTTCGTCTGCCCGCTGTGCAAACACGGCGCGTCCGATTTCGAAAAGATCTCCTGACGCCCCGTCTCACGCCCTCCGCCCGAGCGGCGGAAAACCACGACCTTTAACGGTAAAAATTTATTATACAAGGAGAAGAAAGTATGAGGTATGTATGTCAGGTATGCGGCTACGTCTACGACGAGACCGACGGCGATCCGGACAACGGCATTGCGCCCGGCACTAAATGGGACGACGTTCCCGACAGCTTCGTCTGCCCACTCTGCGGCGTAGGCAAAGACCAGTTCGAACCGGAAGCGTAATTCGGTTGCGCGCTCCGCTCACCCCTTCCCGAGAAACTTAAAAATCATTTTATAATTTTTTCCGGGAAGTGTTTGTCGGGGAGGACCCTCTTTGAAAAGAGAGTCCTCCCCGAATCCCTCTCCGAGAAACTTAAAAGTGCATTTATAATTTTTTCGGAGAAGTGTTTATCGGGGGAAACCCTCTTTGTAAAGAGGGTTTCCCCCGAACCCCTTTCCGAGAAACTTAAAATCCTTTTTATAATTTTCTTCCGAAAAATTTTCAAGGGAAAACCCCTCTTTGTAAAGAGCGGTTTTCCCTTGACCCTTTCCCGAGAAACTTAAAACTCCTTTTCATATAATATAAAGGCACACTTATAAAGTAAGGCAGACGCGCTTCGGTATCTTACGGGCGCGGCGGGGCGTGCGGAAAAGCATTACGCCTGAACGCCGCAGGGCAAGCGGAGCAGACGCGGAGCAAACCTTGTCTTTTCCGCCATAGCTGTTTCCGCGAGCAGCAGACAGAGCAAAGCCGCGTCCTATGCCCGTTCGGTTGCGTTTACCGCGTCTGCCGTTTCACGCATAATAATGACGCCCGCGGCTTGCCGCGGGCGAATAATTTCTTATCTTCTTCCCCGCTGCCGCGGAAGGCAGAGAACGGGGTTCAGACGGACAACAGGTATTCCCTCTATCACCCGATACAGCGGAAGGCACAGAGCGGGGTCAGGCGGGCAGCTGCAGAGGGAGCATTCTTCTAAAATTAAAATATCTTCTTCCCCGCTGCCGCGGAAGGCAGAGAACGGGGTTCAGACGGACAACAGGTATTCCCTCTATCACCCGATACAGCGGAAGGAGCAGAGCGGGGTCAGGCGGGCGGCTGCCGAGGGAATATAAAATAGACAGCCGCAAGAATGAAATGCCGCTGCTTTTTTATTGTAATGCTTTTTTACTTTTCGCGCGAGAAGCAAAAGCACGGCTTTTGCGCTCGGTTGCAGCCGCGGCAAACCCGCAGCGAAAACCGACAATCGGCACGAAGCGGCAGCCGAGATAAATTTATCTTCTTCCCCGCTGCCGCGGAAGGCAGAGAACGGGGTTCAGACGAACAACAGGTATTCCCTCTATCACCCGATACAGCGGAAGGCACAGAGCGGGGTCAGGCGGGCAGCTGCCGAGGGAGCATTATTCCCCTCTATTCCCGCTGCCGCGGAAGGCAGAGAACGGGGTTCAGACAAACCTTTATTTTGGCGAAAGCCGTAGAACGGGGTTCAGAGCGACGGCTGGTGAGGGAGCATACTTGCGTCGCCGTAGCGCGGTAGCGCAAGGCGGAGTATGTGACCGAACACGCAGTCGCTATCAATTCCCGTTATGCGGCTTTCGCCCGAGGGAGCATACTACTGTCGCCGAAACGTAGCACGAGGCGGAGTATGTGACCGAGCACGTAGTCCGTATCAACCCCGTTATATGCCTTCCCCTTAATGCGGAAAGCCGCCCGCGCAGCCGCTCGGGCGGCGCTACGCGCCTTCCCCTCAATTAAAATTGACCAGGTTACGTAAAAAACGAGTCCGCCACGGATCTGAGTCACATCGGCGAACTCGCTATGATAAGGGGGAAAATGATGAGCTGTTTAAGATAAAACTTCCGAATGTTGCGCTACTGCGCTGACCGGAAAGTTTTATTTGTACTGTTAATATACCATACGTCAATTACAATGTCAACCGATTTTATGCTGTTTTTCAAAAAAATTTCAAAAATATTTTTTTAACGCCGTATTTCGCGTTTCCCCGCCCCGCGCTCCGCCGGCACAATGTCCCGTTCCCCGCCCCGTCGCTATGCGACAAACGCTCTCCTCCCGCGCCGCTCCGCTTTCAGTAGGTACGCGCGCCTGCCCGGCGGCCGAAAGCAGAACGCTCCAAAAACCCTTACGCATTTCTCCGCCTACGTCAACGGCAAAAGCGGCAAACGAAAGAGCCGTGCGGAACGCAGAGCGTTCCGCACGGCGGGAGTTGGGTTTGACGAAAGGATCGTCAGGTGATGGCTTTATTCCTCGGTCTGATGTAACCGAATATCACGAAGCACGCGGCGCTTCCGACGAGCAGCAGCCCGACGATAATGTCTATCGCAATGACAACGCCTTTCCGCCAAGGGGTAACGTTATCGACCGTGGACTCGTGAGTAAGACCGTTGATAAGGTTACTGTGAGCGCGGGTGTAGTAGTAGCGCTTGTTGATGTCGCGCAGCACCTGCACGAGATCGCCGTCGTCCGTCGAGTCGATGGTTTTCAGGAGCACGGACGATCCGGACGTGAGGCAGAACCTGTCGCAGCCGGAGACTACGCAGTCAACGGTAGGCTGGTACTCGTTCTCGGAGCCGCCAGCGTCGGAGAGCTCGAACTCGTTGCCGAACGTGTTGGCGGACATAACGCAGATAACGATCTTAGCCTCGCACTCCTCGGTCGAGTTGAAATCGAACTGCACGACGACGGGCTTCGTGTATTCGAATCCGAAACCGCCTTCCGTTTCGCCGACGACGAAGAACTTGTTGGATACGCAGTCTTTCTTGGAATCCACGCGGCCGTCTGTGATATTCGCGTACTCCGCTTCCAGCCTCGTCGTCGTTTCTTCCTGTCCGCAACCTACGAAGCAGGCGCAAGTCGCAACGACGAGCATAGCAACGACAGCAAGCATCATCATCACTTTTCCGATGTTTTTCATCTTTTTTTCTCCTTCGGGCAAAAAAATTATCGATTACGGCCCTGCCCGTGACCGTACTATCATAGTACCACTGCCCCTCCCCCCTTCTTTCAAGACCTTTATTGACTACTTTCGGACTTTTTTTGACCATTATGCGACAAATACAAGCGAGAACGCGGGCGCGCGTTTTTGTGCCGTTTTTTCGCGTTTTGCGGCAAAAAACGCCGACGCGCGGCTTTAAGCGCGCGTCGGAACGCGGCAGACACGCCAAACGCTTGCAAATCGGACGGCGCGGGAGTATAATATCGGTATGGCGGAAGAGAGAAAAAAGCGCGCTGCGGCGATATGCGCCGCGGCGGCGACGTTTGCCGTCGGACTGGGTTTGACCGTGTTCGAGGCGGTCGCGAACGACAAGCTGTTCGGCGGAGATCCGCCCGTCGCGTTCACGCTCGGTATGAGCGCGGCGGAGCGGCTGCTGCTCGCGGCGGCGGTCGTATGCGTTTCCGTGCTTCTCGGCTTCGGCAGACTGTTCACGCCGCGGATAAAGGGCGGCGTCATAGCGTTTACGGCGGCTGCCGCCGTCGCGCTCGCCAATTTTCCCTTTTTCACGCTGGCGGGCGGCGAACTGACGTTCACGGCAAACGCGGGCGAAACCGCGCTGTTCCTGCTGAACTGCGCCGCGATAGGCGCGTTCGAGGAGAGCGCATTCCGCGGACTGCTGCTCCCTCTCCTGTTCGGCGCGATGAAGGACAGGCGTTACGCGGGGATATTTGCGGCGATACTGTCCGCCGCCGTGTTCGCGCTGTTCCACCTGCTCAACCTGATCTCGGGAGCGGGCGCGGGCGCGACGCTGCTGCAAGTCGGCTATACGTTTCTGACGGGCTGTATGTTCGGCGCGCTGACGCTGCTGACCCGCTCCGTAATTCCCGGCGCGGTCGCGCACGCGCTGTTCGACGTCGGCGGCACTATGACCGCTTACGGCGTCGCCGCGGGCGCGAACTGGAACGTACCGTCGGTGGTAATTATGGCGGTCGTATCCGCCGCGGCAGGACTGTATCTCCTTATCGCCACCGTTCGCCGCACACTTCTTCGCCCCTATATTTTGACGGACGACGAGCCGCGCGGCGACGTGTAACGCACGCGAAAAAACGCCGGCGCGCCCTCAGACCGACACAGCCGCCGCAATAAAAACACAAAGCTCCGCGAAAAGCCGATCTTTTTTACGCGGAGCTTACGCTTTTCGGCTGTTCAGATATTGTCACGCCAGAACTCGTTGAGGATACGCACAAAGTCCTTTTTCCTCGGGTGGCTGATGGCGAGCCCTTCCGGCTCGCGGCTGCCGTCCGCGCCCGAAACGAACACGGTGTGCCCGCTCATCCCCGTGACGCAGCGCAGGTTGACGATACAATAGTTGCTGCACCGAGCGAAGCCCGCGGCGAGCAGCGCGTTCTCGTATTTTTTCAGCGCGCCCCGCCCCGCAACCACGCAGTCGCGCATATGGAACGTGAGCGTGTGCCCGGATACTTCGGCGTAGCGTATGTCCGCCACCGCTATGCGCTTGACGGTATCGCCGTCGTTCACCGTCAGCTGCGATTCGCCGCGACTGCGCAGCCTACGGAATATCCTGCCCACTTTAAGCGAAAAGTCGCCGTACGATACGGGCTTGACTATGAAGTCGGAAGCGTCCACCTCATAACCGCGGATGGCGTACTGCGCCATATTCGTCACGAAAACGATGGATACTGAAGTATCCGTCCTGCGCACCTGCGCGGCGAGCGCCATGCCGTCGACGTCGGGCATTTCGATGTCGAGCAGCAGGAGATCGCACGCGTCCCTGCCGAAGCGGTTCAGAAACGCGGGCGCGCCGTCGTAGCATTTTATCTCGACGGGCTCCCCGACCGAGTCCGCGTATTTTTTCATATAGACGACGAGCTGCTCGCGCGCGGAAAGCTCGTCGTCTACGATCGCCACTTTGATCATAACAAACCGTCCTTATCTTTTATTATAACACGCGATAAGGAAAATTTCCATAATATCAGCAGAGTGCGGGCGGAAAATTTTCCGCTCGCACTCTGCCCGCATTACTTTTTGCGCCTGCCGCGGACGGCTGCGACGACCGTCGCGGCTATCCCGACGGCAAGTCCCGCCGCACCGAGCGCGATACCTACAATGCCGAGCGTCGCGCCGAACTCCTGCGCCCGACCGATAGCCCCGTCGGGATCGGGCACGCGCACAGTCACGGAGCCTGCCGGCTCGTAAACATATATCGTGAACTGTTTCTCGTCGCTTATCGCGCCGTCGGCGGAAGCGACCACGGTGAACTGCCAGCAGCCCGCCTCTGTCGGCGCTCCCGAGATCTCGCCGCTCACGGACAGCGTCAGACCTTCCGGCAGAGCGGATCCGTCTTTGATCGCGTAACTGACCGAAGCCGCGCCGCCCGTGTTATCCACGTTCGCGTAATATCCCTCTCCCACCTTGCCGTCGGCAAGAGCGGAGGAAAGGAAAGGCGATATGCCCAGCCCCACTTTCAGCCCGAACTCGGCGGAGACGGACTCCGCAAACGGAGCGGAAGCTATAACGGTGATGACGGAGTCGCACGTTTCCGCGGGCATGCCCACGATATATCCGTCCGCCGTCAGCCGCAGTCCCTCGGGCAGTTCGCTGCCCGCGCCGACGAACGGGATAAAACGCAATAAACGCCGACCGAACGCGACGGGAAGCAAAACAATGCGGCATTTGTCCTTACCCGCGCGGATTTTCCTTGACAGACGGCGCAAAAACGGGTAAAATATATATCTGTCGGCAGAAATCGGAACGCCGGCGGCGAATGTTGCGACGGTCGGCGCGATCGTGACGACGATCGATATGCGGCGGCGCTTTGCCCGCGCACGCAGACGCTTCGACGCGCGCCGTACATTCCCCCGCTTATCGCGCCGGAAATGCCCCGACAGCCGACGCGGAATAATAGATATAACAGATATGCACTCGTAGTATAACGGATAGAACGGTGGCCTCCGGAGCCGCAGATTTGGGTTCGATTCCCAACGAGTGCGCCAATACCCCCGCCTTGCGCGGGGGTATTCACGTACCCGTCGCGGCAGCGAACCTTTTGACTCGACAGAGGCAAAACGGTTCGCTCAGCCGAGCAATGCGCAGCATTGCGAACGCCACAAGGGCGCGAAGTGCCCGCAGTATTCCCAACGAGTGCGCCTCCTAAAACGTGAGCTGAACCTTATCGGTTCAGCTCACGTTTTTTATGGCGGAAATTACGTTTACAGTTTAACGGTTTTCGTTGCAATCAAATTCCGGAACGCTTTATCGTGTTCGACAAAAATCATTGTAGGCTGAAATTCTTTGAGCAGTTTTTCGATTTGAATACGGGAATAAATGTCGATAAAATTCAACGGTTCGTCCCAGACATACAAATGCGCTTGCTGACAAAGACTCATTGCAATTAAAGTTTTTTTCTTCTGTCCGTCCGAAAAATCCGATATATCCTTTCCGAACTGTTGCCTGTCAAACCCCATTTTATGCAGAATGGCTTTGAACAGGCTTTCATCCGTATGATGCGAAACCGCAAAATCGGCAAGCGTTCCGCGTAAGTGCGAGGTATCCTGCGGAACGTAGGATACGGTAATACCCGAACCTCTTTCTATCGTTCCGCAATATTCTATCGGTTGCCCGCACAACAATTTCAATATACTGCTTTTACCCGAACCGTTATTACCTTCAAGAGCGATCCTGTCGCCGCGCATAATTTCAAACGTTACGGGTGAACATACCGCTTTATCGCCATAAAACGGAACAACGGCGGAAAGATAGATCAGCCGCTCGGAACGGTATGTCAGCGGTGAGATCTTAAGACTGCTTTCAACCTCGATATTTTTCAGCAATGTCGATTTTTGTTCAATTTCTTTTCGTTGCCTTGCCTCTGCGACCTTTGCTCGTTTCATCATCTTAGCCGATTTATGTCCGATATATCCTCTATCCGGTTTTAATCCGGAATCCGATCTTCCGTATTTTGTTTTTTCCGTTTTATCCGCCCAAGCGGCAGTGCGTCTTGCCGTTTCTTGCAGACGCTGAATATCGTTTTGCAGCCGGATATTTTGTCTGCGTTCGAAATCCTGCTGTCTTTCGAAATTTTCCATATAGGAAGAACAGTTCCCGCTATGGACCTCGATATCGGAACGATTTATGGAAAGTATATGGTCAATGCACCCGTCCAAAAAATATCTGTCATGGGATACCAATATAAAACTTTTTTTCTTGCGCAAATATGCCGAAACCAATTCTCTTGCTCCGGCATCCAGATGATTTGTGGGCTCGTCTATAAGCAGGAAATGCCCCTCGTTCAAAAACAATGCCGCAAGCAAAACCTTTGTCTGTTCTCCGTTCGATAATGTATCAAAAGGTCTGTATAAACAATCGTCCTTTACTTCCAAATAAGATAATTCGCGTGTAATTTGCCAATCTTCAAACATCGGACAGATTTCCCGTAAAACCTCTTTCGTCAATTTGCTTTTATCAGGTACGCTGTACGGGAAATAATCAAATTGTACGGAAGCGGTTATTTTTCCGCTGTATTGATATTTATTTTGTAAAAGATTTAAAAAAGTTGTTTTTCCTCTGCCGTTTCTGCCTATAAAACCGAGTTTCCAATCCGTATCTATCTGAAAACTGACGTTTTCAAATATATTATCGAAACTCGACGGATAAGCGAAAGTAAGATTTTCTATTTTAATAACCGACATTGACGAAACCTCCTTGATAACAAAAAGAACTATGAGAAAGCAATCCTCACAGTTCAATCAATGCTCAGAATAATTTTCTGTTTGCGATCGAGATACGGACGGATCTGACTTTCCTGCAATAACGCAAGTCCCGAAAGTACAATCGCTTCCCGAACTTGCGATATAACATTCAGCAAGAAACTTTGATCACTCCGTTCACCTCGAAATTTATTGTTTATATTATAGCAGATATTTATTCGATAAGCAAGAAGTTTAACATATAAAAACGATACGCGCCCGAAAAGTCGGACAAACTTTTCGGGCGCATAATTTACGTTAAAAAATAGAAAGTTTAATATTGCGGATATGCGTCGGGCGAGCGACGCGTTGAACGCCCGTGCGGGTACCGAACCGTTACGCGATCACGTTGATGATCCTACCGGGTTTGTAGATGAATTTCTTTACGTCTGAAATGCCGAGCAGAGCGAGGGCGGCGGCGCGGGCTTCGTCCTCGGACGCGTCGGGCGCGATCGTGACCGTGCCTTTGAGCCTGCCGAGCAGCTGTACGGGCACTTCGACGAGCGAGCGCACGAGCTTGCCCTCGTCCGCGACGGGGTACGGCGCACGCAGCACGCTGCCTTTCTCCCCCGCGCGCTCCCACAGTTCCTCGCAGATATGCGGGGTCACGGGCGCCATGAGTTTTATCAGCGTCAGAGCCGCCGAGTGCAGGACTTCGTCGGCGTCGTCGTATTTATACATAGCGTTGGTCAGCTCCATCAGCCGCGCCACGGCGGTGTTGAACGAGAACGCCGATATGTCCGCACCGCAGCATTTCGCCGCGTAATTGACGGCGTATTCGAGCTCCGCGGCTTTCGCCTTGTCGGCAGGCGGCTTACCCCTGCCGCCGAACGCCTTGCCGCATATGCGCTCGACGCGGTCGAGATATTTCGCGATCGCGGGAATGCCGTCCGACTGGAAGGGACCGCCTTCGGTGTACGAGAACGCGAAGCACAGATACATTCTGAACACGTCGGAACCGTAGACGGAAACATAGTCGTCGGGATTGATGATATTGCCGCGCGTCTTGCTCATACGCTTGCCGTCGGGTCCGAGTATCACGCCCTGGTGAACGAGCCGCAGGAACGGTTCGTCGAAATGAAGATATCCCATATCCCGCAGCGCCTTGGTGACGAAGCGCGAATACAGCAAGTGCATACACGCGTGCTCCGCTCCGCCGACGTACACGTCGACGGGCAGCAGCTTATCCGTCCACTCCGTATCGAACGCGGCTTTGTCGTTCTTCGCGTTCGGATAGCGCAGATAATACCAGCTCGAACACACGAACGTGTCCAGCGTGTCCGGGTCGCGGCGGGCGTCGCCTCCGCACTTCGGGCATTTGCAGTTCATATATTCCTCGTTCGCGCCGAGCGGGCTCGTGCCCTTCGGGCGGAAATCCACGTCGTAAGGCAGGCGGACGGGCAGATCCTCTTCGGGGACGGGCACTACGCCGCAATGCGGGCAGTGTATCATCGGTATGGGCGCACCCCAATACCGCTGGCGGGAAACCGACCAGTCGCGCAGGCGGTAGGTTATCTTCTCCCCGCCCTTGCCGAGCCCGGCGAGCCGCGCGAGGATGGCGTGCTTCGCGTCCTCCGTCGCCATACCGTCGGCGAACCCCGAATTGACGCACCTGCCGTACTGCACGAACGGCAGCTCGTCCGCCGAGCCGTCCGCGCTCTCCACGACGCGCTCTATCGGCAGTCCGAACTTCGTCGCAAACTCATAGTCGCGGGCGTCGTGAGCGGGCACCGCCATGACCGCGCCCGTGCCGTAAGTCGCGAGGACGTAATCGGCGACCCATACCGGCACTTTGCGGCCGTTTATCGGGTTGACGGCGTACGCGCCCGTAAACACGCCCGTCTTTTCCTTGACCGCGCTCGTGCGGTCTATCTCGCTGCGGCGCGTCGCCTGCGCCTTATACTCCTCCACCGCTTTACGGCAGTCGGGCGTAACGATTTTCGCAACGAGCGGATGCTCGGGAGCGAGCACGACGTAGCTGCACCCGAACAGCGTGTCCGCGCGCGTCGTGAACACGTCGAACGAGCCGCCCTTTTCCAGGTCGAACGTCACCGTGCCGCCGTAGCTCTTGCCTATCCAGTTGCGCTGCATCGTCTTGGTCTTTTCCGGCCAGTCGAGCTTATCCAGTCCCGAGAGCAGTTCTTCGGCGTAGTTCGTTATTTTAAGGAACCACTGCCGCATTTCCCGCCGCTCGACGACGGCTCCGCAGCGTTCGCAGCAGCCGTCCACGACCTGCTCGTTGGCTATGACCGTGTTGCACGACGGACACCAGTTGACGGGCGCGAGTTTTTCCTCGGCGAGTCCGTGCTTGTAGAGCTGCAAAAACAGCCATTGCGTCCACTTGTAATACGCGGGGTCGCACGTCTTGATCTCGTAGTCCCAGTCGAAGGACGCGCCCATATCTTTGAGCTGGCGCTCCATCGTCGCGATGTTCTTTTCCGTCGAGTCTTTCGGGTGGATGCCCGTTTTGATCGCGTAGTTCTCGGCGGGCAGTCCGAACGCGTCGAAGCCCATCGGGTGGAACACTTCGAAGCCCTGCATACGGAGAAGACGGGCGTAAACGTCCGTCAGTCCGAAGTTATACCAATGCCCGAGATGAAGGTTCGCGCCGGACGGATACGAAAACATTTCGAGGACGTATTTCTTTTCGTCCGCGCGCTTCGTATCGAAGGAATCCAGCCGCTCCTCCTCCCATTTTTTCTTCCATTTCCTCTCGATCGCGAGATAATCCATTTGTCAGCGTATCCTCGTTATTTTTCCTTTTTTTACCAAATATCCCTCTTCGGCGCGGTCGAGCATACCGCTGTCCTTTGGCGTATCCGTATAATACGCTTCCAGCCTCGCGTCCTCGCCGTATGCCGTTACGAACCGTTCCCACTTGCCCTCGCGGTAGCAGTACGGATCGATCACCTTCCCCGTTTTCATATCTATCTCCGTCGCGATCAGGTTGGTCACCCCGATACGGCGGCAAGCCTCTTCGAGAAAGAACGCGGGCGTCGCGGAGATCACCACGTCGTCGTCGCGGTGTATGTCGCGGTACCACTGCCCGAGCCGTTTTTCGTGCTTGTCCCAGAACCTGACGATATGCTCGTGCTTCAATCTGTAAAACGGTTTCAGCACCCATTCGACGACATGTTTCATTTTGACGATATGAAACAGTTTGAGCGTCGCGACGAATATGATAACAGGCAGATACAGCCATATCCACGGACGGCGCAGCGCCATATATATGCAAAAATCACGGTAGCTGTAACCGTTGTATATCGTATGGTCGAAATCAAACGCCCGCATCCCCGTGCCCTCTTTCGTAAAACGTCGCGTTTACAGCCCGAGCCCGCGCGCGAGATCCGCTTTCTGCGCGTATCCGACGTGCCGCGCGACCGGCTTGCCGTTTTCAAAGCGTATGACCGTCGGGATGCTCGAAATTCCGAACGCCGCGGCTATATCCGACTGCTCGTCCACGTTCACTTTGCAGAACTTGACGTCCGGCTTCTCCGCAGCAAGCTCTTCGAGCACGGGCGCAAGCATGCGGCAGGGCCCGCACCAGCCCGCCCAGAAATCCACGACGACGCTTCCGTTCGCCGTTTCCGTTTTGAAGTTGTTCAGATCAAGTTCTTTCATATTTTCACCTCAATGATTGTATTTGTTGCCGCTTTAAGCGTAAACGATCCGCCGGGTATGCCGGCATATCCGCATTATTTCATTTTAAGCCGCGTTTTCCTGTCGAGACAGGACGTGCAGTATGTGAATCTGCCGTCCAGCTCCGTTTCACGCAGGCTCTCTATCGGCAGAAAGCCTATCGACTCGCAGCCGAGGTATGCGCACATCTCCTCGTTGGTGCGCCCGCCCGCCGCGAGCAGATCCTTTTCGCCGGGCATCTGCACGCCGTAGGGGCAGTCGTGTATGATACGCGGAGAGCCTATGCGCAGATGCACTTCCTTCGCTCCCGCGTTTTTGAGCATGGTCACTATCCGCCGCGCCGTATCGCCGCGCATAAGCGAGTCGTCGACGAGCGCGATCCGCTTGCCCGCGACGGTCTGCCGCAGCACGTTGTATTTGAGTTTGATCGCGTTCTCCCTGCCCGCCGCGTCGTGCGTAAACAGGTTGCGTGAGGAGAACTTGTTTTTCATAACGCTCGCTTTGAGAGGTATCCCCGTTTCGTTGGCATACCCCTGCGCATACACCGTGCCGCCGTCGGGCACGCCGCACACCACGTCGGCGTCCGCAGGGCACGCCCGTGCGAGCAGCCGTCCCGATCTTTCGCGAAACGCGTATACTTCGTTACCGTCGAGTATGGAATCCGGACGGGAGAAATATACGTATTCGTACATACAGAGGCTCGTGCGCGCGCCGCAGAAATCGCGGAACGACCGCACGCCGTTCTTCATATCCACGCACACGAGCTCGCCCGGCTCTATGTCGCGCTCGAACTCCGCGCCCATTGCGTCGAGAGCGCAGCTTTCGCTCGCGAACACGACCGCGCTGCCCTTTCTGCCCATGCACAGCGGGCGGAAACCGCGGGGATCGCGCACCGCCATCAGCTTTTTAGGCGACATCAGTATCATCGAATACGCGCCTTCGAGGCTCTCCATAACTTCGAGCATGCTCGTTTCCGCGCTCGGGCACGTCGTGCGGGCGCGTGCGATCAGGTGCATGATGACTTCGGTGTCGCGCTTGGACTGGAATATGGCTCCGTCGTCCTCGAGCGCCGTGCGGAGCGTTTCCGCATTGGTGATGAAGCCGTTCTTGGCAAGGCTGATAGTGCCCTTGCAATAGCGCGTCGTTATCGGCTGGATATTCTCCTGCAAGTCCGCGCCGCCCGTGAAGCGGACGTGACCCAAACCTATCTTGCCTTTGAGCCGCTCTATCGCGCGCACGTCGAACACGTCGTTTACATGACCGTTGTCCTTGATACGGGTGAGCTTGTAATCGTCGTTGGTGACGATCCCGCAGCTCATATGCCCCCTGTGCTGCAATGCGAACAGCCCGTAGCACAGATCCTTGCCGACGTCGCCGCCGCCGAGATCGAACATTCCGATCACGCCGCACTCCTCTCTCATCTTGTCGCAGAAATCCATCGAAGTCCTCTCTTCCGTTCGTGTATTCCGATTATACAACAATATCCGCCCGCTTGTCAAGTAGTCGATTTCGGTTGCGCGCTCCGCGCGCTTCCCTTATGGCGCACCTGCGCGATCTTTTTGCGAATCTACCGCGTTTCCGAGCCGCCATGGGGTCACCCTATGGCGGCCGTTTCCGCTGCCGCTCACTTCGGTAAACGCGGTATTCACTGCAAAAATCTCTGCGCATTCGCTGCGAATTCTGTTAAACGGCAAACGGGTTGCCCGCATAAAGCAGACGCGCACGGCGAGCCGCGCGCGAATAATTCTTATATCTTCTTCCCCTTTCCCCGAAACAGCGGAAACCGCTTTTTACCTGTAATGCCTTTTAACTTTTCGCGCGGCAGCAAAAGCGCAGCTTTTGCGGGGGCGCAGCCCCGAGCGCACCCGTCCTTTGGCGTTCGCGCTCGGTTACAGCCGCGGCAAAGCCGCGGCGAAAACCGACAATCGGCGCGAGGCGGCAGCCGAAGGCAGAGAACGGGGTTCAGACGGACAACAGGCGAGGGTCGTACTTTTTTTATCTTCTTCCTTTTCCCTCGCTACTGCGGAAGCCGCAGAGTGCCGCTCAGGCGGGCAACAGGCGAAGGAGCATACTACTGTCGCCGATGTGCGATAGCACGAGGCGGAGTATGTGACTGAGCTCGTAGCCCGCATCAGCGGTGCTATGCGGCTTCCCCTTGCGTTGGGAAGCCGCCCGACCGAGCGCGCAGCCGCTCGAGCGGTGCTATGCGGCTTCCCAACAAAAGAGAAATCAGCCGGTAGAGCCGAAACCGCCCGTGCGCGAAGCAACAGCGGCGTCGTCATCCGTCAGATAGTATCTGAGGAATATTCCCTGCGCGAAGCCCTTGCCCGCTTCGACGAAGAGATCCTTATCGCCGTTGTTCGTCATCTTGATCATTATGTGCCCCTCGTTGTCCGCGCCGTAGTAGTCCGCGTCGATTATGCCGACGGTGTTGTCAAGCGCAAGGCGGTACTTAAAGCCCAGTCCCGAGCGCGGGAATATCGCGAGGACGCGGTCGCCGTCCATACGGCAACGGACGCCCGTCGGGATCTTCACCGTCCCGCCCGCGGGGATCGAAAGATCGGAGGGCGCGAAGAAATCATAGCCCGCGCTGCCCGCCGTCGCGCGCACGGGCAGTTTTACGCCGTCGTATGCGCTCTCGTCGCCGCCGTCCGCGACAAACCTGCCGCGGCTCACCTTTTCAAAATAATTGCTCATATCCGCTCCTTTCGCGCGCTTATGCTTCCACGCGCACTTTGCTTCCTTTCGTGCCTTTTTCCACGATTATCCTGCGGTCTATCCGCTCTTTGAGTTCGTCGACATGCGAGATCAGCCCCACCAGCCGATCGCCGCCGCCGTAAGCGAGCTTCGCGATGATGTCGAGAGCCTTATCCAGCGATTCGGAATCCAGCGTGCCGAATCCCTCGTCGATAAACATAGTATCCAGCCTGACGCCGCCCGCAAAGCTCTGCACCACGTCGCTCAGCCCGAGCGCGAGCGCAAGCGACGCTTTGAACGACTCGCCGCCCGAAAGCGACCTGACGGAGCGCACCTTGCCCGTCCACGCGTCCGAAACGTCCAGATCCAGCCCCGTTTTGGAGCGGTGGTCGCCCTCTTCGCTGCGCAGCAGCGCAAACCGCCCGTCCGTCATCTCTCGCAGCCGCTTGTTCGCCTCTTTGAGGATCATATCGAAATACACCTGCTGAACGTATATCTCGAACGTGATCTTGCGCTTGCCCGTCACTTCGCCGTTGGCGACGTCGGACAGCACTTGCAGTTCGCCCGCCCGCTTTTCCAGCGCCGCCAACCGCTTGCCGCAGCCGAGGTAATCTTCGAGAGCGCGTTCGTTCGCCGACTTCTCCTTTTCCAGTTCCGCAGCTTCCTCTTCCAGCCGCTTCCGGCGTTCGCCGAGAACGCGGCTCTCCTCTTGTATTTCGCCGAGGGTTTCCGCCTGCGGCGCAAAACCGAGAGCTGCGGCGAGCCCTTTCATCGCGCCGTCCGCGGCGTTCTTCTCGCCCTCCGCCGTCTTTATCCCGCCTTCCGCTCCGCGGCGTTCGTTTTCCGCCAGCGCAAGCTCGTCGTCCGCATTTTTTACGAACGTATTCAGTTCCGCGGCTCTCGCGCGCGCCGCAACCGCGTCGCCGAAAGCAAGCCTGCCGCGCAGTTCTTTCGTCTGCGCTTCCAGCGCGGCTGCGTCGCGCTCGGCTTTCGCCTTCTCCTCATCCGCCTGCCGCGCTTCCTCGCGCAGCCGCGCAGCGGTCTTCTCCGCTTCCGCGGACTCTTCGAGGGCGTTATTCCTGTTTTTTCTGTCCTCGTCCGCCGCTTTGCGCTTTGCGGCGAGGTCGGCGCAGACCGCTTTTTTGCGCGCGGTCGCGTCCGCGAGCGCCTTTTCCGCTCCCGCTCTGTCCGTTTCTATCCCCGCTTCGGCGAGATCGGCGATCAGCCGTTTTGTCTTTTCGTCCGCCGCCGTCCGCGTCGACTGCGCGGTCTTTCCCGCTTCGTCCGACCGTCCGCGCGCGGAATCGGCAGCCGCTTTCAGTTCGTTCACTCTTTCCTCGGAAGGCGCGCCCTCTTCCGCTTCCGCGGGCGACGGGTGCGACAAAGACCCGCACACCGGGCAGGGTTTACCCTCTTGCAGACCGCGGGCGATCAGTCCCGCCTGCGAGCGGATGAACGCGTTATACGCCGAGGAATACACGGCGTTTGCGGCGTTATACGCTTTCAGTGCGTCCGCGGCTTCTTCCGCCGCCTTCGCCGCTTCGCGCTCCGCGCATGTCACTTTTTCCAGATCGCCCGAAAGCCCCGTCAGCGTTTTCAGTTTTCCCTGTTCGTCCTGCTCCGCGACGACGCACGACGAATATCTCGCTTCCGCGTCGGCAAGTCCGACGGCTTTTTCGTCAGCGAGTTTTTTGCGCTCTTCCTCTTTCAGGAGTTCGGCGCGCAGGCGTTCCGCGTTTTTCTTCGCGTTGCTGCGGCGGCGTTCCGCTTCCGTGAGCGCGCGCGTCCGCTCGCCGAGAACGTCGTAGTCGGGCAGCGATTTTTCTATCGAATCCGCTTCCGACGCGGCTTTATCGCGTTCCGCTTTTTTCGCTTGCGCCGCTTTGAGCTTCTCCTCCGCCGCCGCGAGCGCGACGTTCCCCGTTTTTATCCTCTCCTCCGCCGCCGCGGCGCGCTTCGCGTGGTCGAGGTACTGCGCCGTCTTTTCTCCGCGGACGGTGTTCGCTTTTTCCGCCGCCGCGATCTCCTCGCGCTGCTTTTTAACCTCTTTCAGCCGCCCGTCCGCGTCGCTTATAACGGAGCGCAGGAACGCCGACGTGCTCTCCGCGTCGTACAGTTTGCGCCTGCTTTCCCACTCGTCGGCGCGCTCCGTCGGCACTACGGCGCGGTCGAGCGCGCCGTTCGCTTCGCGGCGTTCGTTTTCCGCGTCCGCCATGGCGGCGTTTTTGGCGTCTTTCAGCCTGCGCTGTATGTCGCCGTACCTGCCCGTGCCGAATATCCTGCCGAGGATCTTCATCCTGTCGCCGCTCGGCGCGAGCAGCAGCCGCAGAAATTCGCCCTGCGCGATCATCGCTATCTGGCGGAACTGCTCGTAGTTTATGCCGAGAATCTCCTCTATCTTCGCGTCCGCATCCGCCGTTTTCGTGATCACCCGGTCGGGAGTTTCGAGACAGACGGAAGGCGGATCGTCGGTAAAACCGTCGCCGCGTTTTTTGGGACGGCGCTGCGCGGGCTTTCGCACTATCGAATAGCTCGCGCCGTTATGTATGAATTCCAGTTCGGCGAAAGTTTCCGTTTCGGGAGCGGCGAAATCGCTGCGCAGGCAGTCCACGCCGCGCTCAGAGCCGCTGACCCTGCCGAACAGCGCATAGGAAATGCCGTCGAAAATAGTGGTCTTGCCCGCGCCCGTCACGCCGCCGACGACGAACAGTCCGCTGCCGCCGAACGGCGAAAAGTCCACCGTTTCCCTGCCTGCGTACGGTCCGAACGCGGAAAGCACAAGTTTCAACGGCTTCATTCCCCCACCTCCGTAACTTCGCGCAGCAGAGCCGTCTGCTCCGCGGAGAGCGGCGCGCCGCACTGCATTTCGTAAAAGTCGGAGAACAACTCCTCCGCGCTCTTTTCGTTCACGGACGCGGGCGACGTACCGCCCGAATAATTGCGGCGGGCGTTATCGAAATCGAGCAGCAGCGTGTTCGGAAACACCTCGCGCACCTTGTCTATCGCATTTATTATCTCCTCTTCGTCCGTCAGCGTGACGTGCATATAGCTGTCCGCGGGTATGCCGCGCTCCGCCGCCGCCTTCTTCATATCGGCAAGCGTACACCTGATCTCGTGCAGCCGCCTGCCGAGTTTCATAGGAATAAGCCGCACTTCGGGATCGCCCGTTTCATTCAGTTCCACGAGCGCGATACTCTTCGTCTGCGGGCACTCGGAAAACGAGTAGTAAAGCGGAGAACCGGCATATCTGACCGTACATCTTCCGACGGACTGCGGACCGTGGATATGCCCGAGAGCGACGTAATCGAACGCGTCGAACGCCGAAACGTCCACGTTGTCCACGCCGCCGACGGATACCGTTTCCGAGTCCGAGCGCAACGGAGAAACGCCCGCCGCCGTTACGAACTGGTGGGCGACGAGCACGTTGCGCCTGCCGGGAGAGAACTCCGCGCCGGACAGAGCGGCGCGCACGCATTCGTCAAAGTCCGCGCAGGTTTTCCCCGTCGCTTTGGCGACGACTGCGGGGCGGACGAAGGGCAGCAGCCAGAAATCCGCGCACCCTATCCGCGCGCGGGCGAGCGTGCCGTCGTACTCCCCCGAAACGTAAACGCCGTGTTTGCCGAGTATGCGCCCGCCGTAACCGACGCGCTCCGCCGAATCGTGGTTGCCGGGCACGGCGACGACGGCTATGCCCGCGCTTTCCAGCTCCGTTATGAAATCGTCGAACAGTTCGACCGCTTCGACGGGCGGCACGCTCCTGTCGTAGACGTCGCCCGCAATCACCAGCGCGTCCGCTTTTTCGCGCTTCGCCGTATCCGTTATGAACGCGAGCGCCTCGCGCTGCTCGTCGAGCATAGACTGTTCGTGCACGCGTTTGCCGAGATGAAGATCTCCCGTATGAATGAATCTCATTGCGCTCCCCCGCGAAAAACAAAGGCGTCCCCGGCAATGCCGAAGACGCCGACTTTATACTCCGTCACGCGTCGTAGCAGACGACCTGACTGAAATCCGCCGCTTTGAGCGACGCACCGCCGATGAGCCCGCCGTCGATGTCCGGCTGCGCCATAAGCTCTTTGACGTTCTTCGGATTCATCGAACCGCCGTACTGGATGCGCACGCCCTCGGCGATCTCCGCGCCGTAGAGCGCAGCCATCTCCGCGCGGATGCCCGCGATGGTCTCCTGCGCCTGTTCGCTCGTCGCGGTCTTGCCCGTGCCTATCGCCCATACGGGTTCGTATGCTATGACGACTTTCGCGGCGTCCTCCGCGCTTATGCCCTCGAACGCGCCCGTGACCTGCGTCCTGATCACGCCCGCGGTCTTGCCGCCCTCGCGCTCTTCCAGCGTTTCGCCGACGCACACAATGGGCTTGAGCCCTTTGACAAGCGCGGTTTTAAGACGGGCGTTCACGCTCGCGTCCGTTTCGCCGAAATACTGGCGGCGTTCGCTGTGCCCGATGATGACGTATTCCGTGCCGAGTTCGAGCAGCATATCCGCGCTGATCTCGCCGGTGAACGCGCCCTTTTCCGCCCAGGCGACGTTCTCCGCGCCCACTTTTATGTTGCTGCCCTTGCAGAGCCGCACGGCGACGTCTATGTCCGTATAGGGCACGCAGATGACTACTTCCGCTTTCGCGTCCGCGACGAGGGGTTTGAGCGCGGTGATGAGCTCTTCCGCCTGCGCCCTCGTCATATTCATTTTCCAGTTTCCCGCAATGATGGGTCTTCTCGACATTTGTCTTTCTCCTTGATTTTCGTTTACCGATATATTATAACTCAATCCCGCGTATTTTGCAACTCTTTTGCGGCAGTATGTCGTCGCGAGCGCAGAGAGTCGCGCAGTTTGGAACCTGTCTTTTTCCGCACGGACGGCGTGACGAACGGCGATGCAAGCAGCGCGTTTCCGCGGTCGGGAAAGCGCAGGACGGCTTCGCAGAGCAGCCACGCCGCCGCCATATCGACGTAATACTCGCCGAACGGCACTCGCGGCAGATATTCCTCGATCAGTCGGAAATTCTCCGCGTCCATACAGTTCGTCATCAGCATAACCACAAAAGCCCGCTTTTCGTATTCCCCGCCGAGGATAAACCGTTCAAAATCGCGCACGAGCCGCGTCTTGTCCTTCGCCCATCCGAAACGACCAATGACCTGATCGGTCTGCGCCCAGCTGTCCATAAGCGGGATCAGGCGGAGGAGCAGGCGGATGTTTTCGCCGTAGTCCTTCCCCGTCTGCCAGCCCGCTATGAGCACTTCCTCGTGAGTGACTTCGCTCCTCGCGAAAAATTCCGGAATAAAATCCGGGAAACAAGCGCGGACGCGTTTTGCCAGACTGCGCAGCGCGGGAGTGCGCACGCCGAGCACCCGCCTGCCGGTATTCAACAGCCGCACGGTAAAAGCGCGGAATTTCTCTTCGGAAAGGGCGTCGAGCTCGCCCAAAAGATCGTCGTAAGTCATATCAGAGCATAGGCGCGAACAGCGAGCCGAGCGCGCTGATCACGCGTTTGGGAACGGAAAGCCGCGCGCTCTCGGGAGTCATCTGCTCGCATTCCGGAAACAGAGATTCGAGATCGCGGCGAATGTCTTTCAGACACGCCGTCTTATACATCCACACGCCGCATTCGTAGTGGTGGACGAGCGAGCGGTAGTCCATATTGATCGTGCCGACCATGCCCACTTCGTCGTCCGAAAGGTACGTCTTGGCATGGACGAACCCGGGCAGATATTCGTATATCTTCACGCCGCTCTCAAGCAGCTTGCGATAGTTGCGCCGCGTGATCCAGAACACTATCTTCTTGTCGGGTATGCGCGGCGTGACTATGCGCACGTCCACCCCGCTTATCGCGGCGCGACAGAGCGCGCTCGACAGATTGTTGTTTATGATGAGATACGGCGTCGTGATATAAATATATTTTTTCGCGCCGTTTATCATATCGAGTATGACGTTCTCCGCGACGTGCGTTTCATAAAGCGGGCGCGGTCCGTCGCCGAACGGCTGGACGATCCCCTCCTCGTCGAAATACTCGTACCGCTCCGGAACGAACTCGTCGTAGTTTTCCAGCCGCGTCGCGTCCTGCGCGTCGAACGCCGTCAGGAACATTACGGTCAGCGTCTGTACCGCCGCGCCGCGCACCATCAACGCGCAGTCTTTCCAATGCCCGAGCGGGTGCGTTTCGTTGATATAACAGTCGGCGAAATTGACGCCGCCGACAAACGCCGTTTTGCCGTCTATGACCGTTATCTTGCGGTGGTCGCGGTTATTGTAGACCGCGCTGGCGATAGGGCGCAGAGGATTGAACCGCAGACAGTCTATCCCTTTCTTACGCAGATCCTTGCAGAACCGCCGCGGCATATGCGTCAGATTGCCGATGTCGTCGTACATCACCTTGACGGTCACGCCCTCGGCGATCTTGCGGCGGAGTATGCTCTCCGTTTCGTCCCACATTTTTCCGCTCTCGATGATGAAGTATTCCATAAAGATATACTTCTCCGCCTTTTCCAGCTCCTCGTTCAGCTTTTTCCAGAACTCCTCGCCGGAGGGCAGATATTCGACGGCGGAATAGCGGTACGGCGGGGACGCGGACGTTTCGTAAATAAAACGGCTGCTCCGCGCGCGCTCGCCGAGCGCGTACGAACAGTCGTCCTTGCTAACCAGATATTTTTCCGAACGCGCGCGTATGTCCATATGCAGCAGAGCCTTGGTGCGCGTCAGGTACGGATGGGAAAAGAACGCATAAAGCAGACTGCCGATGATGGGAGCGAATACGAGCACGACGAGCCAGCTCATCTTTTCGTCGGGCGACATATCGCGCACGACTATGCGCACGGTGACGACGAGCGCGATGAGTATGTCCGCAGCCGCAATGATGAACGACGACAGCGTATACGGTCCGATAAGCAGAGTATCCCCCGTCGCCGCCGTGATGATCAGGTCTATCGCCCACACGAGAGCAATGCTGACAAGCAGCTGCAGCAAAATCGCGAGCAGCGTCAGCGCGGTCCTTCCGAACAGCATCTTGATCAGCTTCATATGCTCCCTCCGTACTTCTTATTTTCGATTATACCGCTTCGGTCGCGGTTTGTCAATCGTTTCTCCCGCGGCAAGCAACTCGCGAAGCGGAAGAAAATATACGGAAGCCGCATAAAAGCGCGCACCCCGCGAGAAACTTAAAGCTCCTTATACCTCGGGGAGGAAACCCCTCTTTCGACAAAGAGTGGTTTCCGCTCCGCACCCCGCCTTCCCGAGAAACTTAAAACTCTTTTTATAATTTTTCTTCGTGAGAGCGCTTTTGCGAGGGGGCGCCTCTTTAAAAAGAGGTGCCCCCTCGCGCTCCCCCGCGAGAAACTTACAAATTCTTTTATAATTTTCTTCCGAAAAATTTTCAAGGGAAAATCCCTCTTCGTAAAAAGCGGTTTTCCCTTGCCCCTTTCCCGAGAAACTTAAAATTCTTATCTTAATAATAGAAAAGCACGCTTGCCAAACGGAGCAAGTGCGCTTTGGCGTTTGCCGAGAACGGCGTTTGCGGGAAAAAATCATGCCCGAACGACGCAGGGCAAACGGAGCTGGCGCGGAGCAAGCATAGCCCTCTCCGCCCTCGCCATTTCCACGGGGCAGCAAACAAAACCAATCTGCACTCTATGCCACTGCTGCTTCGCGCCGATTGTCGGTTTTCGCCGCGGCAATGCCGCGATTGTAACCGAGTGCGAACGCCAAAGGACGGGTGCGCTCGGGGCTGCGCCCCGCAAAAGCTGCGCCTTTGCTTCTCGCGCGGAAAATTAACATACATTACGTTAAAATCGCCCACGGCTCGCCGTGGGCGACAATATCTTATTCCCGAGACAGCGGAAGCCGCAGAGTGCCGCTCAGGCGGGCAGCTGCCGAGGGAGCATACCTACGTCGACGAAGCGCGTTAGCGCGAAGTCGGAGTATGTGACCGAGGACGCAGCCCGCATCAGCGGTGCTATGCGGCTTCCCCTTGCGATGGGAAGCCGCCCGACCGAGGGCGCAGCCGCTCGGGCGGTGCTATGCGGCTTCCCACCTCAATAACAAAAAAGCGGAGGTAAAGCTCCGCTTTCTTAAAAGCGTCAGTCTATTATTTGTACGTTTCCGCCGTCCCATTCAAAGGTTATCGTATGGGAGGCGAATGTGGTCACGTCCGAAAAGACCGTGTCGGAACTGTGCAGGACTATTTCCGCGGTACAGGTCCCCTCGCCCGCCGGCAGTACCGACGCGAGGTCGCCCACCATTACTTCCACGGCTTTACCGGAGAACTTACCGCCGCTCACCGTGCGCCCTTCGAGATCCGCCTTTTTGATAGTGAAAAAGGTATGCAGCTCTATCGTATCGGCAAACAGCGGATCCTCGTCGGAAAACGAAACGTAATATTCGTCGGCAAGCACGGCTTCGCTTTCGTGACCGTAGTTTAAGTCGAATATCTTTTCGCCGTTCTTCCATTTGCCGCCGTATACGAGTTTGACGGAAACGCTGTCGTTTTCCACCATACCGTCGCCTATGGATATGATAAGCTCCGTTCCGCCGCAGCCTGCAAATATCAGCACCGCAAGCAATGCCCCTGCAATAATCGGCAGTATCAGTTTTTTCATAGCGTCACCCTCCTCAAAAAGGTTTTATAATATTATAATGGTATTCCCGCGCTTTGTCAAGATAAATTTTTATCTGCCGTCCGCTATATCCGCATTCGGGCAGTAACGAAAACGGCTGCCTTTCGGCAGCCGCCCGTTACGATAAAGAGGTATCGGCTTATTCGTACTCGACGACCGTCGCCCATTGGAGCAGGAATTCGCGCTCCTCGGGCTTGCCCTTGACGGACTGGGAAGCCGCGACGATGGGCAGCCACTTGAAGACATAGTGACGGGTCGTGTTGTTCAGTTTGCAGTAGGTCGCGATATACTTCTCCGCAAGGTCGTCCTTGCCGCGCAGTTTGAACATAAGGTATGTGCGGGCGGCGTCCGCGCTGCCGTTGCCCGTCGTGGCGTGCGACCAGTCGATGATATACGTCTTTCCGTCGTTGCCGATAATTATATTGGACGGATCGAAGTCGCCGTGGCACAGCTTGAAGTGCGTGGGCATACCTTCGAGGCGCATCAGCAGTTCGTATTTGATATTGCCGTCGATGTCCGCTTCGTACAGCTTGCGCGTGAACTTCTCTTTCGTGCGGTTAAGCAGAGGCACGTTGTATTTGTGCATATCGCGCTGCACTTCGACGAACTTCGTCAGATATTCGTCCGTCTTTTTCGGATCTTTGTTCATCAGCTCTTCGAGGCTGCTGCCCTCGATATACCGCATAACGATGGAATATCCGTCGTCTTCAAGACGTATGTCGAATATCTCGGGGACGTTAAGCCCCGCTTCCGCAACGCGCGTCTGGTTGATCGCTTCGTTGAGTATGTCCGACTTCTTGAACGACTTGTCGAATTTCTTGACGAGCAAGTCGTCCTCGACGTAGATCTCTTTGTGCGGACGTTTGAGCAATACTTTCTTGTCTACCATTTTCTCTCTTTTCCTCCCTTGCTACAATGGTGGTTATGTTATTTTTTTCGGCGCGCTCTCCACGCCGATACTATTATAAACCATCCGACGCGTTTTGTAAATACTATTCGGCAAATTTTAATAGTTAATTTTTTATCGATATGCGGCAGCGGGAGAAACTTAAAATCCTTTTTATAATTTTTCCGGGGAAGAGTTTGTCGGGGAGAACCCTCTTTGAAAAGAGGGTTCTCCCCGAACCCCTTTCCGAGAAACTTAAAAATCATTTTCATAATTTTCTTCCGAGAAATTTTCAAGGGAAAACCCCTCTTTGTAAAGAGCGGTTTTCCCTTGACCCTTTCCCGAGAAAATTAAAAGTGCATTTATAATTTTTTCGGATAAGTGTTTATCGGGGGAAACCCTCTTTGTAAAGAGGGTTTCCCCCGAACCCCTTTCCGAGAAACTTAAAACTCTTTTCATATAATATAAAGGCACGCTTGCAAAGTAAGGCAGACGCGCTTTGTTTTATGTCGTGCGCGCCCCCGACGGCAACAGGCGCGGCGGGATTTGAAAATAATGTTATGTATGAACGCCGCAGGGCAAGCGGAGCGGGCACGGAGCAAACCTTGTCTTTTCCTCCATAGCTGTTTCCGCGAGCAGCAGACAGAGCAAAGCTGCGTTCTATGCCCGTTCACATTTACCGCGTCTGCCGCTTCACGCATAATAATGACGCCCGCGGCAAGCCGCGGGCGAAAACCGACAATCGGCGCGAAGCAACAGCCGAGATAAATTTATCTTCTTCCCCGCGGCTGCGGAAGGCAGAGAACGGGGTCAGGCGGGCAGTTGCCAAGGGAGCATTATTCTAAAATTAAAATATCTTCTTCCCCGCTGCCGCAGAAGGCAGAGAAGCGGGTTCAGACGAACAACAGGTATTCCCTCTATCACCCGATACAGCGGAAGGCACAGAGCGGGGTCAGGCGGGCAGTTGCCAAGGGAGCATTATTCTAAAATTAAAATATCTTCTTCCCCGCCTGCCGCGGAAGGCACAGAGTGCTGCTCAGGCGGGCAGCTGCCGAGGGAGCATACCTACGTCGACGAAGCACGGCAGTGCGAAGTCGGAGTATGTGACCGAGGACGCAGCCCGCATCAGCGGCGCTATGTGCCTTCCCATCGCGTTGGGATGCCGCTCGACCGAGCGCGCAGTCCGTAAAACCCCGTTATATGCCTTCCCCCTCAAAGGGGAAGGCATCCCGACCGAGGGCGCAGCCGCTCGGGCGGCGCTATATGCCTTCCCCTCAATGCGGAAAGCCGCCCGAGCAGCCGCTCGGGCGGCGCTATGCGCCTTCCCCCACCCCATCAATCGGGGCGGTTGACGTATAAGGTTTTATAAATATACGCCGTTGACGGCACAAGCATAAAATAATCGTCGGCAAGCAAGGCGTCGGCATCGAAGCCGAAACAAGTGCAGAAATCGCGCACGAGCGGAGCGAGTTCGCTCTTATCCGTTACGGCGCGTACTTCCGTCTGGCGCGGAAGGTCGGCGGGAATGCAGCCGCCGCGGACGTAGATTTTGCCGCCGTGCATACCCGTGGACGTAAAATCGCCCACGCATTGCCGCCCCTCGCTGCCGATACCGAGCACGACTATGCGTCCGCCCGCCTGGTATTCCCCGAGGTACGAGCCCGCGCGCCCGCCGACCACTATGCACGGCACGGCGGAACCGTATTCCTTCATATGTATGCCAACACGGTAACCTGCGTCGCCCTCAATAAATATCCTCCCGCCGCGCATGGCGTAGCCCGCCGTGTCCCCGCAGCTGCCGTGAACGACTATAACGCCGTCGTTCATCGTGTCGCCCACCGCGTCCTGCGCGCTGCCGTAAACGTCCACCCGACAGCCGTTCATATACGCGCCGAGCGCATTGCCCGGAACGCCGCGGACGACTATATGTCTGCCCGCCGCGCCCGCGGCGATATACCGCTGACCGAGCACGTTATCTATTACTATCTCTCCGTCCGCGCTGTCACGGATAAGCCCGTTCAGCGCGGCGAAGTGCATTCCTTTCGCGTCTATCCGCATACGTTCCTCCTACTCTCCCGCGTGCCTGATCCCGAGCACGTCCAGTTCCTTTTGCGTCAGTCCTATGCCGCGCAGCATCAGCCGGTTGCCGCGCAGAGCCTCTATCGAATTGATGCCCATACCGCCCATCATCTCCATTATCTCGCGGCTCCACGCCGTCACGAGATTGACGAGCCGCTCGCGCGCGACGTCGGGATCCAGCCGCGCGACGAGTTCGGGCGACTGCGTCGCAATGCCCCAGTTGCACTTGCCGCCGTGGCAGCTGCGGCACAAATGACAGCCCATCGCGAGCAGCGCGGGAGTGGCTATGTAAACGGCGTCCGCGCCGAGCGCTATCGCCTTGACCACGTCCGCGCTCGACCGCACAGACCCGCCCGCGACAAGCCCCACTCTGCCGCGTATACCCTCGTCGCGCAGACGCGTATCCACCGCCGCGAGCGCAAGCTCGATCGGAATACCGACATTGTCGCGTATGCGCGTAGGCGCCGCGCCCGTACCGCCGCGGAAGCCGTCTATCGCTATGATGTCCGCGCCGCTGCGCGCTATCCCGCTCGCGATCGCCGCAATGTTATGCACCGCCGCGATCTTGACTATGACGGGTTTTTTGTAGTCCGTCGCTTCTTTCAGCCCGAACACGAGCTGGCGCAGATCCTCTATCGAGTATATATCGTGGTGCGGCGCGGGCGAAATGGCGTCCGTGCCTTTCGGGATCATACGCGTGCGCGATACGTCCTCGCCTATCTTGCTGCCGGGCAGATGACCGCCTATCCCCGGCTTCGCGCCCTGCCCCATTTTGATCTCTATCGCCGCGCCAGCGTTCAGGTATGCGGGATGCACGCCGAACCGTCCGCTCGCCACCTGTACGATCGTGTTCGCGCCGTATTGATACAGATCCTCGTGCAAACCGCCCTCGCCGGTGTTATAGAACGTACCGAGCTCCTCCGCCGCCCGCGCGAGCGCGATATGCGCGTTCTTGGATATGGAGCCGTAACTCATCGCCGAGAACATTATCGGCGTTTTCAGCATGAGGTTGGGATGCGTTTCCGCTTCGAGCCTGCCGTCCGCGCGATACTTCACCGTTTCCGGCTTTTTGCCGAGGAACGTCCTGATCTCCATAGGCTCGCGCAGCGGGTCTATCGGCGGGTTGGTCACCTGCGAGGCGTTGACGAGCATTTTGTCCCAGTAGACGGGATAGCTCTTCGTCGTGCCCATGCTTGAAAGCAGCACGCCGCCCGTGTCCGCCTGACGGTATATGTCCTTTATCACGTCCTCCGTGTAATTGGCGGACGGTTTGAAACAATGGTCCGACCTGACTATTTTGATCGCTTTCGTCGGGCAGTTCGCCACGCAGTAGTGGCAGTTCACGCACTTCGAGTCGTCCGCCGTGAGCACGCCGCGCTTTTCGTCGAAGATATGCGCGCCGTTGGCGCACAGCCGCACGCACGCCATACACCGCACGCACCGTTCCGCATTCCGCACTATCTCGTAGTCGGGCATTATATACGTTTCGTTCATTTCCCGTTTCCCTCCGTAAGTTCGACGATGACCGGCTCTCCGCCCGCGGGGTACCATATGCGGTCGGGCTCGGGGCAGACGGCGCGCACCGCGCATTCCTCACTCGCGACGTAAGTCACGTCGTTCTTTTCCGCCGCGACCATGCCGCGCAGTTTGAGCCTGTCGTTGAGCGCCATCATTCCGCCCGAATACCCGAGTATGATCGAGAACGGACCCGTGACGAGCAACGACGCGTACATATTACGCAGCAGCGTATACCGCTCGCGCTCGCTCGTCTCCATCCGCTCTATCTGCGACCAGAACGGCGGCGCAATGACTTTCGCCACGTCGGGCAGGGTCAGTCCCCGCCGGCGGTGCAGGTAGTCGATGATATACGTTATGACCTCGGTGTCCGTTTGCAGCGTGCATTTATAGCCGTACATTTCGATGAACCGCCTGTTGGCGTCGTAGGACGAGATCTCGCCGTTATGCACTACCGTGTAGTTCAGGATATTGAACGGGTGCGCGCCGCCCCACCAGCCCGGCGTGTTCGTCGGATACCGACCGTGCGCCGTCCAGCAATACCCCGAATAGTCGCCGAGGCGGTAATATTCGCCGACGTCCTCGGGATAGCCCACGCCCTTGAACACGCCCATATTCTTGCCCGACGAGAACACATACGCACCCTTGATCTTCGTGTTTATGTGTATGACCGAGCGGCAGACATACTCCTCCTCGTCGAGCGGCGTATGCGCGGCTATCTCCGGACGCAGTACCCCGAAATACCGCCACACGAGCGGCGCGCCCCTGATCCCGTATACCTTGCGCGTCGGTATGCGCTCCATTCCCGATATGTCGAAACGCGCTTTCAAAAACGATTCCGTTTCTTCCCGCGCGTGCTCGTTGTCGTAAAAGACGTGGAACGCATAGCAGTCGGGAAAGTCGGGGTATATGCCGTACCCCGCGAACCCGCCGCCCAGACCGTTGGAACGGTCGTGCATATACGTCATTGCGTCCACCGCGCCCGACGCGGACATTCGCCTGCCGCTGCGCGACAAACAGCCGAACACGGCGCACCCCGACGGGATGCGCACATTGCCCTCGCGCAGTTCGTCCCTGACGGGGACGTTATCGTACTCTTCGTCCATACTCCCTCCGTAAAACGTAAAAAACGTCCCGAGCGCTCCTCGCGCTCGGGACGCCGTTGTCCCGTAATGATTTTATTAACGCCGCTCCGCGGCGCATTTATTGTAATCGTATAATACCGCACCGCTCCGCATTTGTCAAGCGTTTTTCCGAAAATTTTCGGGAAAACGGGGGTGTTTTTGCGGGGAAAACCTTTCCTTGCAAGGAAAGGTTTTCCCCGCACCTCTTTCCCAAGGAACTCAAAATCCTTATGTCTCGGGGCGGGAACCTCTCTTTCGACAAAGAGGCGTCCCTCGCAAAAACACTTCCTCGGAGAAAATTATAAAAGGGTTTTTAAGTTTCTCGGAAAGGGGCGCGGGGAGAACCCTCTTTACAAAGAGGGTTCTCCCCGTGAAACTCTTCTCCGAAAAAATTATAAACCCGGTTTACGCCGCGAGCGGTTCTTGCGGACGAGCAGACTAAGGCTCGCCGGCGACAGCTCGGGGCGCGGCGGCGAAACCGAACAGCGCGCGAGCGAAAGCAGCAAACGCTCGTACTCCTCCACCTGCTCTTCAAGCACGCGCATGCGCGCGTCCCGATCGGGAACTCTCCCCCGCCCGACCGTATCGTCGCCGCGGGCGCGTGCGGCGGATACGTCACACGGCTTATCTTCCGCGGCAGACCGGACTTTCGCCGAAGCCGCTGAACGCGAATTTTCGGGCTTTGCCCGCTCGGAAGACTGCCCGACGGTTTCCGCGGAACGCGCATTGTCTGTTTTCTCCCGCCCGGGAAAATGCCCGTCATTTTCCGCGCGATCCGCGCGGCGCGCGGCGCGCGGCACGCGCAGAACGGCGTCGAGCGTCATTCGCCGCACGGGGTCGCAAAGGAACTTGTACGCTTCGTTGACCGCGTCGAACCGCGCTCCGTCCCCGCCGAGATCGGGATGATACTGCCGCGCGAGTTTATGATATGCGCTTTTGATCTCGGCGTCCGTCGCGGCAGGAGGAACGCCGAGCACCTCGTAATAATTCTTCAATATCCACCTCAGACGAGCGACGTAAACTCGGCGAGCGTGTTGCGGAATTCGAGCATAGCCGTTTCGTACGGCCGTTCCGTCATCAGATCGACGCCCGCGTCGCGGAGTATTTCGTAAGGCGATTTGCTGCCGCCCGCTTTAAGAAACTTATTAAAATACCGTTCGCGCCCGAAGTCGCCGCCGGAAAGGATCGACCCGGCGAGCGTGACGGCGGCGGTCAGCCCCGTCGCGTACTTATATACGTAGAACGCATTGTAAAAATGCGGTATGCGCGCCCATTCGAGACGTATCTGCCTGTCGTGCGTGACTCCCTTGCCGTAATACTTCTTATTGAGTTTCAGATACGTCTTGTTCATCGATTCTACGGTGGGCGGCTCCCCTTTCGCGTCGGCGTGGTGAACGGCGAGCTCGAACTCGGCGAACATCGTCTGACGGAACAGCGTCGTGCGGAACATATCGAGATAGTACGACAGCAGATACCGCCTGACGTTCACGTCCTTGGCGACGGACAACAGATATTTGAGCAGCAATACCTCGTTGGTCGTGCTTGCGACCTCGGCGACGAATATGCTGTAACCCGCCTTGTTATACGGCAGAGCCTCGTCGGAATACCGCGAATGCATTGCGTGACCCAGCTCGTGCGCGATCGTGAACACGTCGTGCGGCGTGCCCGAATAATTGAGCAGAACGTAAGGTCCGCTGCCGTAAGCGCCCCAGCTGTATGCGCCGCCGCGCTTGCCTTCCGACTCCATAACGTCTATGCGCCGTTCGCTCTTCATCTCGCGCAGGCGGGAAACGTATTCGTCCCCGAGCGGCGCAAGCGCCTCGCAGACGACGTCGAACGCCTTTTCGTAGTCCATACCGAACTCCACGCCCTCGGTCAGCGGCACATACATATCGTACATATGCAGATCGCCGAGCACGAGTCTGCGGTAGTCGACGTATTCGTGCAGCGACGGCAGCGCGCCGTTCACCGCGTCGATCAGTCTGTCGTAAACGCCCTCGGGCACGTCGTCGCGCGTCATGCTCGCCTGCATCGCGCTCTCGTACCCGCGCACCGACGCCATTATATTGTTCCTGCGCACCGACGCGGCATAGCACGCCGCTATCGTGTTTATGCGCTCCTCATACAGCGCGTAATACGTCGTAAACGCCTTTTTGCGCACGGCGCGGTCGGGATTTTGCAGCATTTGCGAGTACGTCCCGTGGGTCAGCGGCACTTTCATCCCGCCCACGCGGACGGTCGGGTGCGGCAGATCCACGCTGTCTATCTTCTCGAAAATATCGCGGAACGCGCCCGTGACCTCGCTCAGCCGCGCGACGAGCAGTTCTTCCTTCTCGCCGAGAACGTGCGGCTTGCTCGCCTTTATGCGTCCGAGCGTGTATTCGTAGTCGGCGAAGCGCGGGTCTGCGATCATATCGTCAAGCTCGGCGTCCGAAAGCGCGGTCAGTTCGGGATCGACGAAGGAAAGCGCGGCGCCGAGATCCGCCGAAAGCGTGCCCGCCCGCGAAGCGAGAGCGACGAGTTCGCCGTCCGCGCCGTTCGTATGCATAAGCATATTGGCATAGACGTACAACCGTTCCACTTCGCAACCCAGCTCGTCGGCGAGGCGGAGCAGAGCTATCGCCATATCGGGATTGGACAGCTTGCCCTTGAACTTTTTCAGTTCGCCGAGGCGTCTCGACGTGATCGAGAACGTCTTTTCCCAGTCCAGCCGGTTCGGGAACATATGCCCGAGATCCCACTTGTACTCCTCGCTTACTTCGCTTCTCTTCATTATCTGTCCCTCTCTTTTTATTTATGCCGCGCCGTCAGTTTTTGAGCGAATGCAGCGGCGCGGGGATTATCCCTCCGCGGCGGACGAATTCCGAGCTGTCGACGTCGGAAACGGGCATGACGGGCGCGCTGCCGAGCAGTCCGCCGAAATCCACCTCGTCGCCCACCTTGCCGCCGGGCACGGGTATGAGCCTGACCGCCGTCGTCTTGCCGTTGACCACGCCTATCGCGCACTCGTCCGCGATTATCGCGGAGATCGTTTCGGCTGTGGTGTCGCCGGGTACGGCTATCATATCCAGACCGACGGAGCAGACAGCCGTCATCGCTTCCAGCTTGGGCAGCGTGAGCTTGCCGCTGCGCGCGGCGCGGATCATCCCCGCGTCCTCGCTGACGGGAATAAACGCTCCTGACAGTCCGCCGACCATGCCCGACGCCATGACACCGCCTTTCTTGACTGCGTCGTTGAGCAGCGCGAGCGCCGCCGTCGTGCCGTGACCGCCCACGCTGGACAGTCCCATTACTTCGAGTATCTCCGCCACGCTGTCACCTATCGCGGGCGTGGGAGCGAGCGAAAGATCGACTATGCCGAACTTCGCGCCGAGCATTTCCGCCGCCTTGCTGCCGACGAGCTGCCCGGCGCGCGTGATCTTGAACGCCGTGCGCTTGATCACGTCCGCTATCTCCGTCAGGTCTTTGCCTTTGCAGTTTTTCAGCGCGGCAGCCACGACGCCGGGACCGGAAACGCCGACGTTGACCGTCGCTTCGCCCTCGCCCAGCCCCGTGAACGCGCCCGCCATGAACGGGTTGTCCTCGACGGCGTTGGCGAACACGACGAACTTCGCGCAGCCTATCGCGCCGCGGTCCGCCGTGCGCTCCGCAAGTTCCTTGACTATCCGTCCCGTCATCGCCACCGCGTCCATATTGATACCGCTGCGCGTGGACGCGACGTTTATCGACGAGCACACTTTGTCGGTGCAGCTTATCGCTTCGGGCACGGACGCCATAAAGTCGCGTTCCGCGTCCGTCATCGCCTTGTGCACGAGCGCGCTGTAACCGCCGATAAAGTCGACTCCCGTTTCTTTCGCCGCTCTGTCGAGGACTTTCGCCAGTCCGACGTAATCGCCGCTCGGCGACCCGATCATAGAAACGGGCGTGACGGATATGCGCTTGTTGACGATGGGTATGCCCAGCTCGCCGGACAGTTTCTCGCCCGTTTCGACGAGTTTTCCGGCGCGCCGCATTATCTTGTCATAGACTTTTTTCTCCGTCTCCCTGCCGCTCGACGATATGCAGTCGAGCAAGGAAAGGGAGAGCGTTATCGTGCGGACGTCCAGGTTCTGATCGTCCACCATGCGTATGGTTTCGAGTATATCGCCTGTTTCGAGCATTGCCTGTCACCCGTCAGATCTTGTGCATTGAATCGAAAAGATCCTGATGCTGTATGCGTATATCCACGCCGATCTCCCTGCCGCGCGCGGCAAGCTCCTTTTGCAGCGCGGCGAAATCCACCGTCGCCGCCGAAAGATCGACGAGCATTATCATCGTGAAGTATTCCTGCATCAGCGTCTGCGAAATGTCGCAGATATTGACGCCGTATTCTTTCATTATCGTTGCGACGTCGGCTATGATGCCTACTTTGTCCTTGCCGAGCACGGTCACTATCGCTTTCATATCGCTCTCCTCAGGATACGCGCACGGGAAGCACGAGATAAAGGAAGTCCTCCCCGCCGCCGCACGGCACGACCACGCAGGGGTCCGCCGGGCTGTTCAGTTTTATCGTCACGCTGTCCGCTCCGCAGACGCGCAGAAGTTCGGTGAAGTATTTTGCGTTGAACGCTATCGTCAGGTCGGGACCGCTCGTCACGACGGCAAGACGCTCGTCGAGATTGCCCCTACCGGAAGCCGACGTTATACGCATCGTGCGTTCGGTTATATCGAAGCGCACGGGATTGCTCCTGTCGTCGCGCGTCAGCAGCAGCGCGCGTTCGAGACTGTCGTACAGCTGCTGCGCCGATACCGTAACGAGCGTATCGAACGACGTTCTTATGATATTGCGGTATGCGACGAATTCGCCCTCGTACAGCACGGAAACGACGGACGTGTGTCCTATGTCCGCGCGCACTCTGCCCGGCTGAACGTATACCCGCGCTTCCTCTTCACCGTCGCCGAGCAGCCGCGCGATCTCATTCATGCACCGCGCCGGCACTACGGCTTTCATCGCGTCGCCCGCGAGCCGCGCGGGCTTGACGCACTTGGCAAGACGGTAACCGTCGAGAGCGACCGCGGTCACCGCGCCGTTTTCAACTTCGAGCAGCACGCCTTTGAGTATGGGGCGCACGTCGTCCTGCCGCACGGAGAACGCGACTTTATTTATCAGATCTTTCAGCGCGCCCTCTTCCATTGCGAAGCTGCGCGCGTCGGAAACTTCGGGAAGGTCGGGATAGTCGTCGGGGCTCGCGCACGCGAACTCGCTCTCCGAGTCGCCGTAGCGCAGAGTCATTTTGCTCCCCGCCGATTCGAGGCTTATCCGCTCGCTCGTCAGCCGACGGGTGAAGTCGGAAAACAGCTTGCCGGGCACGAGCGCCGTGCCGCCGTCGCTCACGTCGGCGACTATGCCCGTCGTCACCGTCAGCTCGTTGTCCGTCGCCGTGAACGTCAGCGTGCCTTCGCTCGCCTCTATCCTGATGTTGTCGAGTATCGGATTGCCCGACTTGTTGCTTATCGCCCTTATCGCCCTGCCTACCGCTTCGGCAAGGTCCCCGCCGTCGCAAAACGCTTTCATAATTATTCGTCTCTCCTTGTGCTTTGATAGTATTATACCGCACACGCCGCAAAAAGTCAATTTTTCACAATGTGTTTCTTTTCGTGAGAGCCCTCGGGAAGTATTTTCCCCGCACCCCTTTCCCAAGGAACTTAAAATCATTATCTTAATAATAAAAAGCACACTTGCCGAACAAAGCAAGCGTGCCACTATATTATATGAAAAAGGATTTTTAAGTTTCAATGATATATTGTATCCGTATTCACACCCTTATTACCCGCCGAACAAATAAGTAATCCGCCTTTTTCTCCATAATTTTCTATCGCTTGTTTATGTAAAATATTCGCAGGAGCATACTGTTCATTGGATGTATAAGCAAAGCTGGCATTTGTGATTTTTATATCATTGTCCGCAGCAAAATCCAAACTTTTAACAAAATTGCTTCTATCCAAAAGGTACAATGTCGCCTTGGAAACCCCCGCTACTCCCATATTATTATCCTGCACGGCAGATATGATTCCGCCGACATGCGTTCCATGAGCGATTTCCACTCCTGTCGGCGTAAAATTACTGCCACCGAAACGCCCCGCCAGATCCTCGTGCCCGGTATCTATGTCTCTCTCAAAAATACCTACGCGTATCCCGCTTCCGTCCGCGATTTCCCATGCCGTTTCCACGTCTATTCCGTATGTACCGGTCAATCCCCATTGCTCATCATAATATGTATCCGAAGTGGGCGACGATATTGCCGTACTGACGGTTTCATAGATATATTGCGGTTCTGCCGACAATACCATATCCAGTTCAAGCAATTCGTCAATGGCGTCTATTACGTTTTCTTTTCCGGGAACTTCGAGCTTTATATTATACATTCTTCTATATGTGGGCGACTCAATAACTTCGCTGGGATCGGGTTCAAATAATTCCTCTATGGAGTCGAAATCGAGATTATCTACTTTACCAAGTTCTGCCATGACTTCGTTAGAATCATAGTAACTGTCTTTTACGCCTATCCCGCTATGCTCTCCGTCGAGAATTATTGTAATTTCGTCGTCCTTAAAGTTCTCGTCCATTGACGGCGCGTTGATATAACTTGCCATCAAGCGATCGTGCTGCAAACTTTCACTATATGCTTTTGCTTTGGCGATCTCCGCCGCAGACAAGGTGCTTCTACCGGTAAACGTAAAATTGACCGCTATGATAGAAACAAATAACGCAATTACAAGCATTATTGCACTCAAAACAAATCTTACTTTTTTCATGATAGTAACCTCCGATATTTTTTATACAAACACATACTCGCATTCTGTTACATTTGCAACGAATGACTTGTCTACTCCGGCGATGAAAATGTGATTTATAGTGACGTCTAATGCATAGTCACGCCTTTCACACCAAATATACATGGTTAATTTTCCGTCATTAACTTCAATTTCTCTCAAACGCTTTTGTCCTCCATCGCTGCCTTCCTGATAAAAACACACTACAAAAGACTTATCTTCGACATGTTCATCGGCATATTCGCGAACCTTATCATTGTCCCATGATTTTAATCCATGACTCATGAGCGCTTCCCGTATCTTATCGTATGAATCGCACACCCCGATAAAAGCGCTAACTGGCGTCATCCCAGGACCTTTCTCCTCCAGCACCACGTCGCAATTCTTCGGCGGCTCGTACTCCGGACCTTCAGGCTCTTTTTCTCCGCAGCCCGTTACGGCTACGGAAAAAACGATCATAAGCAATGCGGCTGCCGCTGCGCATATGGCTTTTTTGATGCCTTTTTTCATCTTTGTCCTCTCCTTTTAATTTTTTCGGATCATAATTTTTGCCTGCTCATTTACTTTCATTGCTATGTAATCATAATATTGCCCTCCCTGTAATTGCTCATTGCCTCGTTTTATACAAACACATACTCGCATTCGGTCACATTTGCAACGAATGACTTGTCTACTCCGGCAATGAAAAGACAACAACCCATGACAGCACTGGCAGTCGTATCCCACGAACGCCAAATATACATTGTTAATTTTCCGTCAATAACTTCGACCTCTCTCAAGCGATGCGGCCCGTTATCCTCGTTTATAACATAAAAGCAAACCACAAAAGACTTATCTTCATGCTCATCGGCATATTCGCGAACTTTTATCGCACTCTCTTCAAACATCTCGATTCCGTGACGTAAAAGCTCTTCCTGCAATTCTTCGTAAGTATCACATAGAGTTATGAAATTGTCATAGGGCGCTTCCCAATCATAATTGGCGCCAGAGACCGACACAATATCGCAATTCTTCGGCGGTCTATATTTAGACCCTTCCGGTTCTTTCTCTCCACAGCCCGTTACGGCTACGGTAAAAATAACCATAAGCAATGCGGCTGTCGTTGCGCATATAGCTTTTTTGATACTCTCTTTCATTTCTGTTTTCTTCTTTTAATTTTTTTAATTTTTCGGATACTATTTCTATCACTTGCTCATTTACTTACGTTTCTATGTATCCATGATATTTTCCTCCTTTGAATTGATTGATTGTTATACAAACACATACTCGCATTCGGTCACATTTGCTACGAATGACTTATCTACTCCTGCGATAAACAATTCGCTGCATATTACTTGAGGTGCGGCAATGATAGAATCCGGGCTCCACGGATACCTGATATACATCGTTAATCGCCCGTTATCTACTTCTACTTCTTTTATACGATATGTCCCTAAATCCGAGCCAAAAATACACACGCACACCACATAGGACTTATCTTCATGCTCATCGGCATATTCGCGAACTTTGCTCGCGTTCGCTTCTAATAGCTTGATCCCGCGGCGTAAAAGTTCTTTCTGCAATTCTTCGTAAGTATCACATAAGGTTATGAAACTTTCAGGCTTTTCTTCATAAGGCGCTTCCCAGCCGCCTTCCTCTTCCAATATCACGTCGCAATTCTTCGGCGGTTCGTATTTCGGCTCTTCCGGTTTTTTGCCGCAACCCGTCACGGCTACGGAAAAAACGATCATAAGCAATGCGGCTGTCGCTGCGCATATGGCTTTTTTGATACTTGTTTTCATCTTCGTTTCCCTCCTGTTTTGAATTATTTTTTAGCTAACCATTTAGCGTATAATTCAGTTCCCCGACATATTACTTCCACTTTTTAGGCAAAAGCACAAAAGCCGCATACTGCCCTATGGCAATATGCGGCTCTTTCCCGATCTTTACACGCACGGCAAGCGGCTGTCGGATATTCCGACAGTTCTCGCCCGTAAAATAATCATTGCTTCGCCTCTCACCCATTTTCCGCCTCTTTGTCGATGACCTTATGTCATTTCATAAACCATTGTGTTCTCCGCCCGGATATTCTCCGTGTCTTTTTCTTCATTATACTACCGTTCCCCCGCCTTGTCAATACCCGATTTTGTGAAATTTTTATCACACGACATATTCGGTTGAGCCCATTTAGGGTACATGTCTGCGGGGAAAACCCTTCCTTGCAAGGAAGGGTTTTCCCCGCACCCCTTTCCCAAGGAACTCAAACACCTTTTTAATAATATAGAAACACGCCTGTCAAAAAAAGCAAGCGTGCCTTTCGGTTGCGCGCTCCGCACCTTGCGGTGGGCATAGTGTGCTTTTATGGTGCAAGCTGATATAACAAATCACAAGTATTTCAGTTACCGTGCGTCAGCACCATTCGCTGCGAATTCTGTAATTCGGCAAGCTATTCTTCCGCATAAAGCAGACGCGCACGGCGTGCCGTGCGCGAATAATTTTTTATCTTCTTCCCCGCTTACTGCGGAGGTTGCGTCTTTACCATAATGCTTTTTACTTTTCCGCAAGAAGCAAAAGCGCGGCTTTTTAACGAATTATTACCGTACTCATGCGCTGCAAAGAAAAAAGCGTAAAGCAATGTCCGAAATTTTGGACATTTCCTATTTTCCGCCAAGACGGAAAAAAACAGGCCCGCGCTTATGGCGCGGGTCTGTGATCCGTTCGGAATCGAATTACTTGATGATCTTGGAAACGACGCCGGAGCCGATCGTTCTGCCGCCTTCGCGGATAGCGAAACGGAGCTTCTCTTCCATAGCGACGGGAGCGATAAGCTGGACTTTGATCGTCACGTTATCGCCGGGCATCGCCATTTCTCTGCCGTCGGGGAACTCGATCGTACCCGTAACGTCCGTCGTTCTGAAATAGAACTGAGGACGATAGCCTTTGAAGAACGGGGTCTTGCGGCCGCCTTCGTCGGCTTTAAGGACGTAGATCTGACCCTCGAACTCGGTGTGCGGGGTAACCGTCTTGGGCTTCGCGAGAACCTGTCCTCTCTCGATGTCCTTACGCTCGATACCGCGGAGAAGTATACCCGCGTTGTCGCCCGCCTGAGCGAAGTCAAGCGATTTGCGGAACATTTCGATACCCGTAACGACGGAAGTCTGCGTGGGTTTGAGACCGACGATCTCGACGGGCTCCTGGATCTTTATCGTGCCGCGCTCCACTCTGCCGGTTGCGACCGTGCCGCGGCCGGTGATCGTGAACACGTCCTCGACAGGCATAAGGAACGGCTTGTCGAAATCGTGCTGAGGCGTGGGGATATACTCGTCGATAGCGTCCATAAGCTCGAATATGCACTTGCAGTCGTCGCCGTCTACGTTGCCCGCCTGAGCGGCTTCGAGAGCTTTGAGAGCGGAACCTCTGATGATGGGAGCATCCTCGTCGAAACCGTTGTTCGCAAGGAGTTCGCGAAGCTCCATCTCGACGAGGTCGAGAAGCTCGGGATCGTCCATCTGATCGCACTTGTTGAGGAATACGACGATCTTGGGAACGCCGACCTGACGCGCGAGAAGAATGTGCTCTTTCGTCTGGGGCATTGCGCCGTCGGTTGCCGCGACAACGAGGATCGCGCCGTCCATCTGCGCTGCGCCCGTGATCATGTTCTTGACATAGTCCGCGTGGCCCGGGCAGTCAACGTGAGCGTAGTGACGCTTCGCCGTTTCATACTCGACGTGAGCGGTGTTGATCGTGATGCCTCTTGCCTTCTCCTCGGGCGCCTTGTCGATATCTTCGTATCTCATCTTCTGAGACAGGCCCTTCGCGGCGAGAGTCATGGTGATAGCTGCGGTAAGCGTGGTCTTACCGTGGTCTACGTGACCGATAGTACCGATGTTGACATGCGGCTTGCTGCGGTCGAATTTTGCCTTTGCCATTTTTATTTCCTCCAATAAATTTACGTTATTTTGGGTTCTTCTTTACATTATATATGAATTATTTCGTTTTGTAAAGAGTTTTCGAGCGGTTTATCAGTTCTTCTTTGCCCGCTCGCCGATGATCTTGTCCGCAATGTTCTTCGGGACTTCGCTGTAATGGTCGAAAGTCATCGTATAGTTGCCGCGGCCCTGCGTGTTGGAACGCAGCGCGGTCGAATAACCGAACATCTCGCTGAGGGGGATCTCCGCCTTGATGACCTGCGAGCCGTTGTTGATCTCCATGCCGAGCAGGTTGCCGCGGCGGCGGTTGACGTCGCCCTGAACGGTACCGAGGTACTCTTCGGGAATGACGATCTCCACCTTCATTATGGGTTCGAGAAGCACGGGATTCGCTTTCGCCACGCCCTCTTTGAACGCGAGCGAGCCGGCGATGTGGAACGCCATTTCGGACGAGTCGACGTCGTGGTACGATCCGTCGTAGACCGTCGCGCGGAAGTCCACCGTTTCGTAACCCGCGAGCACGCCGTTCATTCTCGCTTCGGCGATACCCTCGTTTATGGGCTGGATGAACTCCTTGGGAATGGATCCGCCCACCGTCTTGTCCACGAATTCGTAACCCGAACCCGGTTCAAGCGGCTCGAACGTGACTTTACAATGTCCGTACTGACCTTTACCGCCCGACTGCTTGATGTATTTGCCTTCGGCGTCCACGGTCTTGCGGAACGTCTCGCGGTATGCGACCTGCGGCTTACCGACGTTCGCTTCCACCTTGAACTCGCGCAGCATTCTGTCGACGATGATCTCGAGGTGAAGCTCGCCCATACCGGCGATGATCGTCTGACCCGTTTCCTGATCGGTGTACGTCTTGAACGTGGGGTCCTCTTCCGCCAGCTTCTGCAATGCGATCGCCATCTTTTCCTGACCGGCTTTGGTCTTGGGTTCGATCGCGACGCGGATGACGGGATCGGGGAACTCCATCGATTCGAGCACGATGGGATGAGCGGGATCGCAGAGCGTGTCGCCCGTCGTCGTATCTTTAAGACCGACGAACGCGCATATGTCGCCCGAGTAGATCTGCTCCACTTCCGTGCGGCTGTTGGCGTGCATCATAACGATACGGCTGACGCGCTCTTTCTTGTTCTTCGTGGAGTTGAGAACGTAGGAACCCGTCGTCAGCGTGCCGGAGTAGCAGCGGAAGAACGCGAGCTTGCCGACGAACGGATCCGCCATGATCTTGAACGCAAGACCGGCGAACGGAGCTTCGTCGCTCGTTTCTCTCTCTTCCACCGTTTCGCCGTCGAGCAGCGTTCCCTTGATGTGAGGAACGTCGAGCGGGCTGGGCATGAAGTCGACGATCGCGTTCAGAAGCAGCTGAACGCCCTTGTTCTTATACGACGATCCGCACACGACGGGAATGATGTTCATTCCGATCGTACCCTTGCGGAGCGCTTTCTTGATCTCCTCTTCGGTGAAGGACGCGCCTTCGTCCTCGAAGTATCTCTCCATAAGCGCGTCGTCCTGTTCGGCGACGGCTTCGAGCATCTTCGCGCGGTATTCCTTCGCCGTGTCCAGCATATCCGCGGGGATCTCTTCATCGCGCACGTCCTTGCCGAGGTCGTCGTAATACACTTCCGCTCTCATTCTGACGAGGTCGATAACGCCTCTGAACGTCTCTTCCTTGCCGATGGGGAGCTGGATGGGAACGGGGTTCGCGCCCAGACGCTCCTTGATCATACGGACGACGTTGAAGAAGTTCGCGCCGTTGATATCCATCTTATTGACGTATGCCATACGGGGAACGCCGTACTTCGTCGCCTGACGCCACACCGTTTCCGACTGCGGCTCGACGCCGCCCTTCGCGCAGAACACCGCGACCGCTCCGTCAAGGACTTTGAGCGAACGCTCGACTTCGACCGTGAAGTCGACGTGTCCCGGCGTGTCGATGATGTTGATACGCGTCATCGGGCTGGTAGGCGTTTTCCAGAACGTGGTCGTAGCGGCGGAGGTGATCGTTATACCTCTCTCCTGCTCCTGTTCCATCCAGTCCATCGTCGCGGCGCCTTCGTGCACCTCGCCTATCTTATGCACCTTGCCGGTGTAGAACAGAATACGCTCGGTCGTCGTAGTCTTGCCGGCATCGATGTGCGCCATTATTCCGATGTTGCGCGTATTTTCGAGTGAATATTCTCTTTTTGCCATATTGTCTCCTTGGTCCGTCCCCGCCGCTCACGGCGGCGGCGCGGATCACCAGCGGAAGTGAGCGAACGCCTTGTTCGCTTCCGCCATTCTGTGCATTTCTTCCTTGCGTTTTACGGACGCACCGGTCGAATTGTACGCGTCCATAAGTTCCGCGGCAAGGCGCTCTTTCATCGTCTTTTCGCCGCGCTTGCGGGAGAAAAGCACGAGCCAACGGATACCGAGGGTCTGACGGCGTTCGGGGCGTATTTCCATAGGAACCTGATACGTCGAACCGCCCACTCTGCGCGCCTTGACCTCGAGCTGGGGCATGACGTTTTCGAGAGCCTTCGTAAAGACGTCCATAGGCTCCGAACCCGTCTTTTCCTTTATTATATCGAAAGCATCGTAGACTATCTTCTGCGCGATGCCTTTCTTGCCGTCCAGCATCACCTGATTGGTGAGCTTGGTGACGACCTTACTGCCGTAAATAGGATCCGGAAGCACGTCGCGCTTCGGGACTCCGCTTCTTCTGGGCATAAAAGTGATCTCCTTTTGATTTGAATTCGATTAAGTCACCGTGCAAAAGACTTATTTGGGTTTCTTCGCGCCGTACTTCGAGCGGGCTTGCATGCGTTTCGCGACACCGTTGGTGTCGAGGGCACCGCGGATAATGTGGTACCTCACGCCGGGCAAATCCTTCACTCTGCCGCCACGAACGAGCACGACGCTGTGTTCCTGCAAGTTGTGCCCCACACCGGGGATATAAACCGTTCCTTCCATCTTATTGACAAGACGGACACGCGCGATCTTACGAAGCGCCGAGTTGGGCTTCTTGGGAGTAGCCGTCTTGACAGACAGGCATACGCCGCGCTTCTGGGGATTGCGTTCGAGCAGAGGAGAAACGGATTTCTTCGCGCTCGTTTCGCGACCCTTTCTGATGAGCTGGTTGATAGTGGGCATGTTACTCTACCTCCTTTAAGCAGTATTGCCGTCCGCTCCGAAATCTCTTTCAAAAGCATAGACCGTTGACCTGCGCTTAAACCGCAGGCTAAACTATTATACATTCGTTAAAGGCGATTGTCAAATATTTTTGACGCGGTTTGCAAAAGTTTTGCCGCATATCCCCCGTTTCTTAACGCCGCACAAGTGCAGTTTAGCCGTTCATTGCGCAAAGTCTGCCGTAAAACAGCAGACTTTGCGCGGGAAACGCCGCCCGCTCCCCGCTGACAAAACCCGCTGCCGCCGCCGAAGATCCGACTCGGACGGAATTTACGGCGGCGACGGCGCGTCGAACGGCGCTTGACGGGCGCGCCGAGCCGTGGTATAATATATAAGATAAAGAAATACGGCGGAGGCGGCTTATGACGGAACTCGAAAAGATGACGGCGGGAATGCCGTACGATACGAGCGACCCCTTTCTCGCTGCGGCGAGGGCGAAAGCTCACGATCTGTGCAACGAACTGAACGCGCTCAAAGAATCGGACGGAAAAGCCCGCGCGGAGATCCTTGCGCGGCTCCTGCCGCATCTCGGCGAGGACGCATACATTCAGGGACCGTTCTATTGCGACTACGGTTTCAATATAAAGACGGGCGCGCGGTTCTATGCGAACTTCCACTTCGTCGTGCTCGACTGCGCTCCCGTGACGATAGGCGACGACGTAATGATCGGACCGAACGTATCGCTGTATACGGCGTATCACCCGCTCGACTACAAACAGCGCAATATGCGCCGCCGCGACGACGGCTCGTTATATGACATAGAATACGCCAAGCCGATAACGATAGGCAGCAGCTGCTGGCTCGCGGGCGGAGTCACCGTTCTGCCCGGAATCACGATCGGCGAAGGCTCCGTCATCGGCGCGGGTTCCGTCGTCACCAAAGACATACCCGCCCACTCCGTCGCAGTCGGCAATCCCTGCCGCGTGATAAAAATGCTGTAACGGTTTCTCGGAAATTTTTTTAAGGAGGAAACCATTCCTCAGGAATGGCTTTCCCAGCACCCTCGTCCCAAGGAACTCACAAGTGCATTTACGGTTTTCTTCGGAAAGTGTTTTCGCGAGGGGAGCCTCTTTGAAAAGATACGCCCCCTCGCGTTCCACCGCGAGAAACTTAAAATCCTCTTCCATATAATACGGCGGCGCGCCTGCCGGAAGCGGCGGGCGTGTTGTTTTGCTGTTTTTGCCGCGCGCGCCTCTGACGGCAACAGGCACGGCGTGGTTTGAGAAATAGTGTTATATATGAACGCCGCAGGGTAAACGGGGTGGGTGCGGAGCGAACACAGCCCTTTCCGCCCTTGCCTTTTCCGCAGAGCAGAGAACAAAATCCGCCCCCGTGCCTCAACGCTTGCCAAACAATTCGGAACACTCGCCCGCCGCGAGCCGCTAAGTCAAGTATGGTGCTAAACCGGACGGACCCGGCATTATTGCCGGGTCCGTCCTTCATGCGACAGGTATTACGTTATGTCTGCGGTCCGTCCGGTTTTCGCGCACGCCGTCGCATTATAAGGACAGTGCCCCACACGGCAAGCCCTGCTACTATAACGCAATCGATAAGTATGACTACGATTGTCCAGTAAGGCATTTTATAGGTAAATTCTATGCCTTCGCCCAGCCCGTTCGTTGCGTTTGAATTGACAACGGTATACAGTATGTTCTTGGCGGCGCGACGGATCGCCGCTACGGACGTAGGAGTATCGTCGGAAGAGAGCGCTTTGCCCGGGCTAAGATTGAGATCGCCGCCCGCACGGATCATCTGGTCGATATTCATATAGGATTTAAGATTGAAATCCGTTATGACGGTGCCTTCAAAGCCCCATTCGTTGCGCAGCAGCCGCGTCAGAAGCGCATAGTTTCCTCCCGCCCATGTAATGCCTATGCGATTGAACGAACTCATCATCGCCGTAGTACCGCCCTCTTTTACCGCAATTTCGAAAGGAACGAAATACAGCTCTCTCATCGCCTGCTCGTTCGCCCATGTAACGAGCCCCGTAGTGTCGCGGTTGGTTTCCTGCTCGTTGAGCGCGAAATGCTTGCAGTATGTGTACACGCCTTTACTCTTCGCTCCGCGTACCACCGCGGAAGCCAATTTCCCGGACAAAAGGCCGTCCTCGCTGTAATATTCGAAATTACGTCCGCCGAAAGGACTGCGATGTATGTTCATCGCCGGCGCGTACCAACCCGAATACGGTCTGCCGTCGCCGCGCTCGTTTCCGAGAAGCCCTTCGTTCCCTATCATCACGCCGTATTCGTAAAGCATATCGACGTTCCACGTCGCTCCCATCACGCATTCGCTCGCATAAAAGCAAGTATCGTAAACCGTCGGATTGCCCATAAATACGGTAAATCCCATAGGTCCGTCCGCATCCGTCGTCTGCGGTTTGGCTATATTGAGGATGCTTACGGTACGGTAGTTGCCGTTGGATATAAGTTCGCTCATCTGCCCCACAGTCAGCTGGTCGAGCAGCTGATCCCATTTCGGATCGTCGTGATCTTTTCCGTAAAGCTCATACAGTTTGACTTCGGTGCGGTCAAATGACAATTCCTTTTTCGATTGAACGGGCGCCGTTTCCGTATACCACGGATCCGACGGCATATCGTTCAGTCTGAAAGTGAGGGTATCGGCAAACTCCTGCGTTATTTCGCGGTCTCCCGCGGAAGGGCTTGTCGGCATCGTTCCGTCGAGATCCGCTCTCGACAGATACGTCTTTATATAACTGCTGACATCATCGAAGAGATTGACGATCTTCACGTCTTCACGCCCCTCCGCGTCCGACGTTTCGTAACGAACGTCTTCGGAAAGCGTAAGCCCGAACGACGCGACGGCGGTGTGTGCGTCCGTTCTCACCGAAAGTTCATAGCGCCCCGCTTCGAGTTCGTATCCCTTGAATCCGTTGCCGTTCGCGTCCGAATAATCGTAGCTCGCCATATCGCGCGCATTCACCGAAAGCGTATACGTTCTTTCTTCCCCGGCTTTAAGCTCGTCCGTCTTAACGAAATCCGCAAGTACGACCGCCGGCTTTTCTATCTCTCCGTTTTTATAAGGCGCGGTATAATACATCTGAACCACGGTCTTACCCGCACGTTCCCCGTCGTTCTTTACCGTCACGTCTATCGTCACTTCCGAATCGGCGGAAAGTTCCGTCGTTTCGGGGGACGACGCGCGCACGGTGAAATCCGCATAACTCAATCCGTACCCGAACGGGTAGACGACGTGCTCGTCGTACCACGCGTCGCCGGAACCGTCCAAGTCCTCTTCCAGCTCCGCGTGCACGGTCTCGTAGTATCTGTATCCGACGTATATCCCTTCTTCGTACTCCACGAAGTATGCGTTGCGCGCCCTACCGTCCGTCGTATATCTGTTACCGTCTTTCTCCCTGTTGTTGCCGAAATTGTTCCACGTCGGATCTTTCGTGAAATCCGCCGCATACGTATCCACGGTCCTGCCCGACGGATTGACGTCTCCGCAAAGGACCCGTCCTATCGCCTGCGCTCCCGAGTTCCCGGGATGCCCTATCCATAACGCAGCGTCCACTCCCTCGTCTTTCAGAAATCCCGCTTCTATCGGTGAGGACGAATTTATCAGCACTATCACCTTTTCAAACGTGCCCTTTGCTTTCTGCTCTTTAAGCAGCGCGAGCAGCGCTTTCTCGTTTTCGTCAAGCTCGAGATAGTGGCTGTCGACGCTTGCCGCTCCCGGTACTTTCTCCGTTCCCGACCACGACGGATCGTCATACGATCTTCCGTTCCAGAACATCGTGCGGGGCAGATCGAATCCTTCGCCCCCTATGCGGGATATGACGGCTATCGCGGCGTCGCCGTAACTCTTCCAGCTTTTTACGAGATCGTCCGTAAATGCGGAAACGGGAGTTTCTCCGGTAGGAAAACCGGTCAGCACCGCGCCGACTCCCGAGGGAACGGGACGCCCGCTCCCGGAAGCGTCGTCGTCTTCGTAAAACGCTTTCATTGACGGATTGCATATTATCCCGGCACGCGCGAACCCGGCATACAGATCTCCGCTTTCCGGCTTTTCCTCGTTCATCCCCGAGCCGTAACCGCCTCTTACGATATCCGCGGAATTCTTTCCGAAAACGGTGACCTCGGGTCTTGCGGCAAGCGGCAGAGCGTCGTTCTTGTTTTCGAGAAGTACGAATCCCTCCTCGCATATGCGCTCGTTGAACGCGGAAGCGGCAACGTACGCTTCTTCTTTGGAAGCGTGATCGGGCTCGTAACGCATATAAAGACCGGGATCTCCGCTCACAAGCACGCGGCGCTCGCCGCCCGCCACCTTGCATATCCCGTTATACAAGGGACGCACGGCGATCACGATCACAAGCGCGACAAGCAAAAGCGCAAGCAGTACGGACGAAGCGATGAGCCAGTCTCTGAAACTTTTCGTATGCATCGCTTTCGCAAACGCGGATCTAATTCCCGAATTCGTATTTTTCGACATATTTCTTCCCTACACTTATGTTATACCCGATATTGCGGATTTTCAAGGCTTGCGGCGCGAATTGTCCGGATTTCGTCGCGAACAGAAAAACAGACCGCAAAATGCGGTCTGAGGTCGTCGTATTCGTCATATTGTATTTTCCGCGGGAAACACGATATTGAGATTGAATATCCCGCCTTTCCCCGATACGGAAAGTTCGCCGCCGTATTTTTCCACCACGCGCTTTATGCTTTTCATACCGTATCCGTGATACGATTTGTTTTTCTTCGTCGTCAGCGGCAGTCCGTTTTCAAAGTCCAGCTTTCCGCAATAGTAATTATGCACGTTGACCGATACGAGTCCGTCGGATCTTTTAACGGTCAAACTTATGAGTTTCTCTTCCACTCCGGGATCGGAAACGGCTTCTATGGCGTTATCCACGATATTGCCGAAAAGCGAATACAGGTCCGTTTCTTCCATAAACCCGAGGCTCTTCCCGTCCACGATACAGCTGAAACGTATACCCGCGCTATTGCAAAGAAGGCTTTTTTCCGTAAGAATAACGTCGAGAGCGTTATTTTCCGTCTTGACTCCCGAATCGTAAATGGAAACTATCTTTTCTATTTCATCCATAGTCTCGCCGCTTATTGCCGCGCGCGTGCCTATCTGATGTATCTGATGCCGGAGATCGTGACATTTCAGATTGATGAGATTGATATTCTCTTTCGACATTTCATATTGTTGTCTTTCCTTTTCTCTGAGTCTGTTCACGGTCTCGTACTCGCTTTCGAGTTTCTTTCGCAGCGGCATTTCAAAGAGCACATAGAAACAGAGCAGGCAACAGACTATATTATAGACGTACAACATTATCAGGTGCGTCCTGTTGAACCCGTCTCCGCTCGAATAAGAAACGACGGCGCTGAAAACGATGTCTATGAAAACTATGACCGCCGCAAGCGCCATAACGGAGGGCGTTTTCAGTTTCATTATATCCCACTTCCGCAGTCTGGACGCAAAGAGCAAGTACATAAGCCAGTACACCAACCCGTAAACGAACAGACCTATGACCGCGGTGAGCGCATTCTGTCCGGCAAAGAACAGACCGTTCCCGTAAGTATCGAGAGGAGCCCCGCCGTTCAGCCCGCATATGACGATAACGAGATCGTACAGCTGGTACGACATATGCTGCATCGTGTATGCCGCCATCGAACAGTAAATTATATTCCCCCATGTATCGTCGAACAGCAGCTTCTGCATAAGCACCGTGCAGGCGAAAAAGACGAAAAACATAAACGAACAGTAGATCGCGTTATACGCCACGGGAAACGCAAAAGAAAGTCCGAAACATACCGCAAACGCCGCTAGGGCGCGGAGAAAAAAGAATTTACGCCGTTTCAGGCCGGACGAAAACAAGGCTTCGGCTACGATAAGTTCCGCCATAAATATCGGTCTGTACCAGAACAGCGAAGTCATTTCGTACATTTCTTACTCCGCGCCTCCTCCGAGATAGTCCGCAAGCGCGCGCATAAATTCGCTGCGCCTCTGCCTGCTGATCTGCAACGTATCGTCGCCCACACGCACGTCGCAGCCGCGCACCGATCTTACAAAACGCAGATTCACGAGATAACACCTGCTTATACGCATAAAGCCGTGCAGGAGCAGCGGATCTTCTATGCGTTTCAGCTGATCGTACGAACGGATATTCCCGCGGACCGTATGATAGATCAGATTATGGTTCAGGATCTCGACATACATAAGTTCGGACGAGGAAACGCACTCCTGACCTTCCGTCGTTTTAACGACGATCTTAGTGCCGTCGCGGCGGCACCTGCGCGAAAGCGCGCGTTTCAGTTTAAGTCCGAAACCGAGATAGGTCACGGGTTTGACGATGAAATCGAGAGCCTCCACCTCATATCCCTTGACGGCATAGCGCGCCATATTGGTGACGAATATTATATCGACGTCCGAATCAGCCGCTCGCAATTTATGCGCCGCCGTCATTCCGTCCATATCCGGAAGCTCGATATCCATAAATACAATATCGAAATTCCCGCTGTAATTGGTAAGGAACGTGATCGGATTCGCATACTGCTTCACGTTGAAGTCCACGCCGTTCGCTTCTGAGAAAGCACGGACATAAGACGCGAGCTTATCGCTCTCGTCTTTTTCGTCTTCTATGATGGCTATATTGATCATCAGCGCCCCCCTGTAAATCACCCTTTACGGTATTTACTGTAAAAGTATATTACACGCCGATATATATGTCAAGTATTTTTCCGCAAAGCGGGATCAGGCAAACGGCTGCCGAGGGAGCATACCTGCGTCTGCGAAGCACGTCAGTGCGAAGCCGGATTGTGACCGAGGGCGTAGCCGCTCGGGCGGTGCTATGCGGTTTTCCCCTCCCCGAAAAAAGGATAAAGCCCTCTTCCGCTTAGAAAGAGGGCTTTATGGGTTTTGTTTTTACGCCGGGGCGCGAAGAACAGTTGTCTTGCCCTCGCCCGCGGGCGTGACTTTATGTGTCTTGTTTTTACGCGACGTCGCGCAGTTCGAACCAATCGGGATTGATCTGATCGGATAACGTCAGGCGGATCAACGTTTTGCTGTTTGCTTCGAGCGTTACTTCCGCGATCTCCATATCCATATAGACGTAGTACCACGCCACGCCCGCTTCGTCCGTCACGGGAAGCAGTCCGGAAAGCGCCACGGGCTTGCCGTCAACCGTCAGGGTCAGCCGCTCCGCCATATTCGGAGACAGATCCCCGCTGGTCGCGTCGCCGAGCCCCGCCGCCGCATGCATAACGAGAGTTTTCGTCACGGGAGCATCCGTATCGTTTTCCACGAAGAATTCGACGACGGTATCTTTGCTCGTCCAGCCGAGATTTGTGCGGTCGTCACCGACTTCGGGACGGGCGTTGACGTAATGCGTCGATTCAACCTCTACCCTGTCGTCCGCAGCAAACACGGGAACGTATCTGTCGGGATCGGGCACGCCGGCGGCAGCGTCGGTTTTCGTCGGAACGAGTTTGATATAGTCGAGGTTGTTGGTCGCGTCCGCGGCAGACGTGAACACTATCGTATTCTCGCCGGGTTTAAGCGTTATTTCCGCTATCGCGCCTTCGGCGAATACGTTCCAGTCGTTCGTATCTTTCACCATGCCGTCCGTGACTACGTCGACGCCGTTCACGGTGATCTTATTGCCGGACAGTTCGCTGAAAGGGAAATATACGGAATCTCCGCTCTCCGGAACAAAGCCGGGATTAACGGACAGAGATGCTACGAGCAGCACGGTGACATCACTTTCCTCAACGGAATTTATCGTAAACGTCACGGTAGCGTCTCCCTTTTCGTTGTCGTGTCTGAGATCGCCGACGTAATTACCCATGTTCGTGGCTATTCCGCCGAGCACAGCTCTCTCCGCTTCGTATAAATGGACGCCGTCGGCGGCACGGAAGTCTATGAACTTATCGCCGAACATACCCTCGACGTTTGCCTCATCATACGGAAGATAAGTGTTCATGATATTATACTGCGCTTCGTCGTAAACGGTCACGCGCGCCTCCGCCGTCGCAGTCAGCGACGGATCGGCGTTATATGTCGCGCGGATATACACCGTTACTTCCTGCTGCAAAGCCTGCCTGACGTCGAGCATA